>DATILL010000041.1:0-24943 GCA_035476575.1 Mycobacteriales bacterium
CTGCGGACACCACCACCGCGTCGTACACCACAACGGCTGGGACGTGAGAATAGCCCACGACGGGCTACCCGAATTTCTACCACCACGCACAATAGACCCAGAACGAAAACCCATCCGCCACCACCGACACCGAAAACGAGCAGGGGTGAGCAGGTGGACATCGGTCGGGTAGAGGCGCCGGTGACCCGTGGGCAGAAGCTGGTGTGCAGTCATCAGCCTGCCCCCGGGTGCCGGTTCGCCCGCATGCGGTGGGACCGAGCCGGTAGGGTTCGGCTGGTGGAGGCGTGGACACCGCTCTGGCGTGTGGTCATTGCAGCGCATGGCATTGCAGCGGTCGTCGTCGTCCTCGACCAGGCCTTGGCCTCGACGGGAGCCTCGACGAGGGCGAGGGTCGTTGACCGGCGGAGGGGGTGAGCTGAGCCCGGTGGTCGGCGGGAACTCACGCGGCGGAACGGTTCGGGTGCCAGGCAGCCTCGGCCGGGGAGTGGTGCTGCGGGGCAGGTTATGGCCGGGCGGCGGCGCGGACGCCTACGACGGCCTGCTCATCGTGGCCGGCGACGGCACCGTGGCCGCGCTGGGCCCGGCCGGGCAGCTCGCCGTACCCGCTGACCTGCCGGTGCTCGGCGGTCCGGGCCGCTGGATCGGTCCGGGTGTGGTGGACGCGCACGTGCACCTGGCCTTTGGCGGGCCGGCGGAGGCCGTGCGCGGCGGGGTGGTCGGTGTCCGCGACCTCGGTGCCCCGCCGGCCGACGCCTGGGCCTGGCGCACCAGGCCCGGGCCGCTGGGTGGGCCGCCGCCGGGCCAGCCGTGGGTAGCTGTCGCCGGGCCGGTGGTCACCGCGCCGGGCGGGTACCCGTCCCGGTCCTGGGGCGCGGCCGGCTTCGCGGCCTTCGCGAGCTCACCGGAGGCGGCCGGCCGGCTCGTCCGCGACCTGGCGGCGGACGGCGCCGACCTGATCAAGATCGCGCTGGAGCCAGGCCCCGGCTGGCCGGTGCCGTCCCCGCCCGTGGTGCGGGCCGTGGTGGACGCCGCGCATCGGGCCGGGCTCGCGGTCACCGCGCACGCGCTGCGGTCCGAGATGGTGGCGCGCGCCCTGGACGCCGGGGTGGACGAGCTCGCGCACGTCCCGGCACGCCGGCTGCCCGAGCCGTTGGTGCACCGCATCGCCACGGCCGGCATCCCGGTGGTCTCCACGTTGCAGGCGTTCTTCTCCGGTGGCGACGGGCGGGACGCGGCGGCCAACGCGGCCGACCTGCACCGGGCCGGGGTCCGGCTGCTGTACGGCACCGACCTCGGCAACGCCGGGACCCGGCCCGGGGTGGACCCGCGCGAGCTGGACCGGCTGGCGGACGCCGGGCTGGGCCGGCCCGGCGCGCTGCGTGCAGCCACCGAGGGGTCGGCCGCCGCGGCAGGGATGCGGGCGCCGGGCCTCGGCCGGATCGAGCTCGGCCGGCCGGCGTCGGTCGTGCTGCTGTGCGGCGACCCGCTGGTCGAGCCGGAGGTGTGGCGGCGGCCGCTGGCCGTGGTCAGCGGCGGCCGGCTGGTGTGTCCATGACGGCCTGTCAAACTGAGGGGAACCGCCACGGCTACTCGGGGCCGGCCGAAGGGAACACGGGATGAGCGACCCGGCACACGGGCCAGCGCACGGCTGGGCGTACGACCCGGAGCCCGCCGCCGGGTGGGCCGCTGAGCGCGGCGGAGAGCCCGGCGGCCCGAACCCCGCGGGTCAGGTCGACGAGTGGCCGCCATCCCAGCCGTACCGGCCGCCCCCCTCGGTCTCCCAGCGCCAGCCGGTTCACCTGGGTGCGGTGCCGGCATACCCGATGAGCCCGGTCCGGCCGGCCCGCCGACGGTCACACCGGCCCCGCCTGGGCGAGATCCGGTGGGCCGTCGTGCTGGTGGTGGGGCTGGTTCTGGCCGGGCTGCTGGCCGGGCTGCTGTGGGTGCGGCTGGCGCCGCGGCTGCCCTACCAGGTGACCGGGCCGGGCCAGGCGGTCGCCACCAGACCGGAGTCGGAGGTGTTCGTCGCGGCCGACGGCTGGTACCTCGTGATCACCCTGGCGATCGGCGTGCTGGCCGGCCTGCTGGCCTGGCTGCCCCGCCCGGCCCGGGGCTGGCTGATGCCGGCGGCGCTGGCGGCCGGTGGCGTGGCCGGGGCGATAGCGACCAAGATGCTCGGCGAGCTCATGGCTGGGCCGCCGGCCGCGCAGGCGCTGCGCCAGGTTGGTGCCGTCGTGTTCAGCCCGGTCCGGCTGCGGGCGACGGCGTTTATCATGGCCGAGGGGTTCGTCGCGGTGCTGGCGTACCTGATCGTGGTCGGCTTCGCGGCCCGTGACGACCTGGGCAACCCGGACCCGGATTGACCGTCGGCGCCGCACCGCCGCATGGCCGGCCGGCACCGCCCGCCGTGGTCACCGACCCGGCCGAGCGGCGCGGGCTGGCGCTGGAGCTGGTGCTCGTCCTCAGTGTCACCCTCGGGCTGTCCGGGCTGCGCAGCCTGCTGGCCCTGCTGGACGCGCTGCTGCGACCGAGGCCGCTGAGCGCCCAGGCGGTGTCCCTGAACCCGCCGCAGGCCGCCGCCCAGCTTGTCGACCTGCTCTTCCAGCTTGCCGGGGTGCTGCAGCTCGCGGCGTGGGGCGGGCTGGGCGCGTACCTGCTCTGGCGGAGCGGGATCGGGCCGGCGGCAATCGGCCTGGTCCGCGGCCCCCCCGGCACGCTCGGCCGGGACGCTGGGGCCGGTGCCGGGCTAGCCGCGCTGGTCGGCGTACCCGGGCTGGGGCTCTACCTGCTCGCCCGGGCACTGGACCTGAACCTGACCGTGCTGCCGACCACCCTCGGCGGGGCGTGGTGGCGGACCCCGGTGCTGATCCTGGCCGCGGCCGGCAACGCCTGGGCCGAGGAGGTGCTGGTGGTCGGCTACCTGGTCACCCGACTGCGCCAGCTCGGTGTCGCGGAGCACGCCGCCCTGCTCGGCTCGGCGGTGCTGCGCGGGTCGTACCACCTGTACCAGGGCTTCGGCGGTGGGCTGGGCAACCTGCTGATGGGCCTGCTCTTCGGCTGGTTCTGGCAGCGTACGAACCGGCTGTGGCCGCTGGTCGTCGCGCACACGCTGCTCGACACGGTGGCCTTTGTCGGCTACGCGCTGCTGCGCGGCCACGTCTCCTGGCTCCCCGGCTGACATCCCGCGAGGTCAGCCCAGCTCATCGGCGCGCCGAAGACCGCCTGCTCCACTATCGTGATGCGCCGTGGCGACCGATGACGCGCAGACGCGCCGGCCCAGGCTGAAGATTCTGGACGTCTCGCCACGGATCGCCATCCCGGCTCGGCGGGGCTCCGCCGTCCGGGTCTTCAACCTGCTGTGCCGGCTCGGCCGGTCGCACGAGGTGGTCGGGTTCTCCCAGGCGCGCGCCAGCCGGCTGCTCTCGGTCCCCACCGTCCGGGAGGTACAGCACTCCTCGTCGTACGTCGACCTCCAGTTCTCGCATCCGCTGGCGTCGCTGGTCGGCGAGATCGCGGAGCGGTCGTGGGTGAGCGCGCCGATCCTGAGTGGTGCCGCGCTCGGCCTGACCCGGCCCGCCCGGCTCAACGGGCTCATCCGCTGGGCCGACGTCGTGCTCGTCGAGTTTCCCTGGCAGTTCGGGTACTGCCGGCGGCAACGCCCGAACGCACCGCTCGTCTACGCGTCGCACAACATCGAGGTAGACAAGTTCAGCTCGTACGCCGAGGCCGCGAACGCCCGCTTCCGGCGGCCCTGGCTGGAGCGCATCCGGCGGGCCGAGGCGGACGCCGTGGCGCACGCCGACGTCGTGCTCACGGTCAGCGCGGCTGACAGCGACCGGTTCGTGTCCCAGTACGGCGCCGACCCGGCGCGGGTGATCGAGATCCCGAACGGCGCTGACACCGAGCGCTACCAGCCGGTGACCCGGGAGGAGCGGGCGGAGGCCAAGCGGGTGCTCGGCCTGCCGGACCGCCCGACCGTGTTCTTCACGGGCGGGAACGTGCCGCCGAACAAGGTCGCCGCGGAGTGGGTACGGCGGCTCGCGACGCAGGAGGACCGGTTCACGTTCCTGCTGCTCGGGGAGGTGGGGCAGCCGCGGGTCGAGGGCGGCCTGGTCGAGGGCGGCTTGGTCGAGGGCGGCCTGGTCGAGACGGGGATGGTCAAGGACATCGGCCCGTACCTGCGGGCGGCCGACCTGTCCCTGGTCCCGGTGGCGCACGGCGGCGGGACGAAGATCAAGCTGCTGGAGTCGCTGGCGGCGGGGCTGCCCACGGTGACCTTCGCCGAGGCGCTGCACGGGACGGCGTTCCTGGACGGCGAGCACGTGCTGGTGGCGGACAAGAGCGTGGAGTCTCTCAGCAGCGCGCTGCACAAGCTGGCCGACGACCCGTTGCTCGCCGACCGGCTCGGCACGGCCGCGCGGCATCTCATGGTCAAGCGGTATAGCTGGGACAGCATCGCCGAGCAGCTCGACAAGGTCCTCGTCGAGGTCGTCCGCTGAGCCCGTGACTTGAGGCGGCCGGGACCGGGGCCGGGGCTCCCGGGACCGGCGCTGCCGGCGCTAGTTCAGGCCGGTGGGGGCGGGCAGCTCCGACAGCGGTGCCGGCACGACGCGCAGGGTGCGCAGCATGGTGGTCTCCCGGGTCAGCAGCCGCGCCTCGGCCAGCAGCCGCTCCCGGCTGGAGGACTGCTCCAGCAGCGCCTGCTGGTCCTCCATGGTCAGCAGCGCCGCCGAGGCGACCAGGAAGGAGAGCACCCCCGGGTCCTCCGGCAGCTCGGGCCGGTTGACCCGCCCACCCCGGGCAGTGGCCACCGCGGCAACGTACTTGAGGAACAGGGCACCCACCCCGGGCACCAGCAGCGTCGCCTCGCCGGCCGGGTCCGCGGCGTCGGCCAGCCACTCCACGGTGCCCACCAGGTACGGCCGGCTGACCGGGTCGACCTCCAGCAGCCGGAACCGCCGTGTCCCCGCCGCCACGATGTCGAACTTCCCGTCCGGATGCCGGGTCACCTGCCGCAGCTCGGCCGCGCAGCCCACCTCGTGCAGCGCGGCGACGGCGTCCGTCCCGACCTCCCAGCCCTGCCGGATCGCGACCACGCCGAGCTCCCGGACGCGGTCCTCCTGGGTGACCAGCTCGCGCACCAGCTCGCGGTACCGCTCCTCGAAGATGTGCAGCGGCAGCACCATGCCCGGGAAGAGCACCGTTCCAAGCGGGAAGAGGGGGATCGACTCCGGCACGCACCCGAGTTTAGGTGGTCGCATCGGGCAGCCGCCGGGCCCGGCACCGGCGACAGTAGGCTGATGCCCAGCTCCGCTGAGGCCCTGCCGCGACCCGGCACCGGCGAACCGAGGAAGGCCCCGACCATGCCCCAGCGCATCGACCTGCGTGGCTCCACGACCGACCCCCGCGACGTGCTCCCCCGCGCCGTGCTCGACGTCGAGGCCGCGCTGGACGGCGTCCGCCGGATCTGCGACGACGTACGCGAGCGCGGCGGCGAGGCGGTCCGCGAGTACACCGCGCGCTTCGACGGCGTCGAGCTGGCCGAGGCGCGGGTGCCGGCCGAGACGCTGCGCCTGTCCCTCGACGCGCTGGACCCGGCGGTCCGGGCCGCGCTGGAGGAGGCCATCGACCGGACCCGGGCGGTGCACGCCGCCCAGCGCCGTACTGACGAGACCGTCGAGGTTCGCCCCGGCCTGCGGGTGACCGAGCGGTTCGTCCCGGTCGGCCGGGTCGGCCTCTACGTCCCCGGCGGCGTCGTCGCGCTCCCGTCCAGCGTCGTGATGAACGTCGTCCCGGCCCAGGTCGCCGGGGTGGGGTCGATCGCGCTGGCCTCCTCGCCCAAGGTCGCGTACGGCGGCCTGCCGCACCCCGAGATCCTGGCCGCCTGCGCGCTGCTCGGCGTCGAGGAGGTGTACGCCGCTGGCGGGGCGGTCGCCGTGGCCATGTTCGCCTACGGCACCGCCGAGTGCGCCCGGGTCGACCTGGTGACCGGGCCGGGCAACGTCTACACCGCGGCGGCCAAGCGGCACGTCAAGGGTGTCGTCGGCATCGACTCCGAGGCCGGGCCGTCCGAGGTCGCGATCCTGGCCGACGACACCGCCGTGCCCGAGTGGGTGGCTGCCGACATCGTCGCGCAGGCCGAGCACGACGAGCTGTCGAGCTGCCTGCTGGTCACGGCGAGCGAACAGCTCCTCGAGGCGGTGGCCGACGAGGTGGCCCGGCAGGTCGCGGCCACGCCGCACCAGGCCCGGGTGGAGAAGGCGCTGGCCGGCCAGTCGGCGTACGTGCTGGTCGACGACCTCGACGCCGGCCTGGCCGTGGTGGACGCCTGGGCGCCGGAGCACCTGGAGGTGCACACGGTCGACCCCGCCGCGGTGGCCGCCCGGGCGCGCAACGCCGGCGCGATCTTCGTCGGGCCGTACGCCCCGGTGCCGCTCGGCGACTACCTGGCCGGGTCCAACCACGTGCTGCCCACCGGGGGCACCGCCCGGCACTCCGGCGGCCTGTCGGTGCAGAGCTTCCTGCGCGGCATCCATGTGGTCGAGTGCACCCGCGAGGCGCTGGCCGAGGCGGCGCCGCACGTGGCCGCGCTGGGGGGCGCCGAGGAGCTGCACGCGCACGTCAACGCCGTCCAGATCCGGGGGCAGGGATGACCCGCCTCGACGACCTGCCGATCCGGCCGGAGCTGCGAGGCAAGACGCCGTACGGCGCGCCGCAGCTCGACGTCGCGGTCCGGCTGAACACCAACGAGAACTCGCACCCGATCCCGGCCGGGCTGGCCGACGACATCGTGGCCGCCGTGCGGGCCGAGGCGGCCGGGCTCAACCGGTACCCCGACCGGGACGCCGTCGCCCTGCGTGCCGACCTGGCCGGCTACCTCGGCCACGGCCTGACCACCCGGCACGTCTGGGCGGCCAACGGCTCGAACGAGATCCTGCAGCAGGTGCTGCAGGCCTTCGGCGGGGCTGGCCGGACGGCGGTCGGCTTCAGCCCGTCGTACTCGATGCACCCGATCATCGCCGACGGCACCGGCACCGGCTGGGTCGACGGGATGCGCGAGGGCGACTTCACCGTCGACGCCGCCCGGGCCGTCGCCCAGGTCAAGGAGCACGCGCCGGACGTCGTCTTCCTCTGCTCGCCGAACAACCCGACCGGCACCGCGCTCGGCCTGGACGTGATCGAGGCGGTGGCCGAGGCGGCGCCCGGCATGGTCGTGGTCGACGAGGCCTACGCCGAGTTCGCCCGGCCCGGCACGCCGAGCGCGCTGTCGCTGCTGCCGGCGTACCGGCGGCTGGTGGTGACCCGGACGATGTCCAAGGCGTTCGCGATGGCCGGGCTGCGGGTCGGCTACCTGGCCGCCGACCCGGCGGTGGTCGAGGCGCTGCAGCTCGTCCGGCTGCCGTACCACCTCTCCGCCCTCACCCAGGCGGTGGCCCGGGCGGCGCTGCGGCACACCCCGGCGCTGCTGTCCACCGTGGCCATGATCAAGGCGCAGCGGGATCGGGTTGTGGCCGCGCTGCCGCCGCTCGGGCTGGCCTGCGTGCCCAGCGACGCGAACTTCGTGCTGTTCGGCCGGTTCCGCGACTCGGCGGCGGCCTGGCGGGCGCTGCTGGACCGCGGCGTGCTGGTGCGCGATGTCGGCCTGCCCGGCTGGCTGCGGGTCACCGTCGGTACGCCGGCCGAGGTGGACGGCTTCCTCGCCGCGCTGGCCGAGGTCGCACCCCAGGAGGTCGCACCCCAGGAGCGGGCGGAAGGGGAGCGGGGATGAGGACGGGCCGGGTCGAGCGGGAGACCAAGGAGACCTCGGTGCTGGTCGAGATCGACCTCGACGGCACCGGAGTGTCCGATGTGGACACCGGCATCGGCTTCTACGACCACATGCTCGACCAGCTCGGCAAGCACGGCGGGTTTGACCTGACCGTGCGGACCAAGGGCGACCTGCACGTCGACGCCCACCACGCGGTCGAGGACACCGCCATCGCGCTCGGCCAGGCGTTCGCCCAGGCGCTCGGCGACAAGGCCGGCATCCGGCGGTTCGGCGACGCGCTGGTCCCGCTGGACGAGACGCTGGTGCAGGCCGCGGTGGACCTGTCCGGCCGGCCGTACCTGGTGCACGCCGAGCCGGACAACCTGCCGCCGACGATCGGCCCGGTCTACGCCACCACGCTGACCCGGCACGTCTTCGAGTCCTTCGCGCACCATGCCCGGATCGCGCTGCACATCCGGGTGCTCGCCGGCCGGGACGCGCACCACATCGTCGAGGCGCAGTTCAAGGCGCTCGCCCGGGCGTTGCGCGAGGCGGCCGCGCTGGACCCGAGGGCGGATGGCGTGCCGAGCACCAAGGGCGTGCTGTGAGGGGCGTGCGGTGAGGCCGAGGGTCGTGGTGCTCGACTACGGTTCGGGCAACCTGCGCTCGGCCCAGCGGGCGGTGGCCCGGGCCGGCGCCGAGGCCGAGGTGACCGCCGACCCGGCCGCCGCGCTGGCCGCGGACGGGCTGGTGCTGCCGGGCGTGGGCGCGTTCGCCGCCTGCATGGCCGGGCTGGTGGACACCGACGGTGCCACGGTGGTGCTCAAGCGGGTCGCCCGGGACCAGCCGGTGCTGGGGATCTGCGTGGGCATGCAGGTGCTGTTCGAGCGCGGAGACGAGCACGGCGTGGTCACCGCCGGGCTCGGGCTGCTGCCCGGCACGGTCGGCCGGCTGACCGCGCCGGTGCTGCCGCACATGGGCTGGAACACGGTGGCTCCGCCGGCCGGCTCGGTGCTGTTCCGCGGTGTGGAGCACGAGCGGTTCTACTTCGTGCACTCCTACGCCGTGACGGCGTCCGGGCGGCTGGCGGTCGACGGGCTGGTGACCACCGCCGAGCACGGCGGGAGCTTCGTGGCGGCGGTCGAGCGTGGGCCGCTGATGGCCACCCAGTTCCACCCGGAGAAGTCCGCGGACGCCGGCGCCCAGGTGCTGCGCAACTGGCTGGCGACGCTGCGATGACGGTAGGGAGCTGGCCGACGCGGCTGACGCTGCTGCCCGCGGTCGACGTCGCCGGCGGCCGGGCGGTCCGCCTGGTGCGGGGCGAGGCCGGCAGCGAGACGTCGTACGGCGACCCGCTGGCGGCGGCGCTGGCCTGGCAGCGTGGCGGCGCGGAGTGGATCCACCTGGTCGACCTGGACGCGGCGTTCGGCCGGGGCAGCAACGCCGACCTGCTCGCCCGGGTCGTCGGCGCGCTGGACGTGCGGGTCGAGCTGTCCGGCGGCATCCGGGACGACGCGTCGCTGGCCGCTGCGTTGGCCACCGGCTGTGCCCGGGTCAACGTCGGCACGGCCGCGCTGGAGGATCCGGACTGGTGCGCCAAGGCCATCGCCGAGCACGGCGAGCGGGTCGCGGTCGGGCTCGACGTGCGCGGCACCACGCTGGCCGGCCGGGGCTGGACCCGCGAGGGCGGCGAGCTGTTCGAGGTGCTGGCCCGGCTGAACGCCGAGGGCTGCGCCCGGTACGTCGTCACCGACGTACGCCGCGACGGCACCCTGACCGGGCCCAACCTGGACCTGCTGCGCCAGGTGTGCGCGCACACCGACCGGCCGGTGATCGCCAGCGGCGGGGTGTCGTCCCTGGCCGACCTGCGGGCCATCGCCGGGCTGGTGCCGGCCGGGGTGGAGGGCACGATCGTCGGCAAGGCGCTGTACGCCGGGGCCTTCACCCTGCCGGAGGCGCTGGCCGCCGTCTCGGAGCCCGGCGGATGAGTGCTGGCGGCGGCGTGGCCGTGCGGGTGATCCCGTGCCTGGACGTGGACGCCGGCCGGGTGGTCAAGGGCGTCAACTTCGCCGGCCTGCGCGACGCCGGCGACCCGGTCGAGCTAGCCCGGCGGTATGACGCCGAGGGCGCCGACGAGCTGACCTTCCTGGACGTGACCGCGTCGGCCCAGCACCGGGAGACCACCTACGAGGTGGTCCGGCGTACCGCCGAGGAGGTGTTCATCCCGCTCACCGTGGGCGGCGGGATCCGGGCGGTGTCCGATGTGGACGCGCTGCTGCGGGCCGGCGCAGACAAGGTCTCGGTGAACACCGCGGCCATCGCCCGGCCGGAGCTGATCGCCGAGATCGCCGAACGCTTCGGCTCCCAGGTGCTGGTGCTCTCCCTCGACGTACGGCGAGCTGTTGGCTCTGCGGGACACCCGCACCCGAGCGGCACCGCGGGACACCCGCACCCGAGCGGAGCAACGCCGAGCGGTTTCGAGGTGACCACGCACGGTGGCCGGCGTGGCACCGGGATCGACGCGGTGTGGTGGGCCGCGCGGGGCCAGGAGCTCGGCGTGGGGGAGATCCTGCTCAACTCGATGGACGCCGACGGCACCCGGGCCGGCTTCGACACCGAGCTGATCCGGGCGGTCCGGGCGGTGTCGACCGTGCCAGTGATCGCCAGTGGTGGGGCGGGCGCGGCGGCTGACTTCCCGCCCGCGGTGGCGGCCGGCGCGGACGCTGTGCTCGCCGCCAGCGTTTTCCATTTCGGTACGTTGCGTATCGCTGATGCCAAGGCGGCGCTGCGGGCCGCCGGCCACCCGGTGCGCTGACCGCCGTGCTGCTGGCAGCCGAGCGGGCGGCGGTGGTCGCGACCTGCCAGCGGCTGGTCGCGGACGGGCTGGTGGTCGGTACGGCGGGCAACGTCAGCGTGCGGGCCGGCGAGCTGGTCGCGGTCACGCCGTCCGGGCTGGCGTACGAGTCGCTGCGGCCGGAGCTGGTCGGCGTGCACCGGCTGGACGGGTCCGTGGTGGACGGTCCGCTGCGGCCAACCAGCGAGCTGCCGATGCATCTCGCGGTGTACGGGGCCGGGGCGGGTGTCGGGGCGGTTGTGCACACTCACCCGGTGGCCGCCACGGCGCTGTCCTGCCTGGTTGACGAGGTGCCGCTGGTGCATTACTACACGGCGATGTTCGGCGGGCCGGTCCGGGTCGCGGCCTATGCGACGTACGGGACGGCGGAGCTGGCCGACAACGCTGTCGCGGCGCTGGCCGGCCGGACCGGGTGCCTGCTCAGCAACCACGGTGCCATCACGCTCGGTGACACCCTCGGGCAGGCTTACGACCGGGCGCGCCACCTGGAGTGGCTGTGCGAGGTCGCGTTGCGGGTGATCGGCACCGGCCGACCGGCCACGCTGCTCGACCCGGCCGAGATCGACCGGGTGACAGCCAAGCTGGCCAGCTATGGCCAGCAGCCCTGACCGCCCCGCTTTCCCGACAGGTCACCACAACGCCGATAGGTCACCACACGGACCTTGATGATCGCCGGGAAAGGGCGGGTCAGATGCCAAGGTGGGCGGTGTGCAGCCGGGCGATCGCGGCGCTGCTGCCGCGGAACTCCAGCGTGGCGGCGTACCGCCGGTTGAAGCCGAACAGCGCGACCTCGATCGGCTCGCCGACCAGGGTCACCGGCGAGATGCCCTTGCGCAGGGTGATCGACGTGCCGTCCCCCCGCTCGGCCTGCACGCCGACCGGCGCGTTGCGGTAAAGCATCCGGCCGACCACCCGCAGCCGGGACCAGATCGCGTCGTTCAGCTCGGCCGGGACCTCCCGTGGCTGCCAGCCCGGCTGGGCCCGATGCACGTCGGCGTAGTGGATCACGTACTCGAACAGGTTGAGCTGGTCGCCGAGCAGGGGCAGCCCGACCGGGCCCCACGCCGGCGGGCCGGACCGGACCAGCTCTATCGCCTCGGCGAAGCTGTGCGTGTCCTTGAACTCGCGTGCGGCCCGCGCGGTCCGGTCGGCCAGCGCCGGGACGACGGCGCCCAGCGCGGCGAGGTGGTCGCGGTCGCGGACCGCCAGATGCACCGCTAGGTCGTACGCCGTCCAGCCCTCGCACAGCGTCGGTGCCTCCGGCCCGACGGTCTCCAGCAGGTCGCACAGGGCGGCCCGCTCGGCCGCGGCGAGGCGCGTCACGTGTTGATCGTACGGCGATGTGCGGTGCCGCGCCTGGTGACGAGCCGGCGAGCGGCCGCCTACTCCAGGTCGCCGGTGAGGTAACGCTGCACGGTGCGGCCATAGATCCGGACCAGCCGGTCCGCCGGGAGGGATGCGAGCGGCTCGATCCGCACCACGTAGCGGGCCATGCCGAGGCCGACGAGCTGGCTGCCGACCAGGGTCGCCCGTAGCATCCCGTCGTCGGCGTCCAGCTCGGCCAGCAGCGGCCCGAAGACCCGACGGGTGATCAGGTCGCGCAGCAGCGCGGCCGAGGTCTCGTGGCTGGCCGCGCCGCGCAGGAACGTCACGAACGGGCTCGGCCCGCCACCCTCCGCCGCCGGGTCGCTCTCCCACACCGACAGGAAGAACCGCACGAGCCGCTCGCCCAGCCCGTCCGTGCCTCCGGCGAGCAGCGCCGGCAGCGCTGTCCCGGGGTCGAACGGCACGTTCAGCGCGGCCCGGAACAGCCCGTCCTTGTCGCCGAAGAAGTGCCGCACCATCGCGGGGTCAACGCCGGCCCGGGCCGCGATCGCACGCAGCGTGGCGCCGTCGTACCCGTGCCGGCCGAAGACGTCGCGAGCCGCCCGGATGATGTCCTCGCGAGTGTTGCCGGTGCCGGGCCGCCGACCCCGGCCCCGCGGTGCCGCCGTACTCATCAGGCTCAGGTGCTCCGGTCCGGCGCGCTCATCCGGTCCGGCGGCGCAGGGTCACTGCGCCCAGCGCGAGCGCCGCGACCATGCAGCCCAGCACGATCCCGACGTCCGTCACGAGGGTGGACGTCACCGCCGCCGACCGGCTGGCCTGCACCAGCGCGTCCACCGAGTAGCTCATCGGCAGCACGTCGGAGACCGCCGTCAGCCAGGACGCCATCCGGTCCCGGGGGGTGAGCAGGCCGCACAGCAGGACCTGCGGCAGGATCCCGGCCGGCAGGAACTGGACCGCCTGGAACTCGTTCTGCGCGAACGCCGACAGCAGCAGCCCGAGCGCCATCCCCAGCAGCGCGTTGGCCACCGCGACCACCAGCACGACGCCGACACCGGCCCGTATGTCGAGCCCGAGCAGGCCGAGCGCGACCGCGGAGACCAGGCCGGCCTGGACCAGCGCCAGCAGGCCGAAGGCGAGCGCGTACCCCACCAGCAGGTCAAGCTTGGCCAGCGGCGTGGTGAGCAGCCGCTCCAGCGTGCCGGTGGTCCGCTCACGCACCATCGCGATGCTGGTGACCAGGAACATCGTGACCAGCGGGAAGACTCCGAGCATGGGCAGGCCGGCCCGGTCGAAGACGCCCGGCGAGCTGGCGTAGACATACTTGAACAGGGTCAGCAGCACGCACGGCACCACCAGCAGCAGCGCGATCGTCCGGTGGTCGGAGCGGAGCTGGGTGAGCACCCGGCGAGCGGTCGCCAGCGTACGGCGGGCGCTCATGTCGCGCTCACCTCCCGCTCGCTGGCGCTGGTCTCCGGGACGGCGGACTCCACCAGCCGCAGGAAGGCCTCGTCCAGGTCGCCGGTGCCGGTCCGGGACCGGATCGCGGCCGGGGTGTCGTCCGCCACCAGCCGCCCGTCGCGGAGCAGCAGCAGCCGCTCGCAGCGGCCGGCCTCCTCCATCACGTGGCTGGACACCAGCAGGGTGGTGCCGTCCGCGGCTAGCTCGGCGAACAGCACCCACAGGTCCCGGCGGAGCACCGGGTCGAGGCCGACGGTCGGCTCGTCGAGCACGAGCAGGTCCGGCTCGCCGAGCAGGGCGCAGGCGAGCGAGGCGCGCGACTGCTGCCCGCCGGAGAGCCTGCTGACCAGGGCGCCCGCGTCCCTGGCCAGCCCCACCCGGTGCAGCACCGGGTCGATCCGGCTGGTGGGGACGCCAGCCACCGCGGCGAAGTACCGCGCGTTGTCGCGCACGGACAGGTCGCCGTACACGCTCGGGGCCTGGGTCACGTAGCCGACCCGGGCGCGCAGGGCGGCAGTGCCGGCGGGCTGGCCGAGCACCGTCACCTCACCGGCCACGATCCGCTGCACCCCGACCAGGCAGCGCATCAGAGTGGTCTTGCCGCCCCCGCTCGGACCGACCAGGCCGGTCACGCTGCCCGCGGTGACGGTGAAGTCCAGCCCGTGCAGCACCCGCCGGCCGCCCCGGTCGACGACCAGCCCGTGCACCTCCACGGCGATGTCTGCCATCGCTCCTCCAGAAATCCTACGTTCGTGGAATTAAGATAGCCCCGGTGCGAACCGGCGGCAAGGCCGTAAACCGTCCCGATCGGGTCCGGCCGCTGGCATGCTGGGGGCACACGCACTGCTCGGTCCGGAGGGGATGACAGTGACCAGTCCGAACGACCCATGGAGCAACCCGTACGGCCAGCCGCCGGGTCAGTACGGCCAGCCCGTGCAGCCGGCGCCCGGTCAGTACGGCCCGCCGGGTCAGTACGGCGTCGGGCCGATGCCGGGCCAGTACGGCTCGCCCGGCGGCCAACAGGGGCCGGCGTCGCCGGGCCTCATCGTGGCGGGCGTGGTGCAGATCGTGCAGTGTGTGCCGTTCGTGATCTTCGGCCTGGTCGCGATCCTGGCCGGCAACACGTTGGCTGACATGGTCCGGGACACCGGCGTCGGCACCAGTCTGGGGAACGGCATCCGCAACGCGCTGGTCGTGGCCGGGGTGCTTATCCTGGCGGTGTCCGGCACGATGATCGCACTGGCGGTTTTCCTGTTCAAACGTTCCAACGGCGCCCGGATCGCCAGCGCGGTGCTGCAGATCGTCTTCGGGGTGTTCTGGCTGATCGCCCTTCTCAACGCGGCCGGCAACAGTTCGAACCCCGGCGCGGCCGTGGTCTACCTGGCCAGTTGCGTGGTGGTGACCGTGCTGCTGTTCGGCCGGGCCGCGGCGAGGGCCACCACACCGCCCCGCTGGTGAGCGCGCCCGGGTGAGCCCGCGGCGCCTGCCGTGGC
Source organism: Mycobacteriales bacterium (assembly GCA_035476575.1). Taxonomy (GTDB): domain Bacteria; phylum Actinomycetota; class Actinomycetes; order Mycobacteriales; family JACQDL01; genus DATILL01. The sequence goes on from DATILL010000041.1 coordinate 14,882, forward strand.
GTCGGCCGGGCAGAATAGTCCGCATGCCAGCACCCGTCCGACCCAGCGATCTCGACCCGGCCATCGCCGCCCGGCTCAAGCGTGACGCCAACGGGCTGTTCTGCGCGGTCGCGCAGCAGTACGACACTGGTGAGGTGCTCATGGTCGGCTGGATGGACGACGAGGCGCTGCACCGCACTCTCACCACCGGCCGGTGCACCTACTGGTCCCGCAGCCGGCAGGAGTACTGGGTCAAGGGGGACACCTCCGGCCACCAGCAATGGGTGAGGTCGGTCGCGCTGGACTGCGACGGCGACGCCGTGCTGGTCCGTGTCGACCAGGTCGGCGCGGCCTGCCACACCGGCGACCGGACCTGCTTCGACGCCGATGTGCTGCCGGTCGCGCCGGTGGAGCGGCAGGTCGGATGACCGGTCCGCGGCCTGGCGCGCCCCGCCGGGAGCTGGTGCTCGCGCTGGCCGCGGCCGGGCTCGGTGCCCTGCTCGTGCTGGTCGCCGGTGCTCGGGGGTGGGTGCTGGTGGCGGTGCCCCGGCTGCGGCCGCTGGCCGACGTCATGGTGACCCTGTCCGGTCGTGCGGTCGCCCCGCTGGTGCCGGCGCTCGGGCTGGTCGGGCTGGCTGGCGTGGTCGGGCTGCTGGCCACCCGGCGGTGGGGCCGGGTGGCGGTCGGCGTGGTGCTCGCGGCGTGCGGGCTGCTGATCGCCGGCATCGCGGTCGCCCGGCTGGCCGCGCCCGGGTCGACCGGCGTGGCCGGGCTGCTCACCCAGCCGCTGCCCGGCCGCGACCTGGCCGCGCCGGTCCGGCCCGCCGCGGTGCTGTTCTGGCCGGTGCTGGCGGCGGTTGGCGGCCTGCTGCTCGCGGCGTCCGGGACGGCGGCGCTGCTGCGCGGGCGCGGCTGGCCGGCGCTGTCCGGACGGTACGACGCCCCAGCCGGCCGGCAGGTCGAGCCGGTGGCCGGAGGCACCGCCGGCCCGCCGACCAACGCCGTGCTCTGGGACGCCCTGGACCGCGGCCACGACCCGACCACCTGACCCACCCCCCTCCTCGTTGTGGTCACCTCTCGGCGTTGTGGTGACCTGTCGTTGTCCGTGCCGCCCGTGTGGTGACCTGTCGGCGTTGTGGTGACCTGTCGGGGTCTCCGGGCACCAACAGGTCACCACATGGGTGGGCCGCCGTACGGTGCCGCCGTACGGTGCACACCGGGAGGGCCGATGCCGGAGAGCGGTGCCAGCAGCAAGGGCCTGGTGCTCGTCGTCGAGGACGAGCGGGCGATCGCCGACCTGGAGCGGCTGTACCTCGCCCGGGAGGGCTTCGGCGTACACGTCGAGACGGACGGCGTGGCGGCGCTGGCGGCGGTCCGCCGGCTGCACCCGGTCGCGATCATCCTGGACGTCGGCCTGCCCGGCCGACCCGGCCTCGACGGCGCCGAGGTGTGCCGCCGGCTGCGCTCCGAGGGCGACTGGACGCCGGTGCTGTTCGTCACCGCCCGCGACGACGAGGTCGACCGGGTAATCGGCTTGGAGATCGGCGCCGATGACTACATCACCAAGCCGTTCAGCCCGCGCGAGCTGGTGGCCCGGGTGAAGACCGTGCTGCGCCGGTCCCGGGAGGGCGCCGGCGACCAGCCCGCCCTGCTGGTTGGCCAGGTGCGGGTCGACCCAGCCCGCCGCCGGGCGTACGTCGGGTCGGCCGAGGTGAGCCTGACCACCACCGAGTTCGACCTGCTCGCCTTCCTGATGCACCGGCCCGGCCGGGTCTACGAGCGCGAGCACCTGCTCTCCCAGGTCTGGGGGTACGCCGCCGCGGCCGGCACCCGCACGGTCGACGTACACGTCGCCCAGCTCCGGGCCAAGCTCGGCCCGGCCAGCCCGATCCGCACCGTGCGCGGCGTCGGCTACTCCGCCGAAGAGCCGTGACCCGGCCGACCCCGGCCCGGCCGACCCCGGCGCAGCCGGCGGCCCCGCGGCCCGGCGCGGCCCGGCCGACGCTGGCCTCCCGGATCGCGCTGGTGACCACCGCGGTCGCCGTGGTCACCGTCCTGCTCGGCGGGGTGCTCACGTTCTCGCTGGCCAGCGCCGCTGCGGAGAGCTCGGCCCGGGCCACCCTGGGCCGGCTCGCCGACGCCGCCCGGTCGGACGTGGGCGAACGCCGGATCAGCCGGCCGCTCTTCCTCCGGGTGGCCAACGTCGGCCTGGCCACCTTCGATGCGGCCGGCCGGCTGGCCGACAGCACCGGCCCGGCGCCGCGGCTCGCGCTGTCGGCCGTGGAGATCCGGCAGGTCGTCGGCGGCGCGTCGATCTCGACCACCCGGCCGGTCGCCGGAGCGGTGCTGCTGGTCGAGGCGCGACCGGCCCAGGGCGGCGGCGCGGTGGTGGTGACCCAGCGCCGGTCTGACGCCCGCGGCCTGGCCAGCCCACTGATCCGCCGTACCCTGCTGGCGCTGCTGATCGGGCTCGGCGTGGCGGTAGCCGCCGGCATCCTGCTGGCCCGCCGGCTGACCCGGCCGCTACGCCGGGCCGCGTACGCCGCGCACGCCCTGGCCGGTGGCGCGCGAGACGTCCGGCTCACCCCCGAGGGTCCGGCCGAGGTGGCCGACGTCGCCGAGTCGATCAACACCCTAGCCGGCGCCTTGGAGCACAGCGAGGCCCGGCAGCGCGACTTCCTGCTCTCCGTCTCGCATGAGCTGCGTACGCCGCTCACCGCGATCAGCGGGTTCGCCGAGGCGCTGGCCGACGGCGTGACCACCGGCCCGGACGTGCCCGCGGCGGGGCAGACCGTGCTGGCCGAGGCGCGCCGGCTGGAACGCCTGGTCAGCGACCTGCTCGACCTGGCCCGGCTGGGCGCCGCCGACTTCCGGATCGACGTCGCCGAGGTCGACCTGACCAGCCTGCTCGGCGAGGCGGCCGGGGTGTGGCGGGCGCGCTGCGAGGCCGAGGGCGTGCGGTTCGGCGCCGAGCTTCCGGACCGCCCGGTGTACGCCCGGACCGATCCCACCCGGGTCCGGCAGATCGTCGACGGCCTGGCCGAGAACGCGCTGCGGGTCACCCCGGCCGGCCGGCCTATCGTCGTCGGCCTCTACGTCGACGGCGCCCACGCCGTGCTCCAGGTGCGTGACGGCGGCCCGGGCCTGACCCCGGGGGACTGCGCGGTGGCGTTCGAGCGGTCCGCGCTGTACGAGCGGTACCGCGGCGTACGGCAGGTCGGCACCGGGCTGGGCCTGGCCCTGGTGCACGGCCTGACCACCCGGTTGGGTGGCATCGCGCAGGCTGGCCGGGCGCCCGAGGGCGGCGCCTGCTTCACCGTCCGCATCCTGCGCACCAGCGAGCTGGCCCAGCCCACGGTCCCGATCCGGCCGCCCCCCGGGGACCTATTGCCGCGTCAAGGTAGCTAGCATGGGCCGACCCGGCGCTGTCCGGGGGAGCGAGGGAGTTGGCCAGACTTGAGCGTGCTCGACGAGATCCTTGTCGGCGTCCGGGTCGATCTCGCCGCACGTGAGGCCGCCGTCCCACTGGCCGAGGTACGCCGGCTGGCCGCCGCCGCGCCACCTGCCAGGGACGCGATGGTCGCGCTGCGGGCACCTGGAGTCGGGGTGATCGCCGAGGTGAAGCGGTCCAGTCCGTCGGCCGGGCAGCTCTCCGCCATCCCGGATCCGGCCGGGCTGGCGGCGGAGTACGCGGCCGGCGGTGCGCGGTGCATCAGCGTGCTGACCGAGACCCGCAGGTTCGGCGGCTCGCTGGACGACTTCGACGCGGTGCGGGCCGTCGTCGACGTGCCGCTGCTGCGCAAGGACTTCGTGGTCACGCCGTACCAGGTGCACGAGGCGCGGGCGCACGGTGCCGACATCGTGCTGCTGATCGTTGCCGCGCTGGAACAGAAGGTGCTCGACGGCCTGCTGGACCGGATCGAGTCGCTCGGCATGACCGCGCTGGTCGAGGTGCACACCGTGGAGGAGGCGGACCGCGCGCTCGAGGCCGGCGCCAAGGTGATCGGCGTCAACGCTCGCAGCCTGCGCACCCTCGAGGTCGACCGCAGCGTCTTTGAGCGGATCGCGCCGGGCCTGCCGAGCAGCGTGCTGAAGATCGCCGAGTCCGGGGTGCGCGGGCCGCACGACCTGATCGCGTACGCCTCCGCTGGCGCCGACGCGGTGCTGGTCGGGGAGACTCTGGTCAAGGAGGGCAACCCGCGCCAGGCCGTCGCCGACCTGGTCACCGCCGGCTCGCACCCAGCCACCCCCCGGCCGACCCGATGACCCGCCCCCTTCCCGACGATCATCGAGCTGTTGTTGCTTGTTGATCTCCACCAGCGACCATAGCTCGATGATCGACGAGGAGAGGTGACCGTGGACGAGACGCTGGCCCGGCCGGAGGCCCTGCCCGACGCGACCGGCCACTTCGGGCCGTACGGTGGCCGGTTCGTGCCCGAGGCGCTGGTCGCCGCCCTGGACGAGCTGGAGCGGGCCTACGACAAGGCCCGGCACGACGCCGGCTTCACCGCCGAGCTGGACCGCTTGCTGCGCACCTACGTCGGCCGGCCGACGCCGCTGTCCGAGGCGCCCCGGCTGTCCGCCGCGGCTGGCGGGGCGCGGCTGCTGCTCAAGCGCGAGGACCTGGCGCACACCGGCTCGCACAAGCTGAACAACGCGCTCGGCCAGACCCTGCTGGCCCGCGACATGGGCAAGACCCGGGTGATCGCCGAGACCGGGGCCGGGCAGCACGGCGTCGCCACCGCCACCGCCTGCGCCGCGCTCGGCCTGGAGTGCGTCGTCTACATGGGCGAGGTCGACACCCGCCGGCAGGCGCTCAACGTCGCCCGGATGCGGATGCTCGGGGCCGAGGTGGTGCCGGTGACCACCGGCAGCCGCACCCTGAAGGACGCCATCAACGAGGCCATGCGCGACTGGGTCACCAACGTGGCGCACACCCACTACGTGATCGGCTCGGTGATGGGCGGGCACCCGTTCCCGATGCTGGTGCGCGACCTGCAGCGGGTGATCGGCGTTGAGGCCCGCGCGCAGGTGCTGGAGCGCACCGGCCGGCTGCCGGACGCGGTGGTGGCCTGCGTCGGCGGCGGGTCGAACGCGATGGGCGTCTTCCACGCCTTCGTCCCCGACGAGGGGGTCCGCCTGGTCGGCTACGAGGCGGCCGGCGAGGGGCTGGAGAGCGGCCGGCACGCCGCCACCCTGGCCGGCGGCCGGCCCGGCGTGCTGCATGGCATGCGCACCTACCTGCTGCAGGACGCCGATGGCCAGACCCGGGAGACGCACTCGATCTCGGCCGGGCTGGACTACCCCGGGGTCGGGCCGGAGCACGCCTGGCTGCATGACACCGGCCGGGCGGAGTACCACCCGGTGACCGACGACGAGGCGATGCGGGCGCTGGCCCTGGCCAGCCGCACCGAGGGGATCATCCCGGCGATCGAGACGGCGCACGCCCTGCACGGGGCGGTGCTGCTCGGCCGTGAGCTCGGGCCGGCCGCAGTCATCCTGGTCTGCGTGTCCGGGCGCGGCGATAAGGACATGGACACCGCCGCCCGCTACTTCGGCCTGCTGGAGAGCTGATGAGCACCCTGGCTGACGTCTTCGCGGCGGCCCAGGCCGAGGAGCGGTCGGTGCTGGTCGGCTACCTGCCGGCCGGCTTTCCGTCGTACGACGGCGGGGTGGCCGCGCTGGCCGCGATGGTGCGGTCCGGGGTGGACGTGGTCGAGGTGGGCCTGCCGTACTCCGACCCGCTGATGGACGGGCCGACCATCCAGGCCGCGGTGGACCGGTCGCTGGCCGCCGGCACCCGGGTCACGGACGTGCTGCGTACCGTCGAGGCGGTGGCGGCCATCGGCGTCCCCACGCTGGTGATGACGTACTGGAACCCGGTCGAGCAGTACGGCGTGGACGCTTTCGCCGCCGACCTGGCCGCCGTGGGCGGGGCCGGGGTGATCACGCCGGACCTCACGCCGGAGGAGGCCGGGCCGTGGCTGGCCGCCACCGCCGCGCACGGTGTCGACCCGGTGTTCCTGGTGGCGCCGTCGTCCACCGACGCGCGGATCGCCACAATCGCGCAGGTCTCGCGCGGCTTCGTGTACGCCGCCTCGACGATGGGCGTGACCGGCGCCCGGGACGTCGTCAGCACCGCCGCACCGGAGCTGGTAGGCCGGGTGCGGGCTGCCACCAAGACCCCGGTCGCGGTCGGGCTCGGGGTGGCCAACGGCGACCAGGCCGCCGAGGTCGCGGCGTTCGCCGACGGGGTGATCGTCGGCTCGGCGTTCGTCCGGACGCTGCTCGACGCCCCGGATGAGGCGGCCGGCGTGGCCGCGGCGGCGAAGCTGGCCGCCGACCTCGCCGCCGGCGTCCGCCGCCGCTGACCTTCCTGCCCGGGTCAGCCGGCGACGGTGGCCTCGATGGCGTCGCGGACCACGTCGACGAGGTCGCCGCGGCGGGCGTACGCCGCGCGCTGCCGGACGGCCGCCGTGCCCTCGCGGAGCAGCCGCCTCAGCCCGGCGGCGACCAGCGTGGTGTCCCCGGCCCGGTCCAGCTCGACCTTGACGTGCCTGGTCAGCTCGGCCAGCAGCATCTCGGCCGGCACCGGCTGGCGGTTGACCACGTCGACCAGGTCGCCCTCCAGGGCCGACTTCGACGCCTGCCACTGGGCCATCCGCAGCAGCTCGGACCGGGCCGGAACCGGCGGCACGCCCCGGGCCCACTCGCCGGCCGCGGTGGCGACCAGCGCCCGGACCAGCCCGGCCACGAGCACGGCGTTGTCGACCGACAGGCAGACGTCGGCCACCCGTACCTCGATCGTCGGCAGGTGCTCGGACGGGCGGGCGTCGAAGTAGAGCATCTTGCGGTCCAGGATCGTCCCGCTGGCGGTCAGCGCGTTGGCCAGGTCGTCGTACGCCTTGACCGAGCCGAACAGCTCGGTCGGTCCCGCCGACGGCCAACGCTGCCAGAGCTGGGTACGCCAGCTCGCGTACCCGGTGTCCTCGCCCTGCCAGAACGGCGAGTTGGCGGAGATCGCGATCAGGCAGCCCAGCCAGGGCCGGATCCGGTCCAGCACACCGACGGCCTCGGCCCGCGACCGGACGGAGACGTGCACGTGGCAGCCGCAGGTGAGCTGCTCGCGTCCGGTCCGGGCGTAGCGTCGCACGATCTGCCGGTATCGCTCGTCGCCGGTCGTGGTCGGCGTGGCGGGCAGCGGGCTGGTGGCCAGGGCCGCGATCGCGACCCCCGCGCTCCGGGCGGCTGCGGCGGTGGCCCGGCGCAACCGCAGCAGGCTGGCCCGCAGCTCCGCCAGGCTGATGAGGGGCGGCGTGCCGACCTCGATCTGCTCCCGGGTGATCTCCTGCTGGGCGTCGACGGGGGCACTCGGCATGATCAGGGGCGCTGCCGGCCGGACTCGTCCGGTGTCCGGGTCGAGAAGCAGGAACTCTTCCTCGACCCCCACCATGCGTATGGTCACCGGCCCAGTGTGCACGCTCGATCAGGGTCTGGTGAGCGGCAGCTGCCGGGTACCGGCACCGCCGTGGCGGACGGTCAGCGGGACAGGTGCCGGACCACTCCGGTGTTGCCGGCGGCGAGGTCGGCCAGCACCGCCGCCGCGGTCGCCGTCGCCGGGCTGGGCGCCGCGTGCGGGGCGTGCCAGCCGAGATGGCCGATCCGGCCGTGCTGGTGCTGGTTCAGCACGGGCTCGCCGCTGACCACCTCGCACTGGAACGCGTAGGTGAGCAGGTCGGGCAGCTCGTCGTCGCCGCCGGTCAGGTGGTAGAGCCCGACCAGGCCCACCACCTGCGTCTCCAGGCCGGTCTCCCGGCGCACCTCGCGGACCACCGCGTCGGTGGGCAGGTCAGCGGGCTCGATGTGGGCGCCGGGGAGACCCCAGTGCCGATGGCCGTGGTTCTGCTGGACCAGCAGCACACGCCCTTCGGGGTCTCCGATGATCGCCGCCGTGGCCCGCGTCACATCGTTCATGCCGGGGACAGTAATCCGCCGGTACCCCGCCCGGAAACCACCCGGCCGCAAAACGCTGGGTACGAGCTCAGCGCCAGTGCGGGTTCGACGGTGGGGCGGGTTCGGCGGCAGGGCGCGGACGCCGTACGGTGGGCCGGTGCTGCTCGCCTCCCTACCGAGCCCGTCGCAGGGCGTCTGGCACTTGGGGCCGGTCCCGATCCGGGCCTACGCGCTGTGCATCATCGCCGGCATCGTGGTCGCCGTCTGGCTGGGTGAACGCCGCTGGGTGTCCCGCGGCGGCCAGCCCGGCACGGTCATGGACATCGCGGTGTGGGCTGTCATCTTCGGGCTGGTCGGGGGCCGGCTCTACCACGTGCTCACCGACCCCGAGCTGTACTTCGGCGCGGGCCAGCGCCCGCTGGACGCGGTCAAGATCTGGCAGGGCGGCCTGGGCATCTGGGGCGCGATCGCGCTCGGCGGGGTGGGCGCCTGGATCGGCTGCCGGCGGCGGGGCATCCGGCTCGCGCCGATGGCTGACGCGCTGGCCCCCGGGATCGTGATCGCGCAGGCCATCGGCCGGTGGGGCAACTACTTCAACCAGGAGCTGTTCGGCCGGCCGACCACACTGCCGTGGGGGATCGAGATCGACCCGGGCAAGGAGGGCACGGTCGCGGGGGCACAGGCGTACCACCCGGTCTTCCTCTACGAGTCACTGTGGGATCTGGCCGTGGCCGGGCTGGTGATCGTCGCGGACCGGCGGTTCCGGCTCGGTCGGGGCCGGGCGTTCGCGCTGTACGTGATGGCGTACTGCGTGGGCCGGTTCTGGATCGAGGCGCTGCGCATCGACCACACCAACCACCTGCTCGGTCTCCGGCTGAACAACTGGACCGCGCTGCTGGTCTTCCTGGGCGCGGCGGTGTTCTTCGTCGTACGCCGCGGGCCGCGCGAGACCGACGTCGAACCGGCGCCACCCGGGGCCGATGCGGCGGCCGAGACAGCGACCAACGCCGAGACAGGGGCCGAGACAGGGGCCGAGATAGAGGCCGAGGCGGCGACAGGGACGGAGCCCGAGGCAAAGCCGGCGACCGAGGCCGTACCCTCGGACCGTGAACGCTGATCACGCCGCCCGGTCGGCCACCGGCTCCGCCGAGATCCATCACGAGCACCGCGACGTCACCGGCGGCTGGCTGCGCCCGGCGGTGTTCGGGGTGATGGATGGGCTGGTCAGCAACTTCGCGCTGATCGCCGGGGTGGCCGGCGGCAACGTCGGGCAGCGCACCATCGTGCTGACCGGGCTGGCTGGCCTGGTGGCCGGCGCGATCTCGATGGCCACCGGCGAGTACACCTCGGTGGCCAGCCAGCGCGAGCTCGCGCACGCCGAGATCGCGGTGGAGCAGCGCGAGATCAGAGCCCGGCCGGAGGCCGAGATGCGCGAGCTGGCCCTGATGTACGAGCGTCGCGGGGTGGACAAGGAGATCGCTTGGGCAGTGGCCGAGCAGCTCTCCCGGGATCCCGACCAGGCCTGGCGGGTGCACGCCCGGGAGGAGCTTGGCCTCGACCCGGACGACCTGCCCTCGCCGTGGACGGCGGCGTTCTCCTCGTTCGTCTCGTTCACGATCGGGGCGTTCTTACCGCTGCTCCCGTACCTGCTCGGCTTGCACAGCCTGGTGGCGGCCGGCTTGGTGGCGGTGACCGGGCTGTTCACGGCGGGCGCGATCGTGTCCGGGTACACCAGCCGCACCTGGTGGTACAGCGGGGGCCGGCAGCTCCTGCTCGGGATGCTGGCGGCGTCGGCCACCTTCGGCGTCGGCCATCTGGTCGGCACCGGGTTGAGCTGACCGCCCGGACCACGGCTCCATCCCAGCTTCGTGACCCCGGGTGCGGCGGCGCCCGACGTTGGGGTTGGTGCTGAACCGGGGCCCGACCGGCCGCGGCCGGGTGCCGCGCCGAGTCCGGCAGCGCGGCAGCGACCTCATCCCTTTTCATGCGGCTCGTTTTCGGTGTCGGTGGTGGCGGATGGGTTTTCGTTCTGGGTCTATTGTGCGTGGTGGTAGAAATTCGGGTAGCCCGTCGTGGGCTATTCTCACGTCCCAGCCGTTGTGGTGTACGACGCGGTGGTGGTGTCCGCAG
>DATILL010000042.1:0-31437 GCA_035476575.1 Mycobacteriales bacterium
GGCCACCGAGATGGTCGGCCGGGCACTGGCGGAGACCGGCCTCGGGCCGGTCGACGTGCTCGGCGTCGGGCTCGGCCTGCCGGCGCCGATCGACCAGCTCACCGGCCGGGTGAGCGCGCCGACCATCCTGCCGGAGTGGGCGGCAATCCACCCCGGCCCGGAGCTTGCCGACCGGCTCGGGCGGCCGGTGCTGGTGGACAACGACGCCAATCTCGGCGCCCTCGCCGAGCACCTCTGGGGCGCCGGCCGCGGCATCTCCACGATGGCGTACGTCAAGGCCGCGACCGGCATCGGCAGCGGGCTGATCCTGGACGGCCGGCTGTTCCGCGGCGCGGCCGGCACGTCCGGCGAGCTCGGGCACATCACGCTGGACGAGCACGGCGACGTGTGCCGGTGCGGCAACCGCGGCTGCCTGGACCTGGTGGCGGGCGGCAACGCGCTGGTCGCGATGCTGCGGCGCACCCACCCGGAGGTGGCCGGCCTGGCCCAGCTCATCGCGCTGGCCCGCGAGGGCGACGGCGCCTGCCGGCGGATCGTGGCCGACGCCGGTACGCACGTCGGCGTGGCGCTGGGCAGCCTGGTCAACCTGGTCAACCCGGAACGGGTGGTGATCGGCGGCGAGCTCGGCCGGGCCGGCGAGATCCTGCTGGAGCCGATCCGGTCGGCGCTGCGCCGGGTCGCCATCCCGCCCGCGGTGGCCGCCGTCCAGGTGGTGGCCGGCGAGCTCGGCGACCGTTCCGAGGTGCTCGGCGCGGTCGCCGTCGTGCTCCGTGAGCCGCACCGGCTCACCGGCCGGACGCCGTAGCGGGTCCACCTGTCGGGCGGGTCGTTCCCAGGGAGCTCCCAGGAGACACTCAGCGGGAGGCCAGCCGGAGCGGGCACCCTGATCGTGTCGCCAGGGCCCGGCGGCCGCGTACCGAGAGGGAGCACGTCGATGGTCCAGCCAGGAACCGGCACCCCGGAGGCGCGGCTGCTCGTCGTGGACGACGAGCCGAACATCGTCGAGCTGCTGTCGGCCAGCCTGCGGTACGCCGGGTTCGAGGTGGCCACCGCGGGCAACGGGCAGGACGCGCTCACCGAGGCGCACCGGTTCCGGCCCGACCTGGTGCTGCTGGACGTGATGCTGCCCGACATGGACGGGTTCGCCGTCGTCCGCCGGCTACGCGGCGAGGGCACCCGCACGCCGGTGCTCTTCCTGACCGCCCGGGACGCCACCGAGGACAAGGTCACCGGGCTGACCCTCGGCGGGGACGACTACGTGACCAAGCCGTTCAGCCTGGAGGAGGTGGTGGCCCGGATACGCGCGGTGCTGCGCCGGCTGCACGGCGGCACCGGCCCTGGCGCCACCCTGACCCGGCGCACCCTCGCCGACGTCGAGCTGAACGAGGACAGCTACGAGGTGTGGAAGGCCGGCGAGCCGGTCTCGCTGTCGCCGACCGAGCTCAAGCTGCTGCGCTACCTGATGGCCAACGCCGGCCGGGTGCTGTCGAAGACGCAGATCCTGGACCACGTCTGGAACTACGACTTCGGCGGCGACACCTCGATCGTGGAGTCCTACGTGTCGTACCTGCGCAAGAAGATCGACACGACCGAGCCACGTCTGATCCACACTCTGCGTGGCGTCGGCTACACGATGCGGCTGCCCCGCGGGTGAGGGCTCGCAGGTGAGGGAACGACGGTGAGAGCCCGGCTGGGCCGGCTCGGTCGGGCGGTGCGGGCGGTGCGGGCGGTGCGGGCCGCCCCGGCGAACACGCCGCTGCGGGTGAAGCTGGTCGCCGCGCTGCTCGTCCTGGTCGCGCTGGCCTTGGTGGTGATCGGCTTCGTCGGCACCACCATGCTGCGCGCCCAGCTGCTGAGCCGCGTGGACGCCCAGCTCACCGCGACCACGCACAGCATCGGCGAACAGCCCAAGCACGGTCACTCACCGCCCACGGGCAGCCAGCCGCCGGACGGTAGCTCCTACCGGCCAACGCTGAACACGGGATTCTTCACCCTGCTCACCGACCCGGCCGGCAACCGGATCGGCGGCGGCGACCTGCAGGTGCCAGCCGGCTCGAACCAGAGCGCACCACTGCTGCCGACCCTCACCACCGAGACAGCAGCCGGGCTCGCCGACCGGGCGCACACCGTGCCGCCAGCCGGGCCGGGCCACTCCTGGCGGGTGCTGGTCACGCCGGCGGACAACGGCGCCGGCACGCTCACCGTCGGCTACAGCCTGGAGCAGGTGGACGGCACGGTGAGCCGGCTGGTCTGGGTGGACGTCGTGGTCAGCTTGGCGGTGCTGGTCACGTTCGGCGCGCTGGGGTACGGCGTGGTGCGCTCCAGCCTGCGCGGCCTGGTCAAGGTGGAGACCACGGCCGAGGCGATCGCGGCCGGCGACCTGACCCGCCGGGTGCCGGAGCTGTCCGAGCGCACCGAGGTCGGCCGGCTGGCCGCGGCGCTGAACACCATGCTGGCCCAGGTCGAGTCGGCGTTCTCCGCGCAGCGCGTCTCCGAGGCCGGCGCGCGTGCCTCGGAGGAGCGGATGCGCCGGTTCGTCGCCGACGCCAGCCACGAGCTGCGCACGCCGTTGACCTCGATCCGCGGCTTCGCCGAGCTGTACCGGCACGGCGGGGTGCCGGACCACGGCGGCGTCGGCCGGATGATGGACCGGATCGAGAGCGAGGCCACCCGGATGGGCGTGCTGGTCGAGGACCTGCTGCTGCTCGCCCGGCTGGACCAGCAGCGGCCCCTGGAACGGCGCCCGGTCGACCTGCTCGAGCTGGCCGCCGACGCGGTGCACGACGGCCCGGCGGTAGCGCCGGGGCACCGGGTCCACCTCGAGGTGGCCGGCTCTGACGACGCGCCGCCGGTGGTGCTCGGCGACGAGGCCCGGCTGCGGCAGGTGATCGCGAACCTGCTGTCCAACGCCGTCACCCACACCCCGGCCGGGAGCACGGTGACCGTCCGGGTCGGCGTGGCCGGCGCCACGGCCGAGCTGGCCGTGTCCGACGACGGGCCGGGGCTCGCACCCGAGCACGCGGCGCGGGTGTTCGAGCGGTTCTACCGGGCGGACGCCGCCCGCAGCCGGACCCGCGGCGGCGCCGGTCTCGGGCTGTCCATCGTCGCCGCTCTGGTGGCCGCGCACGGCGGCACCGTCATGCTGGACACCGCGCCCGGCGAGGGTGCGACGTTCACCGTCCGGCTTCCCCTGCACCGTGCCCCCACCCCCGTTCCACCCCCGCATCCCCCGCCCTCTCCCGCCCTCTCCCGGCGATCATTGAGCTAACGGGGCTAAATGATCTTCTACGCCCTCAACAACTCGATGATCGCCGGACGGAGGCGGGCCGGATGGCGGTCAGCGCTCCAGCAGGGCCACCGCCTCCAGGTGATGGGTCATCGGGAACAGGTCGAACGCGCGCAGCCCGGCAAGCTGGTAGCCGTGCTCGGCGGCCCGGCGCAGGTCCCTGGCCAGCGCCGCCGGATCGCAGGCGACGTACACCACGGCCCGGGCCCCGAGCCCGCACACCGCGGCCATGACCTGCTGGCCGGCCCCGGCCCGCGGCGGGTCGAGCACTACCAGGTCTGGCCGGAGGTCCAGCCCGTCCTGGCCCGCCAGCCCGGCCAGCAGCCGCGGCGTGACCCGAGCGTGGCGGACCGACGCACAGGGGTACCGGGCCAGGTTAGCGGTGGCGTCCCGGACCGCGACCGGGTCTGCCTCCACGGCGAGCACCCGCCCGGCCTCGCCCACGGCGGTCGCCAGCACCCCGGCGAACAGCCCGGCCCCGGCGTACAGGTCCAGCGCCCGCTCCCCCGGGACGGGCCGCAGCATCGACCGCACGCAGCCGGCCAGGACGTCGGCCGCGGCCGGGTGGACCTGCCAGAACCCGGTGGCGGAGACCTGCCAGTCCCGCCCGGCGGCGTGCTCGACCAGCACCGCGGGACCGGTCCGCCGCGGCCTGGCGTGGGCGGCGCGCGGCGTCTCCAGCACCGCCAGCCCGCTGGGCGCCGCGACCACCTCCACCGTCCCAGCCCCCGGCCAGCGCCGGCCGAGGACACCCGCGGCGCGCACCTCGTCCGTCGTGAGTGGACAGTGGTCGAGCGGTTCGACATCGTGCGAGCGGTGCCGGCGCAGCCCGAGCCAGCCGTCCTGGGTCGCCGCGAACCTCGCCCTGGTCCGCCAGCCCAGCAACCCGCCGGGCAGCTCCTCCACCTCAACGGCCAGCGACCTGGAGGCAAGCACGTCGGCCGGCAGGCCGCCCAGCCGGGCCAGCGCCTCGCGCAGCACGGCCGTCTTGAGCGCCCGCTGGGCCGGTCCGCTCGCGTGCTGGAAATCGCAGCCGCCGCACCGGCCCGGGCCGGCGTGCGCACAGGGTGGCGGCACCCGGTCCGGCGACGCCGCGAGCACCCGGATGGCGTCGGCCCGGCAGTACGACCCGCCGGTGTCCTCGGTGACCAGGCCCAGCACCCGCTCGCCGGGCAGCGCGTGCCGGACGAAGACCACCCGCCCGCCGGGATCGCCGACCGGCCGGGCCACGCAGTGCCCGCCGTGCGCCACCGGCCCCACCGCCAGCTCGACCTCACGGCCGAGCCATGGCCCGGGCGGCCGGGCGGGCTTGGCCGAACCTGCCGAGCCCGGCCCAGGCGAGCCCGGCGCAGGCGAGCCGGACCTGGATACGGGCCGGCTCATTCGCGTTGGTCGCGCGGCCGGCCAGCCTTTGTCGGCGTGCTGGGCCGGGTCTCCGGCTCCACGCCGCGCCGTACGTCGCCTGCCTGGATCCGGCTGCCGCGGTCCACCGCCCGCTCGGACGACTCGAGCTGCCACGGCACGTTGGTCACCATCACGCCCGGCATGTACAGCAGCCGGCTCTTCAGCCGCAGCGCGGTCTGGTTGTGCAGGAGCTGCTCCCACCAGCGGCCCACGACGTACTCGGGGATGAAGACAGTGACCAGGTCGCGCGGGCTCTCCCGGCGGATCCGCTTGACGTAGGAGAGGATCGGCTTGGTGATCTCCCGGTACGGCGACTCGATCACGGTCAGCGGCACCGGAAGCCCACGCCGTTCCCAGGCCGCCAGCAGCTCGCGGGTGTCCACGTCGTCGACGTTGACGGTCAGCGCGGTGAGCGTGTCCGGCCGGGTGGCCCGGGCGTAGGCTAGCGCCCGCAGGGTCGGCTTGTGGACCTGGCTGACCAGCACGACGGCGTGGTTCCGGGCCGGCAGCAGGTGCAGCTTGTCGGTCGGCACCAGCTCGGCCGCCACCCGGTCGTAGTGCCGCCGGATGCCCCGCATGACGAAGAAGATCAGGACCATCTCCACGATCGCGATCCATGCGCCGAGCAGGAACTTGGTGATCAGCACGACCACCAGGACCGCGCCGGTCAACGCGAGCCCGAAGGTGTTGATGGCCTGCGAGCGGCGCATCCGGCGCCGGGCGGACGGGTCCTTCTCGGTGCGAAGCTGCCGGTTCCAGTGCCGGATCATGCCGGCCTGGCTGCAGGTGAAGGAGACGAACACCCCCACGATGTAGAGGTGGATGAGCCGGTTGACGTCGGCGTCGAAGGCCAGGATCAGCACCACCGCGGCACCAGCCAGCAGCACGATGCCGTTGCTGAAGGCCAGCTTGTCGCCGCGAGTGCGGAGCTGGTGCGGCAGGAGCTTGTCCCTGGCCAGGATCGAGCCGAGCACCGGGAAGCCGTTGAACGCCGTGTTCGCGGCCAGCACCAGGATCAGCGCGGTGGTCGCGGCCAGGAAGTAGAAGCCGGGCGTGAAGTTGCTGAACACCGCCTGCCCGACCTGCGCGATCAGCGTCTTCTGGTGGTAGCCGTCCGGCGCGCCGGCCAGCCGTACCGTGCTGTCGTGTTCGTCGATCACCTTGGCATGCGTGACCAGCGCCAGCGTGATGATGCCGATGATCATGGTCACCGCGATCAGGCCGAGCATCAGCAGGGTGGTCGCGGCGTTGCGGCTCTTCGGCCGCCGGAACGCCGGCACGCCGTTGCTGATCGCCTCGACCCCGGTCAGCGCGGCCGAGCCGGACGAGAACGCGCGCAGCACCAGGAAGGCCATCGCGAGCCCGGTGAAGGAGTGTGTGGTCTGGATCTGGAAATGCGCGCTCTCGGCGGGCAGGTCAGAGCCGAGCACGTAGCGCCGGAACAGCCCGTACCCGATCATGCCGAGCACCGCGACCATGAACCCGTAGGTGGGGATGGCGAAGGCGCTGCCCGACTCACGCACCCCGCGCAGGTTCAGCGCGGTGAGCACGACCACCAGCACCACCGCGATCCCCACCCGGTGCGGCTCCAGCGACGGCACCGCCGAGGCCAGGTTGTCCACGCCGGAGGAGACCGACACGGCGACGGTCAGGGTGTAGTCGACCAGCAGCGCGGCGGCCACCACCATGCCGAAGGTGCGGCCCAGGTTGGTGGTCGCCACCTCGTAGTCGCCGCCGCCGCTGGGGTAGGCGTGCACGGTCTGCCGGTACGACGCCACGACGGTGAGCATCACCACGGCCACGGCAAGACCGACCCACGGCGACAGCGCGTACGCCGACAGCCCCGCGACGGCGAGGGTGGCGAGGATCTCCTCCGGCGCGTACGCCACCGACGACAGCGCGTCGGAGGCGAACACGGGCAGCGCGATCCGCTTGGGCAGCAGCGTGTCGTGCAGCCGGTCGCTACGCAGCGGGCGGCCGAGGACGAGCCGCTTGGTCAGGTCTGTCAGCCAGGACACCCGGCCGATCGTACGGTGGCACCGCCGACTGCCATCCAGCATGCCGCCGTGTACCGTGCGACCGGGTCGGGATCGGGACTGTGGAGGCACGAGGCCGTGCACATCGTGATCATGGGCTGCGGCCGGGTGGGGTCGAGCCTGGCACATCGGCTGGAGGATGCCGGCCACTCGGTCGCGATCATCGACCAGAACCCGGCGGCGTTCCGCCGGCTCGGGCCGGACTTCGCCGGCACACAGGTGACCGGCCTCGGCTTCGACCGGCAGACGCTGGTTGAGGCGGGAATCGAGCGGGCCGGCGCGTTCGCCGCGGTGAGCAGCGGGGACAACTCCAACATCATCTCGGCACGAGTGGCCCGGGAGACGTTCGGGGTCGACCATGTGGTGGCCCGGATCTACGACCCGAAACGGGCCGCTGTCTACGAGCGGCTGGGGATCCCGACCATCGCCACCGTGCCGTGGGCCACCGGGGAGACGCTGCGCGCGCTGATCGGCGCCGAGGACGGCGAGGAGTGGCGGGACCCGACCGGTGCGGTGGCGCTGGTGCGGATCGTCGTACATGAGGGCTGGATCGGGCACCGGCTGACCGAGCTGGAGGCCGCGGTCGGTGCCCGGGTGGCGTTCCTGACCCGGTTCGGCGAGGGCCTCCTGGTCCACGCCGGCACCGTGCTCCAACAGGGCGACACGCTGCACTTCGTGCTCACCGACGAGGTCGCCGAGCGGGTCCGGTCAGCCGCTGGCCAGCCGCCGGAGGGAGCGTACTGATGCGGGTCGCCATCGCCGGGGCCGGCGCGGTCGGCCGTTCCATCGCCGCCGAGCTGGTCGAGAACGGGCACGATGTGATGCTGCTGGAGCGCGACGAGACCAACATGAAGCGGGAGATCGTGCCGGGCGCGGAGTGGGTGCTGGCGGACGCCTGCGAGGTGACCAGCATGGAGGAGGCCGGCCTGCAGAACTGCGACGTCGTGGTGGCGGCGACCGGCGACGACAAGGTCAACCTGGTGGTCTCGCTGCTGGCCAAGACCGAGTTCGCGGTCAACCGGGTGGTGGCCAGGGTCAGCGACCCGCGCAACGAGTGGCTGTTCACCGAGTCGTGGGGGGTGGACGTCGCGGTGTCCACCCCGCGGGTGCTGGCGGCCCTGGTCGAGGAGGCGGTCTCGGTGGGCGACCTGGTCCGGCTGATGACCTTCCGGCAGGGCCAGGCCAACCTGGTCGAGCTGACCCTGGCCGAGGACGCGCATGTGGTCGGCCAGCCGGTCCGGGATGTGGCGCTGCCGCGCGATGCGGCCCTGGTGGCAATCCTGCGCGGCGGCCGGGTCATCGTGCC
The DNA here is from genome assembly GCA_035476575.1 of Mycobacteriales bacterium. GTDB lineage: Bacteria > Actinomycetota > Actinomycetes > Mycobacteriales > JACQDL01 > DATILL01. Next base: position 8,033 of record DATILL010000042.1, read on the forward strand.
GACCGCTGACGACCCCCTCGAGGCCGGCGACGAGCTGCTGTTCGTGGCCACGCAGGACGTCGAGACCGAGATCCGCGACCTGCTCGGCTCGGTCCACTGACCCCACCTCCCGGTGTGGTCACCTTTCGGCGCAGTGGTGACCTGTCGTTGCCGCGGGACCCCAAGAGGTCACCACACGGCGCAGAGGTGACCACATGAGCTTGGCCCACATACGCGTCAGGCGCGGTCGAAGACGTGCTCCGCGTACGGCCCGGCAACGCTGTCGAGCTGCAACACGACGTGCCCCGCCGCCGCGTGCGCGTCCCGCCAGGCCCGCTGGACGACGTTGGTCCGGGCCTGCCCCCGGGCCCCGCCCGCCGCGAGCAGCCGGTCCACCGCCGCGCACACCAGCTCGGCCGCGACCGCGAAGTCGCGCGGGCTGCGCACCAGCGCCAGCTCGGCCTCGGTACCCGAAGCACCGTCGTCGGCCGCCCGGGCGGCCCGGTCCAGCAGGAAGCCCGCCGCGTCCAGCTCCGCCGCCGACCGCGCCACCGCCACCCGCACCGGCACCTTGTCCCGCGTTCGCTGCCCGGTCACCTCCCGCTTGGCCGCGACGTACGCCGTCCACGCCGCCAGCGCCCCCCGGGCCGCCCCCAGCACCGGCGCCACGAACAGCAGCCCGTTCACCAGCTTGTACGGCGCCCCGTGGCACCGCGCCGCCGAGCCGACCGCGCGCCCGGCCAGCAGGTCGTCGTACCGGAACGTCCGGTGCTCCGGCACCCACGCCCCGTCCAGCCGCACCGTGGCGCTGCCCGTCGCGGCCAGCCCGACGTTGTCCCAGTCGCCGGCGACCGTCACCGCGCGGCGCGGCACCGCGAAGAAGCGGTACGGCGGCGGCCCACCTGCCGCGTCGTCCGGCCCGGGCTCCCCCGGCACCGGCGCCCCCACGAAGACCCACTCGGCGTGGTCCACCCCGCTGGCGAACGGCCACGCCCCCGACAGCCGCCACCCGCACGCCGCCGGCTCGGCCCGAAAGCCCGGCGCCGGCACGATGCACGCGGCCATCCGGACGTCCGGCCCCTCGCCCCACAAGTCCTGCTGGCCCTCGACCGGCAGGTGCGCCCCCAGCCGGCCGGCGATCGCATACACCCCCGCGCACCACGCCGCCGAAGCGCAGCCCTCCCCCACCCGGGCCATCGCCGCGGCCAGGTCGGTGAACGTCCCGGCCACCCCGCCCCATCGCGCCGGCACCAGGTGCCGCGCGAAGCCGCTCGCGGCCAGCGTCGCCGCCACCTCCGGGTGCAGCCGGTTGTCCCGCTCGCCGGCCAGGGCGTGGGCCGCGGCCACCAGCCGGGCCTCGTCGGCAGCGAGGCGCCCCACGGCCACGTCAGTGAGCACTGTCAGGGCTCCCGTCCGCCCCGGCCGTGGCGAGCCGGGCCCGGAGGGCGGTCCGGGCGAGCTTGCCGTTGGGCAGGCGGGGCAGCTCGGCCAGCACCTCGACCCGCCGGATCCGCTGGGACGGCGGCAGGGCGGCGTTCGCCGCCGCGAGCACCCCCGCCGGGTCGCCATCCTCGGCCAGCACCAGGAACGCCGCCGGCACGGCGCCCTCGACGGGGTCAGCCCCGTCGCCGGCCCAGCCCAGGACGGCGCACTCGCGGACAGCGGCCAGCCCGTCCAGCCCGCGTTCCAGCGACGACGGCGAGACCAGCTCGCCGCCGCACCGGAACAGGTCGGCGACCCGGTCGAGCACGTGCAGGCACCCGTCGGCGTCGAGGTAGCCGGCGTCCCCCGTCCCGAACCAGCCGTCCGGGTCGACCGGCGACTCCCCCGGCCGGTCGGCGTAGCCGGCGAACACCTGCGGCCCGCACACCCGCACCTCGCCCACCTGCCCCGCCGCCAGCACCGCCCCCGTCTCCAGGTCGACAACCCGGGTCTCGCCGCCGGGCAGCGCCGGCCCGACCGGCCCCGGCCCCGGCCGCCGTACCAGCCCAGATCGGGCCAGCCCAGATCGGGCCAGCCCGGAGCAAGCGAGCTCGGAGTGGGCCAGGCCCGCCGTCTCGGTCAGCCCGTAGCCCCGCAGCAGCGCGAACCCGAACCGCCCCACCAGCCGGTCCACAGTGGACGGTGGCAGCGCGAGCCCGCCGGTCGCCGCGACCCGCACGGTCGGCATCCGCAGCCGGTCCAGCTCCGGATGCGCCGCCAGCCTGGCGAGCTGGACCGGCAGCGCGTAGAAGTGGCTGGCCCGGTGCCGCTCGGCCGTCCGTACCGCCGCCGCCGGGTCCGGGCTCCCCGCCAGCACCTGGGTCACCCCCGCCAGCAGCCCGGCGTTGAGGTGCATCGGGTGGTAGATCGGCAGCCCGTTGAGCACGACCGACCCGGCGGACAGCCCGTGCGCGACGCCGACCTGCGCGGCGCCGGCCGTGAGGTTGCGGTGGGTCAGCCCGACCGGCTTGGCCGGGCCGGTGCTCCCGCTGGTGAACATGATCGCGGCCAGCTCCCCCATCCCGACGATCATCGAGTTGTTGTCACTAGTTGATCTCCGTTGACGGCAACAACTCGATGATCGAGGCGGGAGGTGGGTGGGGCTCTGGGCGGGGTCGAGGGGCAGGATGTGGTGAAGGTGGGGCAGGGTGCGCAGCGCCGGACCGAGCCGGGCGGCCAGCTCGGGGCCGAGCAGCACCGCCCGGGCCCGGACCGCGCCGAGCAGCCGCGGCCAGGCCGGCTCGGGCAGCAGCGGGTTGACCGGCGCCACCACGTTGCCGCTGCGGATCACCCCGTGGTACGCCGCCGGGAGCTCCACCCCCGGTACGGCGGCGACGGCCACCACCGCGCCCTCCCCAACCAGCCCGCGCAGCACGCCGGCCCACCGGGTGACCTGGGCGTCCAGCTCGGCGAAGGTGACCGTACGGTCGCCGGCGCGCACCGCCACCCGGTCCGGCCACGCCTCGGCCGCCAGCCGAGCCAGCACGTCCGCCGACCCGGCCGGCCACACCAGCTCGCCCAACCCGTCCGGCCAGACGGCGCCCAGCTCGACGCTCCCCGGCCGGACGGCGTCCGGGGCGGTCACGCCGCCCGCCGCAGCCGGCGCGCCTCGGCGAACGCCTTGGCCCGGCCCAGCGTGGCCCGGCTGTTGGTGCCCAGCGCGTGCCGGACCCTGGTCCGCGCCTCGGCCAGCGACACCCCCGGCCCCAGCCGCTCGGCGATCGTCTCCGGCCTGAGCACGACGGTGTGCTCCGAGGTGGCGAGCACGCCGTCCCCGCTCACCGCGATGGTCCAGCGGCCGGTGTGCGCCCGCAGCACCGCGGGCATGACGAGCTGCTTGTAGGCAATATGGCTGTGCGGCACGCAGACCCGCACCGACGACGTGGTGTGCACCGTGCCGTCCGGGGCGCGGGTGTCCATCTCCAGGTGCTGGATGCCGGGCACGTCCTCGCGCAGGTTCAGCCGGGCCACGTGCGGCAGCCGCCGCGGCCATCGCTCCGCCCGGGCCAGGAGCTCGTACACGTCCTCGGCCGCGCCGTCGACCCCCACCGTGTCGGCGAAGGAGAGCCAGATCTCGTCCCGGCCACCGTCCATCTCGGCGGTGTCGCGCAGCGCGGCCAGCTCAGACTCGCTGTTGCGGTCGATCGCCTGCTCGATCCAGCGGGCGGCCGCCTCGTCGTCGTCCACGGCGCGGTAGTCGTGGTCCAGGACCACCAGGGCGCCGCCGTGGGGGCGCGGCACGACCTGCCAGTGCCCGCCCATCGCGGCGACCGGGTGAGCGGCGACCTCCTGCCGGAACCGGATCCGCATCCCGGCCGGGTCCAGCTCCCGGCGGGAGGTCCAGTCGCGCACCTCGCCGTTCGCGAGCGCCCAGATCCGCAGCCGCTCGGCGGCCGCGCCGCCGGCCCCCGGCGGGTCGAGGCGCTGCACGCTCACTGTGGGGCCGAAGATCTGCGGCCAGCGGGTGACGTCGGCGATCAGGTCGTAGACGCGGCGCGGCGGGGCGGCCACCGTCTCGATGTGCCGGGTCCGCCGGAGTCTCGGTGTGGCCACGGTCGCTCCTTCCCTGGTCCGTCGCTGCTGGGTCAGTAGCTGCCGAGCCCGCCGCAGACGTTCATCGCCTGCGCGGTGATGGCCGCCGCCGCCGCAGAGGCGAGGTAGCCGACCAGGCCGGCGACCTCCTCGGCGGTGGTGTACCGGCCGAGCGGGATCTTGGCCTCGAACCGGCTGAGCACGTCGTCCTCGGTGGTGCCCCAGTGGGCGGCGTACCCCTGCCGGACCCGCTCGGCCATCGGCGTCTCGCAGTAGCCGGGGCAGACGGCGTTCACCGTCACGCCCTGCTGGGCCAGCTCCAGGCCGAGCGCCTTGGTGAAGCCGATGACGCCGTGCTTCGAGGCGGAGTACGGCGCGGCCAGCGCGACCCCCTGCTTGCCGCCGGTGGAGGCGATGGTGATGATCCGGCCGCGCTGCCGGGCCAGCATGCCGCCGTGGGCGAGCACCTCACGGGTGACCAGGAAGACGGAGTTGAGGTTGGTGTCGATGACGTCGTACCAGATCTCGTCGGCGAGCTCGGCGGTGATCCCGCCGCCGCCGCGGCCGGCGTTGTTGACCAGCACGTCGACCGGGCCGTAGCGCTCGACGGCGGAGCGCACCAGTGCGCGGACGTCGTCCCGGGACCGGACGTCGCAGGCGGCGCCGTCGACCTCCAGGCCCTCGTCCCGTAGCCGCGTGACGGTGGCGGCGACGTTCCCGGCGGTACGGGCGCAGAGGTAGACGCCGCGGCCCTGGCCGGCGAGCGTGCGGGCCACCGCCAGCCCGATGCCGCTGGTACCGCCGGTGACCAGCGCTGGCCCTGGTTCGGTGGCCGCCATCGCCCGCACTCCCATCCCGACGCTCCGCCGCGGGGGGTGCGCGGCGGTGCCCCGACCATGTCAACCGAGCCTGGAAGCGCCCTCGAACCGGGGTGGAGCCGGCGGCCGGCTCCGGCACGGCTCGACCGGCTTGCGAGCGGGGCGCGGGACGCTGGCGGCCGACTGCCCGCCGGGCGCGCGGGCGCCAACCCTGAGGAGCCGCCGTGGCCGAGCCGCTGACCACGATCGACCGGGGCGCTCCCACTGACCGGGCCGCGGCGACCGACCGGGCCGCGCTGTACCGGCAGGTCCTGGACCTCTACGCCCGGCAGATGCAGGCGGTGGACGGCGGCGACCTGGCCAGCTACGGCGTGACGTTCGCGCCGGACGCGGTGTTCCGCAGCAACGCGCTGCCCGGGCCGGTGCGTGGGCGGGACACGATCTGCGCCTCGACCCGCCGGCTCGCCGCGTTTCGGGCCGCGCGCGGGGTGACCCGGCGGCACCTGATGACGAACCTCACCGTGGATCCGCGGGACGACGGGACGCTGGCCACCCGCAGCTACGTCCTGCTGGTGGAAACCTCGCTCGGCGAGCCAGCCGAGCTGTACCTGAGCACCGTGTGCGAGGACGAGCTGGTGCCGGACGGCGACGGCTGGCTGGTGGCCCGCCGCCACGTCCACCGCGACGACCTCCCCTGACCCACGGGGGACGGGGCGGGACACCAGGAACGCCCGCCCGCGCCGTCAGCGAAGGCGAAGCCCTTCCGACTCCTGCCCACCGGCACGCGGTTGACAACAGATGCCCCGCCACGTACCGCCACGGACGGCTACAGCTTCTCTCTGTTCGGATACCTTGCTGAGTTGGCCTGCATTTTGTTAGTTTTCATGCTTTTGATTGACGGCGATGAACCAGAAGGTTTGTCGCCGTCGCTGCTTCTACGGCCGAAGCCAATCAGTATCAGGCCTGGTCAGGAGCCGCGCATTGTTGTAGGCTCAATCCAACGTGAGCACGGTCCTGCCCAGGTAGACGCCTGAGTCAAGTCGGTCCACAGCGAGCGCCAGCTCGACCTGGTCGCGTCGGACGAGGCCGACCGGAAGCAGCATCTGCATCTTGCCAAGGCGGGTGTTTCCATCACGGTAGAACTGCGGAATCGTAGTCCCAGTCCATGGTTTATTCGACGAGAAAGGCAGTCGCCGTACGTGCAGACAAGCACCTGTCTGCAGTGTGCAGATCTCAGGGAATCTGTCGCGTTGGCGATTCGCCCTCGGTGATCATGCACTCCAACTTGCCCTAACCAGCGTTGAAGCGTTGGTTGCCAACACTGCGCTTCCGATATACAGCCAGATGACCACAATCAGGCCAACCATCCAGAGCCCGTCAACTTTGAATCCCTGTTCGAGCAGCCAACCCAGCCCTCCGTTTAGGACGTTGATGCCCAGCACCATCAAAAGTCCAAAACCAGCAAGACCATAGGGGAGCGCCAACAAGGCCACCAGTGGCTGGTCCACATCTACCCGACCGCGCATATATGATGTGAAAATGGCCGCAAATGCCACCACAACATAGGTGCCCGAAATGGCATCCCATTGCAGCGACCCGAGGACCGCGTCCAACGAGTGGAGTTCGATGCGGTGACCGTGCGTGCTGGAGAAGTTAAGAGAAAGTAGATTCCCCCCTACATAAGCCACAAAGAGCCACAGTCCCTGCGCAGAAGCTACCAATGTCGTAACCACTATGCCAGCCGCAACCCGACCGCTAGGCACCCTCTGGATCCGGACGTAAACTCGCGTGGCCGACTCTTTGGTTTTCTTGGCAAACACGAACCAAGAGTGAATAGCCGCCGCAGACTTGAGCAACATTAGAACCAATCCCGGGCCTATGACGTACTCGACTAGTTTGTATAAGACATCGCCAGGTTCAGGTATCGTGAACATGAGTGGTTCTCCAACCTACACATCTGGACCGGCATCAGTTCGGTCTAGTCCGTCGGTATGGCCTGACGGCAGCGGCCGAAACAGGCCGAGCCCGAAATGCGACAGGCTGTCGAGGGAACCAGCAGAAACGACTTTACGCAAAGCCCTGCCCTTGTCGTTGAAGCTCGCCTTCGTTCTGCCGAGCGCCATATCTCCCCCTCCGCAACCGTACAACGGCGTGGAGCGTACCGGGAGAGCCGCTTCGGCATGCACGGTGGACCACGGCCCGGCGTTGGCCGTGGTGCCTCCGGCTGAGCCCGTCCAAATGGCTCAGATCGCGGCGCCGGGCTCGGTCACCACCAGAAAGCCGAGCCCGAGGTCGCCGGTCGCGCGCCGCCGCGCCTTGCTGACGAAGAGTGCCCGGTCGATGTGGCCGAGCACGTGCCTGCCAAGCCAGACCGGCCAGTCCGCGTCCGGCAGGTTGGGCACCTCGCCGGGCACCAGCCAGCTCACCGCCCACGACACCGTCCGGGGCAGCGCGACGGACAGCCTGTCGCGCAGCTCACCGACGGACGCGACGAACTCGGCCGGCCGGCCGATCACGGCCGCGAGCACGATCTCGTCCCCGCCGAACGTCGACAGGCACGCCGCCGGCCACGGCCGCCCGGCCAGCCAGGTGCGGGACAGCAGGCCCGCCTGGCGCATCAGCTCGTTGCCGGCCAGGTGGCCCCACAGCGCCGGGTCGCCGACGTTCGCCTGCGCGACGTGCTCGGCCAGGCCGTCGACGTCGCCGATCGCGATGCCCAGGGTGCGGCCCTTGTGTAGCTCGCGGCGGGCATGATCCGGCCAGTCCCGGTAGAAGTCCGGCCAGCAGACCAGCCCGGTGCTCGGCTCGTCCCGGGCGCACCGCAGCCAGCCGCCGACGACCGGCGGGGGTGTGCGCTGCCACGCGTAGCGCGTCGCAACCGGCGGCCGGCTGCCCGTCCGCGGCACCGGCAGCGCGATCACCGCGCGCTCCCGGTACGGCGGCTGGCGGCACGACGTCCGGCCGGGTGCCCGCGCTGGGTGGTTACCGTCACCATCTCACGCTCGCTCATCTCGAATGCCCCTCTCGGTCCGTTCGTGTGGGCGCTCGCGGGCCGACCCCGTCCCGTATCCGGATGACGGCCGGGTAGGTGCACCGTGACGGGAAAGCGCGGGGTGAATTTGGCCGCATCTCCCACGAGCGGACAGAAAGCGTGCTAGTGACCCACCTTCTGCCCGCTGGTGGCGCGGGCTCAGCGAACAGCGTGGCTCAGTGGACGGCGTGGCTCAGCGAACGGCGTGCAGGGTGAGGGTGGTCCAGGCGCCCCGCGCAAGCCGGAACCGGCGCTCCGGGCAGTACGCCGGGAACCCGACCGCGGCGGCTCTCCCCTCCGACGGCGCACACCGCCTCGTAGCACCCGCGATGCGCCGCATACCTGCGATGCGCCGCGTACCTGCGATGCGCCGCGTACCTGCGACCGGCTGCGACCACTCAGCCGTCCCGGCGCATCGCCGAGCTCCCGTCGCCGGGCTCCCGCCGCAGGCCACCATCGCTCGCCATGACCGCCAGCATCGGCGGGTCCTCGTCCACCGTGCCCGTCGTCACCTCCAGCGACAGGTGGTAGACCCGGGTTCCCGCCTCGGCCGGGTAGTCGACGGTCCGCTGACCGACCCTTCTCTCCCGTTCGGTGAGGTTGCCCGGGTGCTCCCACACTCCTTTTCAAGCTGTTCGCTTTCGGTGTCGGTGGTGTCGGATGGGTTTTGCTCCGGGTCGATTGATCTGGGGTGGTAGGAACTCGGGTAGCCCGTCTTTGCTGTCCGTACGTCCCAGCCGTTGTGGTGTACGACGCGGTAGTGAGATGACCACAGCAGTACGCTGTTGTTCTGGTCGGTTCTACCGCCGTTGGCCCAGTGGACGCAGTGGTGGGCCTGGCACCATTAGGGGCGGTCGCAGCCGAGGAAAACACACCCGCGATCACGGAGAATAATCGCCCGGCGGGCCGCTCCGACGTAGTGCCGGGAGCCGCGGCCGATAGGTCACCACAACGCCGAGAGGTCACCACACGGGCGGCACGGGCAACGACAGGTCACCACAACGCCGACAGGTCACCACACGGGCGGCACGGGCAACGACAGGTCACCACAACGCCGAGAGGTCACCACACGAGAAAGCGGCCACTGGGACCACTTCTCCCCGACCATAGCCGGGCGGCCACGGGGCCTGCGTCAGCCGGGGAGGTGGGCGACGGCGCGGGTCCAGCCGGCGCCGGCCCGGGCGATCTTGACCGGGAAGCAGCTCACGGTGAAGCCGTACGGCGGGAGGGCGGCGAGGTTGGCCAGCCGCTCGATCTGGCAGTACTCGGTGTCGCGGCCGGCGACGTGGGCGGGCCAGAGGACGGCCGGGTCGCCGGTCCGGCGGTACCGCTCGATAATGTCGGCGAACGGCGCGTCCAGGCTGAATGCGTCGGTGCCGATAACGCGGATACCGAGGTCGAGCAGGAACCGGGTGGCGGAGCCGTCGAGGCCGGTGAAGTCGGTGAAATAGCGTTGGGTGCCGACCCAGGCCGAGGCGCCGGTGTCGAGCAGGGCGATGTCGAGCGGCTGGGGTACGTAGCCGATCCGGGCCAGCTCCTTTTCCAGCCGGGCGGCGTCGACCACGCCGGTGCCGGCGTTCCCGGTGTCGGGGTCGCGCAGGTTGAGGACAAACGCCGGCCGGTGGAACCAGTCGAGCGGCATCTGGTCGATGGTACGGGGCGGGCCGCCGTACGACGGGGTGCCGTAGTGGGCGGGGGCGTCCACGTGCGTACCGGTGTGGGCGGTGAGGGTGAGGATGTCGTTGGTGAGGAACTCGCCGCCGGGAAGCTCGGCAGGGTCGAGCGCGACGCCGAAGTTCGCTTTCATGCCGGCAGTCATGTGAATGGCGCCCTCGGCGGCGGACAGGATGGTGTGGGTGACCGGGTCGGGCTCCCAGAATGTGCTGTCCACCGGGGAGGACAGGTCGACCAGCCGCATCGGCGCTCCTCGGGTCGGGCGTGGGATGGCCAGGGGAGCAGAGGCCGCGCGAGTTTCGCTCAAGCCGGGCCCGGCACGCTCCGGACCGAACAGTCGCAACGCCGCGAGAGGGGCCTGACCAATGCCGCAACTGCTTCGCGAGCACGCCGTCTCGGCGCCGGACCTGTACCACGAGGTGCAGGAGTTCTACGCCCGGCAGATGCAGACAATCGACGGTGGGGACGCCGCGGGCTGGGCGGGGACGTTCACCGAGGACGGCGTCTTTACGTCGAACGCGCGGCCGGAGCCGGTGCGCGGGCGGGCCGTGATCGCGGCGGCGACAGCCGGGTCGGTGGCCGAGCGCGCGGCCCGGGGGGTGGTGCACCGGCACATGATGACGATGCTGCACCTGGACCCGCGGGCCGACGGCAGCCTGTTCGCCCGGTCATACGTGCTAGTCGTGGCCACGTACCGGGAGGGCGGCTCGGAGCTGCTGGCGAGCACGGTGTGCGAGGACGTGCTGGTCCGGGACGCCGGGCGTTGGCGCGTCTCGCACCGGCACGTCATCCGCGACGACCACCCCTCCCCCACCCGCTGACGCCCAGCGCTCCGCGCCCCTCCCCGGCGATCTATACCCCCGGCGATCATCGAGTTGTTGTCGTCCGCAGAGATCAACAAGCGACAACAACTCGATGATCGGCGGGCTACTGCTCGTCGGAGATCTGGTCGAGAAGGCCCAGCAGGTTCGTTGTGCTTTCGGCGTTGAGAACCGCGCGGACGGCCGGTAGGAAGGCGCCGTCTCCCAGCTCCGCCCTGATCGCATGCAGTGCCCGGAGGTCGATGCCCGCCTGCGGCACCCTCAGCGCCACGCGTATTGCAAGCGCCCGGACATGCCACGGAATCGCCTCCACCGTATGGCCAAGCTCGGTGAGGAGAACCCCCATCTGGCTGATCGACGTGGCCATGCCGGCCTGGTCACCAAGCCGCTCGACGATGTCCAGGGACTGCCGGTACCGCCGCTCCGCCTCGGCATAGTCCTCCCGAAGCTCCGCGAGCGTCGCCGCCAGGTGCCGGCGGCGGCGAGCTCGCGGGTCATCGCCGCGGAGATCGGGCCGTACCCGGCGAGCTCGCCCGGCTTGTCATCCATTCCCGCCAACGTCGTCGCGGCGACGGTGACCAGCACGGTCGCGGCCGCGGCGGGTGTGTCGTAGCAGGCCCGGCCCATCAGCAAGTCTGTGAACACGTCGGCCCGGCGCTGGTCCATTGTCCTGTCGTCGTGGCACCTGCGGGTCAACGTGTCGAGGCGCTGGTAGATGGCGGTGGCGTCGGGTGCGGTGACGGTGAGCTGGGCCATGCCGTCTTCGACCGGGTACTCCACGACCTTCCGCTCGGCCTTCGCCCGCTCGTGCCGGGCCTGGGCGCCCTGGGGGTCGGCCTTGAGCACCGCACGCCACACTGCCTGACGGAGCTGCGGCCCGGTCTTGTCCGGTGCCGTGGCTAGCACCTTCTCCTCCACCACCCGCACCTGCTCCGGCGAGAGTGGCTCGATGAGCTCCTTCAGGATCCGTGCCTTGTGCAGGTCGACCTCGCCCCGCTCCATCGCTTCGAGGGTGCCGGGCAGCCGCTCGACCAACGTACGGGCGAACCCGACCCGGCCGTTGGCGGCGTTGCGGGTGATGCTCAGCTCGATCGCGACCTCGTCGGTGCCCCACTCCGCCAGCGGCCCCTCCGAGCGGCACTCGGCGAACCGCGCGTACAGCCGGGCCTGCCGCGCCTGAACAGCCGACGTGACCCGCTCCAGATCGTGAATGGCGTCCAGGCACTGCTCGGCGTCCAGCCCGTCAACACCGGCCGCGAACACCGCAGCCAACGTCTTGTCGGGAGAGGACGACTCGAACATGTGTTCATTCTCCCGTACCAGCCGCGACAGTTCAACCCACAGCACCGAAAAGCGGACTGAATTTCCGGGCCAAAGGAACCGCCAACGCAAAGCGACCCAGGAGACCAAACCGAGCCCGGCACCCCACCCTCCGTCAGCGCCGTCTTTATCCCAACGCAACACAAAGCGGAACGAGACCCGGAACCCGACGATCATCGAGTTATCGTCGCCCGCAGAGATCAACCAGCGACAACAACTCGATGCTCGTCGGGGGAGGAGGGAAGGCCGAAAAGGTGAGAGGAGGATCAGGCGACCAGCTCGTCCAGATCAGCGTTCACCAGCTCCAACAAGGCCCGCGGCGTCTCCGCCTCGGCCAACACATAATCATCAAGCTCGATCCCGAAGTCCCGCTCGATCCGCCCCGTCGTCTGCAGCAGCGCCAACGAGTCGTACCCGAGGTCAATAAACAACGTGTCGAGAATGTCGCCGTCCAGGTCGACACCCTCCTCCTCACCCGCGCTTTCCCGCATGATCCGCACCAGTGTGTCCAGCGTCAGCCGCGCCATTACCCTGTCCTCTCGCTCCCTGTTGCTCACATCCCGCGCACCACCACGGCGGCGTTGAACCCGCCATACCCCCGCGCCAGCACCAGCACGGTGCGGACCGGCAGCTCCCGCGGCGCCCGGGTCACCAGGTCAAGCTGGTACGGCGCCGCTGGCCGGTCCACCCCGGGCGTCGGCGGCAGCACGCCATCCCGCATCGACAGCAGCGCTGCCGCCAGGTCCAGCGCCGCGCCACCGCTGAACAGCCGCCCGGTCCCGCTCTTAGGCACCGTCACCGGCACCCCGCGTGGCCCGAAGATCGCCCCGATCGCCGCCGCCTCGACCTCATCCAGCGACGGCACCCCGGCACCGTCCGCGACGACCGCGTCCACCTGCCCCGGCAGCACCCCCGCGTCGGCCAGGGCCAGCTCCGCGCACCGCCGCAGCCCCGGCTCCCCGCCCGAGCCCGAGCACGAGCCCGGCGCCGGGTCCAGCGTCGCGGCGTACCCCGCGATCTCGCCGTACACTCGCGCCCCCCGGGCCCGAGCCGCCGCCAGCGACTCGACCACCAGGATCGCCCCGCCCTCTCCCGGCACGTACCCGTCGGCGTCCGCCGCAAATGGCCGGTACGCCCGGGCCGGGTCACCGCCGCGGCTGATCAGGCCGGTCGCGAGCTGCGCCACCCAGCCCCATGGCGAGAGCGCCGCGTCCACCCCGCCGCTGAACACCATCGACAGCCCCTGGCTGTGGCCCATTGCCGGGCTCCGGCCATAGTCAGTTGCCGGGCTCCGGCGCAGGTGCCGCCGCGCGTGCCCGACGGCGTCCAGCCCGCCGGCCTGCTCGGTGACGATCACCCCGCTCGGCCCGCGCAGCCCGTGCCGGATGGAGAGCTGCCCGGTGTTCACGGCGTAGAACCAGGCGAACGACTGGTACGCCGAGACGTGCTGCCGACCCTTGCTCCACAGCGCCTCGAGCTCCCGCTGCCCGAACTCGACGCCGCCCCCGGAGGCCGCCGTCACGACCCCCGCGCCGTACTCCGGCAGCGCGGCCGGGTCGATCCCGGCGTCCGCCACGGCCAGGCCGCCGGCCGTGAGTGCGAGCTGGGTCATCCGGTCGGTCTGGGCGACGAGCCGGCTGGGCAGCCGTTCGGCGGCGTCGTACCCGACGACCTCGCCGGCGAGCTGGGACGGGTACGACGACGGGTCGAACCGGGTCAGCCGGCGGATGCCGTTGGCCCCGGCGAGGGTGGCCGCCCAGTACGCCTCGACGCCGATCCCGGTCGGGGCGACGACGCCCAGCCCGGTCACCACCGCCCGCACGCCACCCGCGCCGGCGTTCGTCCCAGCGGACCTGTCGGCGCCCACGTCGCCGTCCGCCCCAACGGCGGACCCAGGAACGGCAGACCCAGGAACGGCGGACCCAACAGCGGATCCAGCAGCGAACCCGAGACCGGCGACCGGCGCCGCCCCGGTCATGCCGCCCGCCGATCCGCGCTGGCGAGCACCATCGCGCTCTGGAACCCGCCGAAGCCGCTGCCCACGCTCACCACCACGTCGGTCCGGTGTTCCCGCGCCTCCAGCGGCACGTAGTCCAGGTCGCAGTCCGGATCGGTCTCGTGCAGGTTCGCGGTCGGCGGCACGACGTCGTGGTCGATCGCGAGCGCGCACGCCGCGATCTCCAGCGCGCCGACCGCGCCGAGCGAATGGCCGATCATCGACTTGACCGAGCTGACCGGGACCTCGTGCGCGTGCCACCCGAGCGCCCGCTTGAACGCGGCGGTCTCGTGCCGGTCGTTCTGCACCGTGCCGGAGCCGTGCGCGTTGACGTAGTCGACGTCGGCGGGGGCCAGCCGGGACTCCGCCAGCGCCACCCGGATCGCCTCGGCGAGCTCCCGCCCGTCCGGGCGCAGCCCGGTCATGTGGTAGGCGTTGCAGCGTGAGGCGAAGCCGGTGACCTCGGCGTACACGTGCGCGCCGCGGCGGCGGGCCGCCGTCAGCTCCTCCAGGATGACGAACGCCGCGCCCTCGGCGAGGACCAGCCCGTTGCGGGTCCGGTCAAACGGCCGGGAGGCGTGCTCGGGGTCGTCGTTGCGCGGCGTGGTGGCCTTGATCGCGTCGAAGCAGGCGGCGGTGATCGGCGTGATGGGCGCCTCGGTGGCGCCCGCGACGACGCGGTCCACGCTGCCCTCGCGGAGCAGGTCGACGGCGTAGCCGATGGAGTCCAGCCCAGAGGTGCAGCCGGTGGAGATGACGGCGGCCGGGCCCTGCGCGCCGACCGCCCAGCCCACCTCGGCCGCCATCGAGCTGGGCACGAAGTGGCGGTAGAGCTCGGCGACGGCCCGCTCGTGGTCGACCTCCCAGCCCCGGCCGGCGTCGCTGACGGCGACGTACTCCCGCTCCAGGCTGGTGGTGCAGCCGACCGCGCTGCCGAGGACGACGCCGGTACGGTGCGGGTCGGTCTCGCAGGGGAGCAGGCCGCTGTCGGCCAGCGCCTCGGTCGCGCTGACGACGGCGAACTGCGCGGCCCGGTCCAGGGTGGCGGCCCGGGCGGGGGACAGCCCGGCGGCGACCGGGTCGAAGTCGACCTCGGCGGCCACCCGGGACCGGAACGGCGTGGGGTCGAACAGGGTGGTGGTGCGGGTCGCGGTGCGGCCGGCGGTGAGCAGGTCCCAGTACGCCGCGGTGCCGACGCCGCCCGGGGCGACCACGCCGATGCCGGTGATCACGACTCGTCGGGCGCCGCCGGGGCCGGCGCCGTACGACCCGGCACCGCCGTACGACCCGCCGTACGACCCGGCACCGCTGTGGGTGGCGCTGTGGGTGGCGCCGTGGGTGGCGCCGTGGGCGGGCCGGCTCACGCGGCACCCCGCTGTACGGCGGCCGCGCCGGCCCAGGTGGGCTGCCGCTCGATCTGGACGACGGCGGCCGACCAGGTGAAGCCGGCCCCGGCGCCGATGACGAGCAGGCGGTCGCCCGGCGTGGCCCGGCCGCTGTCGACCAGGTGGCCCAGCCCGGCGAACTGGTCGCCCGCGCCGAGGTGGCCGATGGTGCGGCCCCAGTCCCAGGTGGTCCGGTCGGCGGTGATGCCGAGCGGGCGCAGGTAGCCGACCTCCAGCCGGCGCCGGCCCAGGTGCGGCAGCACGAACCAGTCGATGTCGCCCAGCTCGACGTCGGCGTCGGCCAGCGCCTCCTTGATCGCGGTGCCCTGGCCGGCGTTGACCCGGGCGATGCTGGCGGACAGGCCGTAGTCGCGCAGGAAGTCCTTCTTGCAGGTCTCCAGGTCGACCGTGGGGCGGACCGAGAACGGGTGCAAGCCGAACGGGTCGTTGCCACGGTGCATGCCCTCGAGCTCGGCGTCGGCGTAGGAGACCAGGCTGAGCAGCCGGGCGTAGCCGCCGCGGCGGGAGAGCACCAGCGCGGCGCCGCCGTCGGCGTAGACGGTGCCGAGGTCGCTGTGCCAGCGGTCGAAGCCGGGCGGGCCGAACCGGTCGGCGGCGGTGAGCAGGGCGGCGAACCGGTCCCGGCCGCCCATGAGGTAGCCGGCGGCGAGCTCCAGCGCGGCCATCCCGCCGTTCGACATCTGCCTGACCTCGATGGCGGGGCAGCGGTTGCCGACGACGACGCGCTGGACGTACGACGCGGCGCCCCACAGGTCGTGGCCCTGGTAGTAGACGGTGGCGTGCAGGATCAGGTCGACGTCGAGGGAGGAGTGGCCGGAGCGCTCCAGCGCCTCGGTGGCGGCGCGGGCGGCCATCCGGGGTGGGGACTCCTCCTCGCCGGGGCTGGCCGTGCTGACGGAGAGGATCTGGGTGCGGCGGGCCTCGACGGGGGTGCACAGGCCGGCGGCGAGGGCGTCCGTGACGGGGATGGCCCGGGGCAGCCACACGCCGTGTCCGGCGATGAACAGATCTTCGAACTTCACCCTGTCCTCCCTTGTGGCTCGCGCGTTACCGGGCCTTTGCGACTCTCGCGGCAGCGCCTCGACCGAGCCTGGAGCACGGTCTGAACCAAGCTGGAGACGCTTCTTACTGTTGTGGTCACCACTCGGCGTTGTGGTCACCTGTCGTTGCCCGGACCGCCCGTGTGGTCACCTCTCGGCGTTGTGGTCACCTCTCGTTGCCCACGCCGCCCGTGTGGTCACCTACCGGCGTTGTGGTGACCTCTCGTTGCCTGGCGACCCCAAGAGGTCACCACACGGCGTAGAGGTGACCACAACCAGAACGGGGGTGGCGGTCAGGCGTCCCGGGCGTTCAGGGAACGGTGGATCGCGGCGGACAGGCCCTGGTCGAGGGCGGTGCCCACGGCGGTGTCCCGGGCCGGGCCGCGGCCGGTGTCGTGCAGGGCGACAGCGCCCAGGTACCGCCCGCCCACTGGCATCGTCCGGAAGGTCCACGCCAGGTCCCCCACCGGCGTCCCGTCGGCCCGCCGCAGCTCGGCCGGCCTCCCATCAGACACCTCGAACCCGAACTCCGTAAAAGGAAACAGCAGCCCCTGCCCCAGCGCCTTGCTGTACGCCTCCTTCAGCGTCCACAGCCCCAGCAGCCGGGCGTTGTGCTGGTCGGCCGGCGTCTCGGCCAGCATCGCCAGCTCCCACGGCGTGCACATCAGCCGCTCCACGCCCATCCCGCACAGGGTCCGGTCGGCCGGCTCGGCGTCCACCCCGATCACGCCCAGCGAGGTGACCCCGACGAACAGCAGGTCGCCGCAGTGCGTGAGGCTCAGGTCGACCTGGTCGCAGCCGCGCACGTACAGCCGGCCGGTCAGCGCGTACCCCAGCTCCAGCTCCTCCGGCACGGCCCGCACCGCCGCCGCCGCGACGTACTTCACCAGCGCCCGGCTGGCCACGAACCGCTCCCGCAGCCGGGGGTTCGGCGCCGCCACGTAGCGTCCCCAGTCGCGGCCGAGCAGCGCCCGCAGCTCCGCGTCGCCCGGCCGGTTCGCCTCCCAGTCGGCCAGCGAAGCCGAGACCAGCCCGACGCCGTACCGCCGCAGATCCTCTGCCACCCGGTCCCACGGGCCAGCGACGCCGCTGACCTGGTGCGGACGCGGCAGCAGCCGGCTCGTCCGTGGCCCGCCCGGCATCAGCCTCATCCGGCGAGCCTGCTGCCGTACAGGTCGTAGCTGGTCGCCTCCCGGGCGCGCAGCAGCACCTCCTCGAAGACCCGCACCTCCACCTCGGGGGGCAGGTCGGGCGCTGGCTGGCCGAGCCGGCGCAGGATGCGGTGCAGCGCCATCTCCAGCCAGGCCGGGTCGGCCAGGAAGTCCCCCGGCCCGGCCGAGGTGTTCAGCCACACCCCGAGGCAGCTCGCCGCCGTCAGCACCAGCGCGTACCGGTCGGTCAGCGGGAACGCCCGGGTGTCCGGGGCGAACTGCCCGTCAAGCTGGCCCAGCCCGCGGCACGCCTCCTGCAGCTCGGCCAGCTCCTCCAGCAGCAGCTCGGACTGCCGCGGCAGCGTCCGTCCCGGCCCACCCGCGGCGCCCGGCCCACCCGCGGCGTCAACGGCGGCAGCCCCGGCGACCCCGATCGGCCAGGTCCGGGTCGCGTGGCCGACGTACGCGCACAGCCCGTCCCGGCCCCCGAAGTGGGCCAGCCGCTCGGGGTCAAGCGCCGGCACCGCCTCGTCCTGCCGGAACAGCACGCTCGGCGTCTCCTGCCCGGTCGACCACCGGTCGGCCGCGATCCGCGGCAGGTACGGCGCGATGGTGGCCTGGCAGACGGCGCTGCTCACGTGCCCGAAGGTGACCGTGGCCAGGTCGCGCAGGTGCTTGCGGAAGATGGCGTGCTCGCCATGCCGGGCGTGGAAGGTGTCGCCCATGACGACCGACAGCCGGTACAGCGACTCGCCGACCAGCTTCGGCACCAGGTACTTCACCACCGCGGCGAGCACGTCGCACTCCTCCGGCAGCACGTGCAGCGCCCGGGTGGCGACCAGCGAGAGGCAGTCGCCGGCCAACAGGTCGACGAACGTGCCGGCCAGCGCCGCCCGGGCCCGCGGGACCTCGGCCAGCGGCCGGCTGAACGCCCCCCGCTGCTGGGCGAACCGGGCCGCCGTTCGCAGCGCCGTGTCGGCCATCCCGATCACCATCGACGGCACCGTGGCGTGGATCAGCGGGAACGCGCGCAGCCCAAGCTCGACCCCGCGCCCCCACTCGCCGACCAGCGCCTCCGGCGGCAGCGGGCAGTCGCGCAGCTCCAGCCCGGCGATCTGCAGCCCGCGCGCGCCGGCCGTCTTGTGCCGGCCGAGCCGGCGTACGTTGGCCTGCGGCACCGCGGCCGGGTCGAACAGGAAGATCGAGTGGCTGCCCGCCCCCGAGCCCGGCCCGACGCCAGCGAAGGCCACCAGAAGGTCGGCGGAGTCGGCGTTGTTGATCGCGGACTTGCGGCCCTGGAGGAGGTACCCGCCCACGGACCGGACCGCCCGGAACTCCTCCCGGACGAACTCGTTCTCGTGCTCGAAGCGCTGGAACGCGATGGCCACCCGGCCGCTGTCGAGCAGCACGTCGGCCACCCGCTGCCGCTGCGCCCGGTCGCCGTTCAGCCAGACGATCATCGACCCCATGAACGACGTGAGGCCGCAGGCGACGGCCAACGTGGCGTCCCTCCGGTAGAGCGGCCGCAGCAGCGGGCCGAGGGTGTCCAGCCCGTCCAGCTTGCCGCCGTACTGCTCGGGGACGAGCTCGGCGTTCAGCCCGAGCCGGTCGTACCGCTCGACGCCGGCCGCGAGCAGCTCCTCGGCGTCGTCGGCGGCGATGATGGCCGTGTGGCCGACCGGGTTCATCCGGTCCCAGGGGT
This sequence comes from Mycobacteriales bacterium, assembly GCA_035476575.1. Lineage (GTDB taxonomy): Bacteria > Actinomycetota > Actinomycetes > Mycobacteriales > JACQDL01 > DATILL01. The sequence goes on from DATILL010000042.1 coordinate 26,985, forward strand.
CGCCGAAGGCGGCCTCGACGGCGGCGATCCGGTTCCTGACCAGGCCCAGCCGGTCGAGAGGGCTGCTGCCCGCGACGCCGGCGTCGATGAGGGCTCCGTGTTGCGTCACGCCTACCCCGCTCCTCCCGCGACCCCAGGGATCCGGACGCAGCGTCCGGCTGGGTGCTCACCGCCGAGCGTGGTCCGGGCGCATCGAGCCCCGCTCGGATCGTCCTGGACCGCCGCTCGCCGCTGTGGTCACCTCTCGGCGTTGTGGTCACCTGTCGTTGCCTGAGGACCCCGTGTGGTCACCTACCGGCGTTGTGGTCACCTGTCGTTGCCCGGGAGCCCCGTGTGGTCACCTACCGGCGTTGTGGTCACCTATGGGGGCGCCGCCGCGCGGGCGGTTCAGGCGGCTATGGTGCAGAGCACGGTGCCGGCCCGGACGGCGGTGCCGACGTCAGCGGACAGGCCAGTGACGGTGCCCGCCCGGTGCGCCGTCAGCGGCTGCTCCATCTTCATCGCCTCCAGGACCGCCACCAGGTCCCCCTCCGCGACCCGCTGGCCCTCGTGGACCGCCAGCCGCACGACGGTGCCCTGCATCGGGCTGGCCAGCGCGCCGTCACGGGCGGCTGGTCGCACTGTCCGCCGCCGTCCGGTACGACGCCCGGCCGCCGTGGCCAGCACTGGCCGCGGTACGACGACCTGCGGGGTGCCGGAGGTCCACGCGCCCGGCACCCAGTAGCGCAGGTCTCTGGCCCACGGCGCGAGCCCGCCCGGCACGGGCACGACGGCCGCGCGGCCCGCCCCCAGCAACACCGCCGTGACCGCCGCCAGCTCGGCCTCGTCCGACCGGCCACGCTCGACCCGAACCCCGTCGGCCCCGGTCCGGACGGGCAAGGTCCCGGCTGGACCCGGCCCGGCCGGATCCCGCCCGTGAAGACCCCACCCGTCGGCGCCTATCGTTTCAGCGCCTATCATTTCAGGCCTATCGTTTCAGCGCCTATCGTTTCGGTACGCATCGTTTCGTTATCCATCACACCGGCGGGTTGCCGTGCTTGCGGGCCGGTACCGCCTCGTGCTTGGTCCGCAACATCGCCAGCGCCCGCACCAGCGTCTCCCTCGTCCGGGACGGGTCGATCACGTCGTCGACCAGGCCGCGCTCGGCGGCGTAGTACGGATGCATGAGCTCGTCCCGGTACTCCCGGATGCGCTCCGCCCGGGTCGCCTCGGGGTTGGCCGACGCGGCGATCTCACGGCGGAAGATGATGTTGGCAGCGCCCTGCGCGCCCATGACCGCGATCTCGTTCGTCGGCCATGCGTAGGACAGGTCGGCGCCGATCGACCGCGAGTCCATCACGATGTACGCGCCGCCGTACGCCTTGCGCAGGATGAGCTGGATCCGCGGGACGGTGGCGCTGCAGTAGGCATAGAGCAGCTTGGCACCGTGCCGGATGATGCCACCGTGCTCCTGCTCCCTGCCGGGCAGGAAGCCGGGCACGTCGAGCAGCGTGACCAGCGGGATGCTGAAGGCGTCGCAGGTCTGGACGAACCGGGCCGCCTTCTCCGAGGCGGCGACGTCCAGCACGCCGGCGAGCCAGGCCGGCTGGTTGGCGACGATGCCCACGACGTGCCCGTCCAGCCGGGCCAGCGCGCAGATGACGTTCATGGCCCAGCTCTGGTGCACCTCAACGACGTCACCGTCGTCGACGATCTCGGCGATGACCTCGGTCATGTCGTACGACCGGGTCGGGTCAGCCGGCACCAGGTCGAGCAGCGCGTCGGTGGGCCGGTCGGCCGGGTCGGCAGTGGGCGCCACCGGGGGCAGCGTCCGGTTGTTCGACGGCAGCATCGAGATCAGGTGCCGGACGTCGGCCAGACAGGACTCCTCGTCGTCGTGGACGAACGCCGCGACGCCAGAGATGCTGGCGTGGACGTCGGCCCCGCCGAGGCCGTTCTGGCTGATCTTCTCGCCGGTCACGGCCTGCACCACATCAGGCCCAGTGATAAACATCTGTGATGTGTCGCGGACCATGAAGATGAAGTCGGTCAGCGCCGGCGAGTACGCCGCCCCGCCCGCGCACGGCCCGAGGATCACGCTGACCTGCGGGATCACCCCGGACGCCCGGGCGTTGCGCCGGAAGATGCCGCCGTAGCCGGCGAGCGCGGTGACGCCCTCCTGGATCCGGGCGCCTGCGCCGTCGCTCAGGCTGACCAGCGGCGCGCCGGCCGCAAGCGCCATGTCCATGATCTTGTGGATCTTCTCCGCGTGCGCCTCGCCGAGCGCGCCCCCGAAGATGCGGAAGTCGTGGGCGTAGACGAAGACGGTGCGGCCGTGCACGGTGCCCCAGCCGGTGACGACGCCGTCGGTGTACGGGCGGCGGCGGTCCATCCCGAACGCCGTGGCCCGGTGCCGGCGCAGCGCCTCGACCTCGGTGAACGACCCCTCGTCGAAGAGCAGCCCGAGCCGCTCGCGGACGGTCAGCTTGCCCTTGGCCCGCTGCTGCTCGGAGGCCAGCGCGCTCGGGCCCTGCTGGGCCTGGTCGTGGATCCGGCGCAGCTCCGCCGTACCCGCGCGCATGTCCGTGGGACGGCCGCTCGGCTCGTCGGCCGCCGGCGCCACCACGGTGAGGGCGGCGGCCGGAGGGGTGCTGGCGGGTGCGTTGGGAAGACTTGTCATGCCTCCACTCTCCGCTCGGGTGCGATCGGCGCGGCCGCGCGAGGCGGTCCCGTCGGCTGGCCCAGCGTCCGGCCGGCGGCTTGAGATCTCCTGGACCGCGACCGGACCGGTGGTCCGGGCCGGGGTGCGGCCAGCGCGAGCCCCGGCCGCCAGCCGCACGCCCTGCCTCGCTGCGCCGGGCCGCTACCGGGCCGGACCAGACCAGGGGCCAGGGCTGCGAGCTGCGCCGGGCGGAGCACCCGGCCGGGTGGGACGATGGCGGGTATGCCCGACCGCCGCCCTCCCCCTGCCCGCCGGCCAGGGCGGCCGCGGCCGGAGGCCGGCCGGCACGAGGTGGCCACCGGGACCGCGGAGATCCTGGCCGACTGGGACGACCCCGAGGGCTGGTTCGTCATGGTCAACGGCGTGCCGAGCTCGTACGTGCACCTCGGCGACCCCACCCGGCTGGAGTTCGAGTACGTCCGCTGGGTCGGCGACGCGCTCGACCTGGTCGCCGGGGCCGGCGAGCCGCTGCGGGTGCTGCACCTGGGCGGCGCGGGCTGCACGCTGGCCCGGTACGTCGCCGCGACCCGGCCCGGGTCCAGCCAGCTCGTCTTCGAGCACGACGCTGAGCTGGCCGGGCTGATGCGGACGGCGTTCGGGCCGCCCGGCGAGCTGGGCTACCGGATCCGGACCGTGGACGCCCGGGCCGGCTTGGCCGCGCTGCCCGCCGGCAGCCGCGACGTCGTCATCCGCGACGCCTTCGTGGGCGCGACCGTGCCCGCGCACCTGACCACGGTCGAGTTCTGCCGGGACGTGGCCCGGGTGCTCGCGCCCGGCGGCGTCTACTTGGCCAACGTCGCCGACCAGGCCAGGATCCTGCAGGCCCGCACCGAGGCCGCGACGATGTGCGCGGTGTTCGGGCAGGTGGCGCTGGTGGCCGAGCCGGCCCAGCTTCGCGGGCGCCGCTTCGGCAACGTCGTGCTGGTCGCGTCGGACCGGCCGCTCCCCGTGGACGCGCTGACCCGGCGGCTGGCCTCCGGCGCTGTCCGGGGCAGGCTGGTCGCGCCGGACCGGATCGCCGAGCTTGTCGCCGGCATTTCGATCCGCTCCGATCCGTAACAGAACCTGACTTAGACGAGCCGACCTGAATGAGCCGACCTAGATGAGCCGACCTAGACGAGCCGATCTAGGTGAGCCGACCTGAATGAAGCTGCGTTCCTTGCGGTTTCCGCCTCAGCTCGGCGACCGATCACCGTTGCCGTCCACGAGGGAGGAGCCCCCATGGACTGCCGTTCACAGAACGCCTCCGTCAGGTGGCTGGCGTGGGCTGGTACCTACCCAGCGGGGGAAGGTCTCCGAAGGACTCGGCGGGCAGCCGGGTGAGGACGCCGTCGATCGGCACCTGCCAGCCCAGCCAGCGCCAGGCGCCGGGGGATGCGCCCAGCAGCGTCCGTGCGGGTATCGACCAGAGCGCTAGCTCACCGTCGGGAAGCTGCTCAAGCTGCCAGCCGATCTGGTCGCCGGTGCCCGCGTCCCAGACCCGCGCCGTCCCGTCGTGGCTGGCGGTCAGGATACGGGCGCCGTCCGGGCTGTACCCACACCCCCACACCTCCCTGGTGTGACCGGTCAGGCTCAGCAGCAGCTCCCCAGTGCCCGCGTCCCAGACCCGCGCCGTCCCGTCCTCGCCGGCGGTGAGGAGCCGGGCGCCGTCCAGGCTGTACCCACACCCCAACACCCAGCCGGTGTGGCCGGTCAGGCTCAGCAGCGGCTCACCGGTGCCCGCGTCCCAGACCCGCGCCGTCCCGTCCTCGC
>DATILL010000043.1:0-33475 GCA_035476575.1 Mycobacteriales bacterium
CGGCCTCCTTGAGCCCGTAGCTGATCTTCACCCGGATGTCCTGGCCGTTCTGGGTGATCTCGGAGGCGGACAGCGCCTTGCCCACGGTCTCAGCGGAGATCTCCACCGGGCCGGCGCCGACGTCCAGCGCGGCCGGGGTCAGGCCGTTCTTCTTCGCGTCCGGGCCGTCGACGTAACCGATCGCGCCGTCCGCACTCTTGACGTTCTGCACCACGCCGGCATTGCCCTTGCCGCCAACACCCGCCGGGGCCTTCCACGCCTTGCCCGTGCCGTATGGCCAGTCTGCCTTGTCCTGCGCGTCCAGGAACTTGGTGAAGTTGTCGCTGGTGCCGGAGTCGTCCGAGCGGTGCACGGGGGTGATGGTCTTGGCGGGCAGCGACACGCCCGGGTTGGCCGCGGTCAGCTCGGGGTCGTTCCACTTCGTCAGCTTGCCGGCGTAAATCTTGGCCAGAATCGCCGGCGTGACGGTTAGCTTCGTGACGCCCGACAGGTTGTAGATGATCGAGACCGGCGTGGCGACCATCGGGATGTCCACCGCCTTGCCACCGTTGCACCGCTTGTCGGCCGCGGCCTGCTCCTCATCCTTCAGTGCCGAGTCGGACCCGCCCATGGGGAACTGGCCCTGGGTGAACTGCGTGACACCGAAGCCGGAGCCCTGCGCGTCGTAGTTGATCGCCGCACCACTACATTTGGTCTGGTAGCCCTCAATCCACGCGGTCATCGCCGGCTTCTGCGCGGAGGATCCTCCAGTAGAGAGGGTGCCGGAAGCGCAGGCGGCCTCGTTGCCGCCGGACGTCCCACCCGCGTTGGGCGTGCTGGTGTTGTCGGAGCCGCACGCGGCGAGGGCAAGTGCGCTGGCGAGAAGGCCCACAACTAGGCTGGGCCGCTGGAGCTTCACGACGATGGTCCTCCGCTGGTAAAGGGATGGTCGGCGGTCACGCTAAGGAGTCGAGGTTGCGCCGTTCCGGTGACTGGATGAACGAAAGATGAACACCGAACGCCGCATCTCGCCATTTACTCCAGCAGCAGGGTTAATTCTTGGCCAACAGTGGAGTGCGCAGCTCACCCGATCCATATATCTGTCACGCCCTGGACCCATCCCGTGGTCACAGTACGAGACAGCCCGGCACGCTAGACCCCCAAAGGGATAGGTCAGCGGTCGCTGCGACGATACCTGACGTCGACGTCCCACCGGGTGAAGCCGAGCCGATCGTACGTACGAACGGCCGCGGTGTTGGACTCGTCGACGTAGAGCATCACCTGGGACAGCCCGCGGGAACGCAGGTAGCGCAGCCCGGCCAGGGTCAGCGCCGGGCCAAGACCCTTGCCCTGCGCGGCGGGGTCGACGCCGACGACGTACACCTCGCCGAGCGGCTCGTGCGGGTGCCGGCCGCGGAGCTCAGGCCCGCGCCTCCCGCCACCATTCGCCCCGTCACCGTGCACCTTGGTCCAGTGGAAGCCGAGCAGCGCGCCGTCAGCCTCCCGCTCGGCGAGCAGGAAGCCGGCGGAGTCGAACCAGGGCTCGTCCTCCCGGATCTGGATCTCCGCCAAGGTCCAGCCACCCTGGTCCGGGTGGCCGGCGAAGGCCCGGTTGTTCACCGCCAGCCAGGCCTGCTCGTCCGCGCCCACCCGAAAGGCCCGCAGCCGCACGCCCGCGGGCAGCCGCGGCGCCGGCAGCGCGGACAGCAGGGACCGGCGGAGCTGCCAGAGCACCCGCTCCTCGACATAGCCCCTGGCCCGGGCCAGCACGGCCGCGTCCGGGTGCCGGCCGTGCGCCCACAGCCGGAGCCGGCCGCCGTACCCGGCCCGTTCGCTGGCCGCTTCCAGCGCGTCCATCAGCGCGGACGCGATGCCGAGGCGGCGGTGCGCGGGGTGTACGGCGAGCTCGGCGCTCGGGCCCTCGATCCGGTCGGTCATGTCCAGGTGCGCGTACCCGACCAGGCCGTCGACGGAACGCGGCCCGGCACCGGTCCGGGCGCAGAGACGAGCCAGGAAGCTGTGCGCCTCCCAGTCACCGCCGTGCCGCAGGTGCAACAACACGTGCTCGCTGACCGGGGTGACGCCGTCCGTGTCGGCGACGGATCGGAGAAGGTCCTGTACCGCGGAGATCTCCGCGGGGTCGAGCCGGCGTCGGTAGGCGATCTCCGGCGATGTCACACAGTGACGGTACTTGCCTCGGCCGCGTTGGCCGGCGGCTGCTTGACAAACTTGTACCCGACGTTGCGCACCGTGCCGATGAGCACCTCGTAGTCCGGCCCGAGCTTGGCCCGTAGCCGGCGGACGTGCACGTCAACGGTGCGGGTGCCGCCGAAGTAGTCGTAGCCCCAGACCTCCTGCAGGAGCTGCGCCCGGGAGAAGACCCGGCCGGCGTGCTGGGCCAGGAACTTCAGCAGCTCGAACTCCTTGTAGGTCAGGTCCAGCGCCTTGCCGCGCAGCCGCGCGGTGTACGTCGCCTCGTCAATGGCCAGGTCACCGACCCGCACGACGCCGGCCTCCGAGCCACCGATGGCAGACCGGCGGGCGATGGCGAACCGCAGCCTGGCCTCGACCTCTGCCGGGCCGGCGGTGTCCAGCAGCACGTCGTCGATAGACCACTCGGCGTTCAGCGCGACCAGACCGCCCTCGGTCAGGATCGCGACCACCGGCACGGACACCCCGGTGGTGTCGAGCAACCGGGTCAGCGTACGGGCCGCCGCCAGGTTGTGCCGGGCGTCCACCAGCACGACGTCGCCGGCCGGCGCGTCCAGCAGGGCGGAGAGCTCCGGCGCGGACAGCCGAACCCCGTGTGAGAGCAGACCGAGCGCAGGTAGCACCTCGGTCGTTGGTTGCTGTGCCGAGGTCATCAGCAGCAGGTCCATCTAGGCCACCTCCACGGGAGCGTCAGGTGCCGGGATACGCGAAACGGGACCGCAAGGTGAGCGACACCGCCCGGTCCCGTAACCGCTAGCAGCGTAACCCAGCCGGTCCGTCCTGGAAACGTGCCGTGTCCCGGACCCCATCTGGAAGTATCGGGCCGTGATCGAGAGCCGGGCGCAGACCGCCGCCAGCCCCGCCGGACCCGAACGGTGAGCCGGCACGCCGCGCCGCCGCGGGTCCAGGACCGGATCCGGTCCGCGCACCTGCCGGCAGCCGTGCTGGCGGCCACGGTCGGGGCCCTGGCAGCCGCCCTCCCGAGCCTGGGCGAGGCCGGTCCCCTGCTTGTCGTCGGCGCCCTCCAGGCGCTGCTGATCTGGGCCTGGGTGGTCGGCACCGCGACGCCGGGCCGGATCGGCAGCATCCTGCTCCCGGCTGGGGTCGGCGGCAGCGCGGACGCCCTGCTGGTGATCCGGACAGGAGACGGCGTGACGCCGCTGCTGGCTGTCCTCGGGCTGCTCTTCCCGGTGCTGCTGGCACATCAGCTCAGCCGCGGCGTGGTCCGGGTCCGGCTGACCGAGTCGCTGTCCGGCGTGGCCACCGAGTGCGTCGCGGTCGGCGCCCTGGCCTGCTACCTCGAGCTTGCCCAGACGTCCCGGCCGATCGCCTCCGCCGCCTTGCTGGCCGCCGCGGCCGGGCTGTTCGGCGGGCATCTGGTGGATCTCGCCTGGCCGGCCCAGGCGTTCGCCGAGGGCGTGTTCCACGGGCTGGCCGGAGTGGTCGGCTCGGTGGTGCTCGGCACGCTGGCCGCCGTGCTGCGGCTGGCCGGCGAGCCGGTCCCGCTGGCCGGAGCCGTGTTGCTCGGCGCCGCGATGGGCGTCAGCGTCGGGCTGGTCGCGGTCGGGGCGTCCTACGTCGCGCAGACCGCGCAGCCGCGCCGGGCCGCCTTCGCGGCGGTCACCCTGCCGGTGCTGCGGGTGCTGCTGCCGATCGCGGTGACCGCCGCGCTCGCCTATGTGCTGGGACTGGTGGTGGCCCGATAGCCGTGTCTCGAGGACTCCGCGTGTTAGCAGTCGTCATCGTGGTCATCTGCGTGCTCGGGCTGGTCGCCGACCGGGTGGCGGTCCGGATGGCCCAGGCCGCCGTCGCGTCCCGGCTGCAGGGCGAGCTGAACCTGCCGGGCCGGCCGGACGTCGCCGCCCACGGCTTCCCCTTCCTCACCCAGGTCTTCTCCGGGAGGTATGACGACGTCCAGGTCACTGCCCGCGACGTCAGCACGCGGCAGGTCAGCCGGGTGACCGTGCGGGCCCGGTTCCAGGGCCTGCACGCGCCGCTGGCGGAGATCACCGCTGGCTCGATCGACGCGCTGCCGGTGGACCGGATCGACGGTACGGTCGCGCTGCCCTACGAGCAGATCCCCCGGCTGGTCAACGTGCCAGGGCTGTCCATCGCCCTGTCCGGCGACGCCGTGCTGGTGCAGGGCAGGGTCACCGTGATGGGCCAGACCTTCACCGCCTCGGCCCACGCCCGGGCCATCGTCCGGGACGGCACGGTGCTGGTCACCGCTGAGCGGGCCAGCGTCCTCGGCGTACCGCTGCCGGCCTCGGTGCTGCCGCTGGTGGCCCGCGGGCTGTCCTTCACGTTGCCGGAGCTGAACCTGCCGTTCGGGCTGGCCCTGACCGACGTACGACCGACGGCGGACACGCTGGAGGTCTCGGCCACGGCGGAGCACGTGGTGCTGCGCCGTGGCCAGCTTCCGGCGACCGGGTGAGCTACTTCACGACCAGGGTGCCGTGCATGTTCGGGTGGTATGTGCAGATCAGGGCGTAGCTGCCCGGCGTGGTGGGCGCGGTGAAGGTGCCGGTCGAGCCGCCCGCGACGTCCAGGTCGAAGAGGCTCTTGTCCTTCGCCGCGGTGATCGAGTGCTCGGGGCCGTCGGCGTTGCGGACCTTCACGGTGGCGCCAGGCGGGACCGAGGCAGGCACCTTGAACTGGAAGCCTTCTATCTCCACCTCGACGGTGGTGCCACCGGCTGACCCGGACGGCGAGGTGCCACTCGCGCTGGCGCTGGTGCCTGGGGTGCTACCCGACCCGGGGGCCGAGCCCGAGCTGGTCGCCGCCGGCTGGGTCGACGAACCGCCGCAGGCGGCGACCAGCAGGGCGACGGCGGGCAGGGCAAGAGCGGGAAGCAGTCTGTCGACACGTCTCATGAGGAGGCACACGGACCCGGCCCAGGAATGGTTCATCCGGCCGGGCTGTTGCCGCTCGCGATGGCCAGACTGTCCTCGCTGCTTGTCGTGCTGGCCGCTGCCACCGCCTTCGGGCTGTGGTCGCGGCGGGCCAACGGCCGGGTTAGGGCTGCCCGGCCCGGCCCGGCGGGCCCGGCCGCAACCATCATCACCGCCAGCCCGGCGAGCGCGGAGCACGCCGCGCTGGCCGCGCTCGGGATCCAGCCGGGCCACGTGACCATGCTGCAGTTCTCCACCGCGTTCTGCGCGCCGTGCCGGGCCACTCGCCAGGTGCTGGCCGAGGTCGTCAGGATGCTCCCGGCGGTGCGTCACGTCGAGGTGGACGCGGAGTCGCACCTGGACGCCGTCCGGGCGCTGGGCATCCGCCGTACCCCCACCGTCCTGGTTGTGGACCGGGCCGGACAGATCGTCAAGCGGGCCAGCGGCCAACCCCACGTCGCCGCCGTGGTCGCCGCCGTGGCGCCCTACCTGACCCCCGAGCCAGACTTGTGACGCGCACGTTACATTCACCCTGGGCGGAGCCCAGGCCAGTTGGTAACGTGGTTGCTGTGGGCCCTCTCCTGACATCCCGGCGCGCGGTTGACTACTGCCGCGTGCGTAGCTGCCTGTGTCGCGGCTACTAGACCGGGCGGCCCCGCCCTCGCGCTGATCCCCTCACCCGGATCCCCGGCCGCCCTGACGCGTCCGCATTTCCCCGCTGCGTCCGTCAGGAGCTGATCACCCTTGAACGTCGACCCTCGCGGGCCTCGTCTCGGCGCCTGGGTCACCACCGGGGTGCTTGCGGTCGTGCTGCTCGCCCAGAACGGCTGGCTGGCCGCCGCGTTCCTCAACGCCGCCTTCGGCTTCTGCCTGGGCTGCGAGGTCTACCTCCTCATCCGCCGTCTCACTACTGGCGTCCGGCGCTCGGACGCCAGCACAACCCCCGAGGGAGTCTTCACATGAGCCGCGACGACGTGCTCGTCTCCGCCGAGTGGGCGGAACAGAACCTGTCCACGCCAGGCGTCGTCCTCGTCGAGGTCGACGAGGACACCAGCGCCTATGACAAGGGCCACATCCCGGGCGCGATCAAGCTGGACTGGAAGACCGACCTGCAGGACCAGGTCCGGCGCGACTTCGTGAGCAAGGAACAGTTCGAGGCACTGCTCTCCGAGCGAGGTGTCAGCAACGACGACACCGTGGTGCTCTACGGCGGTAACAACAACTGGTTCGCCGCCTACGCCTACTGGTACTTCAGGCTGTACGGCCACCAGGACGTCAAGCTGCTTGACGGCGGCCGCAAGCGCTGGGAGCTTGACTCCCGGCAGCTCACTGACGAGCCCGTGCAGCGGGAGAAGACCGACTACACCGCAGCCGACCAGGACACCTCGATCCGGGCCTTCCGCGACGAGGTGATCGCCGCGATCGGCGCCAAGAACCTGGTCGACGTGCGCAGCCCGGACGAGTTCTCCGGCCGGCTGCTCGCCCCGGCTCACCTGCCGCAGGAGCAGTCCCAGCGCGCCGGTCACATCCCGACGGCGCTGAACGTGCCGTGGAGCAAGGCGGCCAACGAGGACGGCACCTTCCGCGGCGACGACGAGCTGCGCGAGCTGTACGCCGAGGCCGGGCTGGACGACGCCAAGCAGACCATCGCGTACTGCCGGATCGGCGAGCGCTCCTCGCACACCTGGTTCGTGCTGCACGAGCTGCTCGGCCACGCCAACGTGAAGAACTACGACGGCTCCTGGACCGAGTACGGCTCCCTGGTGGGCGTGCCGATTGAGAGGGACGTCTGATGTGCGGAGCTCCGGTGCAGAGCGCCGGGCTTGAGGGCGTCGACGCCACCAAGGAGACCATCATCCAGGGCCAGGTGCTCCGCGACGGGGCCCCGGTGCCGACGGCGTACGTCCGGCTGCTCGACTCCTCCGGCGAGTTCACCGCGGAGGTGGTGACCAACGCGACCGGTGACTTCCGGTTCTTCGCGGCCCCGGGCGAGTGGACGCTGCGGGCGTTGGCACCAAGCGGCCAGGGGGAGCAGCGGGTTGCTGCCGACCGCGGGCTGAACAACCTGCGGCTGGAGGTCACGACGGCCTGAGCGGCAGAGCGTGGGACCCGTGTGTCGTGGCTCGCGGCCACGACACACGGGTCCTGTAGTCATTTCACGGTTTCCCATCTCGCCCGGAGTGAGGCAGGATAGTCTTGCCTACAGATGGTAACGATCCAATAGCTGTTAGTGATCGAGGCGGGGGAGGGAGCCGCAGCCATGACCCCGCTGGCCGTGCGAAGCGCGGGTCCGGGCGGAGACGCGGGAAGTCGCTGGGCTAGTAGACCAGCGCCTGGGCGCCGTCCGACATGATCTCGGCGACGAACACCTGGGCGCCGGCGATCCGTACCCCGGGCAGCACGTCCGCCTCGGTGATGCCGCGCCGGGCCGCGCACTGGGTGCAGAGCGTGAGCTGACCGCCAGCCAGCACGGCATCGCGCAGGTCGGCCAGGGGGACGGAGTGTGGCAGCGGCTCGACGCTCTCCGCCCGGCCGGGCAGCGCGAACCAGCTCGCCTCGCCAGTGAGCCAGAGTGACACCGCCACGCCGGATGCCGTCCCGACCGCACTGACGGTGAACGCCTGGACGCAGCGCTCCGGCCCGTCCTCCCCCGCGGTGACCTTCACGACCAGGGTCCGTCCCGCCATTCCCGAACCGTACCCCCAGCCGGACCAGGCGACAGGTGGAGGGGCACTATGCTCGGCCGAATGCAGATGATGTTCCTGTCGATCCTCGTGGCGGCGTTCGCACTGGTCGGCTGGGCCGGGGCCTATGCCGCCTACCGGCTGGTCGCGGAGCGCTGACCGCGACATGGACGACCTTCGGATCCCCGCCGACTCCGTGGACCTGCGTGAGGGACCTGACCTGCATCCGGCGCTGTCGCCGTTCCTGCCGCTGATCGGGGTCTGGCGTGGCGTCGGCAAGGGTGGCTACCCGACTCTCGCGTCGGACTTCGACTATGGCCAGCAGGTGCGGTTCGCGCACGACGGCCGGCCGTTCCTCTGCTACGAGGCCAGGAGCTGGCTGCTCTCCGCGGAGGGCGAGGTGATCCGGCCTGCCGCCCGCGAGGTCGGCTGGTGGCGGCCCGGCCAGGACGGCGAGTTCGAGGTGCTGCTGGCGTATCCGACCGGGATCGTCGAGGTCTACCTCGGCGTCCAGAAGTCCGTGACCCAATGGGAGATGTCCACCGACGTGGTCGCTCGGACGCCGACGGCCAAGGAGGTCACCGCCAACCACCGGCTGTACGGCGTTGTCGAGGGTGACCTGCTGTACGCCGTGGACATGGCCGCGGTGGGCCAGCCACTGCAGCCACACCTGTCCGCGCGCCTGTCGCGGGTTGCCGGGTAGCACGGCGGTGCGACCGCGCGCCCCAGCCCTCGTCGCACTCGCCGTCGTCGTCCTGGCTGGCTGCCAGCCCGGCGCACCGGCGGCCGCCCCCACCCTGACGTCGCCAGGGTCCGCCGTGTCCAGTGGGTCCGCCACGGCCACACCGGTCGGTCCGGGGCCGACGCCGGCCGAGTCGGTGGCCACCGCGTCGATCACGCCACTCCCGACCAGCAGCCCGCTGCGTGCCACCGACGACCAGGCGGCCCTGCTGCTGATCGCGCCGGAGGACCTGCCCACCGGCTATCAGGTCGACCCCGAGATCGGACCGGGCCGGTGGGTTGACCTACCGCCGGGATGTGCCCCGCTCGACGCGTTCGGCCGGACGCTGGTCACGGCGCCGGTGCGGGCCGCCCGCGGGTTCGTCGGCGGGTCGACCGGGCCGTTCGTCCGGGAACGGGTCGCGGTCCTGCCGGGTGCCGCGGCGGACGCACTGGCCAGGCTGGGCGAGGCGGCGCCCCGGTGCTCGACGTACCATAGCCGCGACCCCGACGGCACGACCGTGCGGTTCACGGTGAGCCGCGCCGCGAGCGGACAGTACGGCGACCAGACGGTGGCGCTCACCGTGACCGGCAGCTCGGTCGGCAGCGGGACACTGGTCAGCATGCTCGCCGTCATCCGCCGGGGGGACACCGTGATCGCCCTGGTCCACGCCGGTCTGGGCCGCCTCGATCGCGAGGTGATGACAACCGCCGCGGCCGCCGTACAGGCCGCCATCGCGCGGCTCTGACCATCCGGTTCCGGAAGATCCAGCGGCGCGGCACGACGTTTCGCCGTGTGTACCGCTTGCTGCCGGCGGCCGTGACCCGCAGCGACCCCCGGACTGCTCCGCCGCGGTACGGGTACCGGGGCGGGCCGGCTGGACTGGCCGGCGATCCGGGGGTCGGGTGACTGCGTGTGTTCGCGCGCCGCTGGTCCAACTCGGCGTGCCGAACCTGGAAAGCGGCTAGCGGACAGCCACCTCACGAGTCCAATAGCTATTCAACGCTGGACCACCTCCCTTCTCGTGTAGCGCGACGCTACGACGGCCGGGTGGGCTCCCGCAACGGCTAATTAGTCCAATGGCGTGGGAACGCCGAGGGCAGCCAGGATCCGTGTGGTCAGCGGGCTGACCGGGCACGGTTCGCCGTCCAGCGTGCGCACCGGCACCGCACGCCGCACGCTGGACAGCAGCCACAACCCGTCGGCCGCGTGCAGGTCCGCCACCCGGGCCGGCGAGATCGCGATGCCGAGGCCGAACGCTGGAGCAGCGTCGAACAGCTCCTCCACGGTCACCCCGGCCAGGATCGGCTCTGCCACCGGGATGGTGTGCAGGGTCTCGCCGACGGCCCAGACCACCGTGCCGGTCGGGCTCTCCAAGACGTGGCCGTCGCTGCTGACGAAGATCACGTCGTCGGCGTGCCGGGCCTCGGCGTACCGCAGCGCCGCCATGTTCACGGCGTAGGACAGGGTCTTCGCGCCCACCAGCAGCCAGGGCTGGGCGGCCGCGCCGGACGGCAGCCCCCGGTCGAGGGTGAGGACATGTACGCCGCGCCGACGCTGGGCCACCTTGTCCGGCGCCTGCGGGCCGATCATGCCGAACGCGGTCGGCGGCCCCTGCTCCGGGCCGCGGGTGAGGACCAGCCGCAGGATCGCCTCGCCGGGATGCGGCCACCCCTCCAGGAGCTGCCCGACCAGCTCGCGCCAGGCCGCCAGGTCCGGCGCCGGCAGGTCCAGCCGGGCTGCCGAGCGGGCCAGCCGGGCCAGATGGGCGGGTAGCGCGATCGCCGTACCGTCGCGGATCAGAACCGTCTCGAAGCAGCCATCGCCGCGCAGCAGGCCACGATCGTCGTACCGGACCAGCGGCGCCGCCGGATCCACCAGACCGACACCAAGAACCCCAACTGCGTGAAAACTCACGGGTCCTGAGCGTACGTCGGCCAAACGGTGCGCACCTATCATCAACTCATGGCGCCCACCGAGCTGCAGCACGAGCTTCGTGCCCGCGGCTATCGACTCACCCCACAGCGTCAGCTCGTGCTCGACGCCATCCGCGGGCTCGGGCACGCGACGCCGGAGTCGATCCTGGCCGAGGTACGCCGGACCGCCCCCGCGGTGAACATCACCACCGTCTACCGCAACCTGGAGCTGCTCGAACAGCTTGAGCTGGTCCGGCACACCCACCTCGACCACGGCGCGCCCACCTACCATCCGGCCGAGGACGAGCACGTCCACGTCGTCTGCCGGCACTGCGAGGAGGTGTCCGAGGCGCCGACCGAGCTGGTCGCCGAGGTGGTCAGCCGGCTCGCCGAGGAGCGCGGGTTCGCGGTGGACGTCGGGCACATCACTATTTTCGGGACGTGTGCACGGTGCCAGGCGAGCTGATCTCGCCGCTGCTGCGGTGGCCCGGCGCGGTGCCGGGCGAGGGGGTCGACGCGCCGGTCGCGACGCACTACGGCGACCCGCTGCGCGAGCAGCGCACGCTGGCCGGCAGCGCGGGCTGGGTGGACCGGAGCCACCGCGGTGTGCTCGCCGTGCCGGGCGTGGACCGGCTCGGCTGGCTGCACGACGTCACCAGCCAGCACCTGCGCGCGCTGCACGACGGCGCGGGCACGGAGGCACTGGTGCTGTCGCCGCACGGGCACGTCGAGCACCACGCCGTCCTCGCCGACCTGGCCGGCACCACCTGGCTGGACGTCGAGCCGGGCACCGCGCCCGGGCTGCTGGCCTACCTGGAGTCGATGCGGTTCATGCTGCGGGTCGAGCCCCGCGACGCCACCGGCGAGTGGGCGGTCGTGTCGCTGGTCGGCCCTCGGGCGGACGCCGTGCTCGAGGCGTTCGGCGGCGCCGTACCGGCCGGGGCGTACGGCGTCGGGCCGCTGGCTGGCGGCGGGTGGGTACGCCGGATGCCGGCGCTGGGCGGGCCGCCCGATGCGGCCGAGACGATCGAGGCGGTCGACCTGGCGGTGCCGCGCGACCGGCTGGCCGAGGTGGCCGAGCGGCTAACCGCGGCGGGCGCCGAGCCGGCCGGGCTGTGGGCCTACGAGGCGCTACGGGTGGCGGCCCGCCGGCCGCGGCTCGGGCTGGACACCGACCATCGCACGATCCCGCACGAGGTGGGCTGGATCGGGGTTGCCGTACACCTCGACAAGGGCTGCTACCGGGGGCAGGAGACCGTGGCCCGGGTACACAACCTGGGCCGGCCGCCGCGCAAGCTGGTGCTGCTGCACCTGTCCGGGCAGTCCGAGGACCTGCCGATGCCCGGCACCCCGGTCGAGTCGGCCGGCCGGGTGGTCGGCCGGGTGGGTACCGTGGTGCGGCACCACGAGCTCGGCCAGATCGCGTTGGCCCTTGTGAAGGTGGCGCTGGTGAAGATGGCACCTGTGAAGGTGGCGCCTGTGAAGGTGGCGCCTGCGGAGATGGCCCTTACGAAACGGTCCGTACCGGATCGAAGCGAGCTGACGGTGCTCGGCGCACCCGCTGCCATCGACCCCGACCCGCATTCCACCGAGCCCGACGACGCACCCGGTGCCGGCCGGATCGCCCGCGCCGCGCTGGCCAGGCCGGACGCCCTCCAGCCATGACCCCAGCGCCGGCCACGGCCGGCACGATCATCACGGTCGCGCCCACCGGCGCGGAGACCGCGAAGTCCGACGCCCCCGGGCTCCCGGTCACCCTCGACGAGCTGGTGCGCACCGCCCAGGACTGCGCCCGGCTGGGCGCAAGCGTGATCCACGTGCACGTCCGCGACGACGACGGCAAGCCCACGCTGGACCTCGCCCGGCTGACCGACACCGTGGCGGCGCTGCGCGCGGCGACCGAGCTGGTCGTGCAGATCTCCTCCGGCGGCGCGGTGACCGACAGCGAGGAGGATCGGCTGCGGGTGCTGGACGCTGGGCCGGACAGCGCGAGCTGCACGATGGGCACGGTGAACTTCGGCCGCGACGTGTTTCTCAACCGGTGGGACCTCATCGTCGAGCTGCACACCCGGATGCGGGACCGGCGGATCGTGCCGGAGTACGAGATCTTCGACCTGGGCCAGCTCGCCAGCCTGGCCCGGCTGCTGGACCGGCACGGCCCCCCGTACGGCGGGCACGTGCACTGCGACCTGGTGCTGGGCGTGCCCGGAGGGCTGCCGGGGACCGCCCAGGCGCTGGTCGCCGCGGTCCAGGCACTGCCGGCCGGGGCGACGTTCTCCGCCACCGGCGTCGGGCGCAGCACCCTGCCGGTCGCGTTGGCCGCGCTGTCCGCGGGCGGGCACCTGCGGGTCGGCATGGAGGACACGCTGACCTACGCGCCTGGCGAGCCGGTGCGGGACAACGCCCAGCTTGTCGCGCGGGCGGCCGGCCTGTCCCGCATCGCGCAGCGCCCTCCGCTGCCGGTCGACGCCGCCCGGACCCTGCTCGGCGTGCGGCCCCGGTACTCCTGATCACGCGGGCCGGGCTCGCCTCAGGCCCGGTTGAAGATCTCGTTCAGGACGGTGACAACCTGTGGATCGCGGATGAACCGTTCCGGCCACGCCATGGCAGCCCAACGGTCGGCCAGATAGCGGTACTCCGCCGGCAGCAAGCCGCTCCTGCCCTCCATGTACAGGTAGATCAGCAAGAAGGCTTCCTCGTCCAGCTCGGACCAGACGCCGCCGGCAGCGGGAACGGGTAGGAGCGGTGCTTTCCGGATCGAGACGGCCGGCAGCACCTCGACCACCCGGTCGGCCAGCAACCCGCCGGACTTGGCGAAGTTGCGGGCCGCGGCGCGCAGCTCGGCGACTGTTCGCCATGCCCCCGCGAGCGCGGCATCGGCCAGCTCCTCCTCAGGAGCTGGCCGCCCCGGCGACCACCTTTCCAGCGCCTCCACCAGAATGGCACGCCGACGCTCCAGGCCGGGCGGCAGCACCAGCAGCCGGTGGTCGATCCGGCCGGCCCGCTTGATCGCGCTGTCGATCCGGTCGGCGTAGTTGGTGCCGATCATGACTATCGACCGCTCCCGGGCTCGCAGGTCGTTTAGCTTGGTCAGCATGCTGGGGGTCATGAACTGGAGCATGTCGCCCTGCCGGGTGTAGGTCTCGGCGTCGCGATCCAGCACCAGGCGGTCGATCTCGTCGAAAAAGATGACCGTGTCGGTCTGCTCGCCGAGCGCCTCGAAGATCGCCTTGGCCCGGGCCTCCACCCCGTTCTCGCCGTCCAGCATGAAGTCCGTGGTGGTGATGGTGACCAGCGGCCAGCCGAGGTCGGTCGCGACCCGGCGGGCCAACGTGGTCTTGCCCGTGCCGGGCGGACCGTAGAGCAGGCAGGAGTACGATGCGTCGGCGAGCTTGCCGCTCAGCCGCGGGCCCACAAACAGCTCCTCCAGCTTGCTCGCGGTCCGGTACGGGCTGTCCTCGGCCAGTGCGAGCGGGTCGGCCGAGATGGCCTCCGCCCGCCGCGCCGTCGAGTCCGTCCGGGCGGCCGTACGGCCGAGATGAGCGGGCAGGCCAACATTGTCGAGCGCCCGCCGAGCCAGGTCCCGGCTCAGTTGGGTGTGATACGCGCACAGCAGCAGAATGACCTGGCTAGTGAGCCAGAGGTTCACCGTTCCATCGTCGGTACGGACATGCTCAGACTGCCAGCCGACGAAGTCCAGCCGGGTGTCCGCGGGGTAGTAGTCGCGGCCGGACGGGTCGCCCGGCTTGGCCTTGCCCGCGACCGCGGTGGCCTGCAGCCAGCTCAGATAATCGTGCAGGATCGGCTTGAGCGCGGCGAAGAAGCCCGGATCTCCCATCCGGTCCAGCTCGGCGCCGGTGCGCAGGAGAGATGCCACCACCTCGACGCTGACAAACAGATGCACCCCGCCCGACCTGGTCACCTTGAACGGCGTGGTCGGCCGCAGTGTCCGGTTCAGATGACGGCTCTGCTCCACCGCGGCCAGCACACCGTCGATGACCGGCCGCGACACCCGGCCCGGTGCCGCCACAAGCATTCCCTCCAGGCAGAACACCAGCTCCGCGACATCGAAGTAGCTGTGCTCGCTGCCGCGGCGGGCCTGCTGCTGCTCGATCCGCCGGTTGAACCAGCCGAACGCCGCGCTGAGAATGTCGTCGTCCGCAATCTCAAGCAGCTGTGCCAGCTCGACCAGCCGGAGCAGTGGCAGGGGATGTGGCATGGCCGTCTCTTTCGGTTCCCCGTCCTCGTCGAGCGGCATCAGGAGAAAGGGCTGGTCCAGATCTTTGAACGCTGCCCTGACCCGAGCCTCCGCGGTGTTCCGCAGGATCCGCCACGCTTCGGCCATGGGGGCACCGGAAAGAGTGTCGGAGTACCGGAGCAGCTCCACCAGCCAGCCCATGGTGAAGGGATCCTGGTTGCCGAAGGCGGGTGAGTCGAATGGTCCGCCCGGGCCGCTCTGGTCGGCGATCCGTGTGACGATCAGAGCGACAGTGGCATCCATGCAACGGTGGTGCCCGGGCGACACCAGCCCGTCGGCGGCAGAGATCCGGCATCCCACCAGGAGACTTTCCGGAATCCGCCCGGCCAGGCAGGCTAGTGCGTGCGCAACCATGCTGTTGGTGCTCATCGACGGTGGCGTCCGCACCCTGAGCGCCCTGCCATTGACGACGTCGTAGTCGTAGCCGCCGTTCCTGGTCTGGATGAGCAGGGTCGGCACGGCCTCCCAAAGTAACCGTTCTATCCGACTAATGTCACTCTTGGTCATCCAATCCTCGCAAGCCGTAATCAGGGTGGCTCTGTAGCGCCGTATGCCAGAACGCCGCATGCCAGCCGACGTCTCACTACGGAGATCATCTCAACTACGGAGATCGTGGCGCCAGGCAGGCAAACCGTCTGACCCGAATCCAAGGGTAAGCGGCTGAGATGGTCTTCTGCTGGCGTTCTTGATCTTTCGGGTGGTGTTTCGGTGTCGGGTCGTGGTGGTGGACCAGGTTGGTCGCGTCGGGTTCGTGGGTTCCAGTGGTCCTTAAGGCCGTGTGGGCCGGGTGGTCAGGTGGGTGTGGGCAGGACGCGGAGCCGGGTGAGGATCTCGGCGAGCCACGTGCGGACGGCCGGCCCGCTGGCCTTGATGGTTGTCGGCAACACCGTGTTTCTTACGGCCGTAGACCTCCACGTCGGTGTCCAGGCCGACGGTCACCTACGCGGCCAGCGCCGCCGCCCGTCGGCCCGGCGGCACCTGCGGCCGCATCCACCCCCGCTACCTCGCCCAGCCGTTCGCCCAGCTCGGTGACCGCCGCCGTCCCCGCTGCCGCGTCAGTCGTCTTGCGGCGGCTGGCTTGCCACCGGCACCATTCTGGCGCTCGCCGCCCGTGCTCACCGGGGTTTTCCGCCTTCCTCTTTTCCGCCCCGCGCTGGAGCTGTTCTGGGCGCTCGCCGTCTTGCTCTCCGAAGTTTCTCAAGTTTTTTGCCGGGCGCTCGGGCTGGCGGCCGGTTTTGTCGGTGGTCTCTTTTATTCTTCTCCTATGTCGGATGTGGTCGCGTCGGTGGTTGAGCAGATCTCGGTGCTGCTTGGCTCGTGTCGTGATGCCCGGTTGTGGGGGCTTTCCGACGCGGCGGTGGACGAGCTGTTGGTGCGGGTGCACCAGCAGCTCGGGCAGGTGACGGGGACATTGCTGCTTCCGCTGGTGCGGGAGGCGGAGTCCCGGGGCCTGGCCGCCGCGCATGACGCGCCGAACATGACGGCGTGGCTGCGGGACAGCCTGAACGTGCGGCCGGGTGAGGCGGGGCGGCTCCTCCGGCTCGCCAAGGCGCTGGACGGTGACCTGCCGGAGACGGCCGCCGCGCTGGCCGACGGCGCCATCAGCGTCGAGCACGCCCAGGTGATCGCCGAGGCGGTCCGGGCGCTGCCGGCCGAGACCCCGGCGGAGACGAGGGTCGCGGCGGAGCGGGAGCTGGTCGCGCACTCCGGCACGTTCAACCCCGACGAGGTCGCGCTGCTCGGCCGGCGCGTCCTAGACGTGGTCGACCCCGACCACGGCGAGGAGCTGCTCCGCCGCCAGGCCGAACGCGAGGCCGCCGAGGCCCACACCCGCCGTGACCTGCGGATCTGTCCCGCCGGCCCCGGGCTCAAGCGCATCTCGGGCTTCCTGGACACCGAAGGCGCCGAAACCCTCCGCGTCGCCCTCGACCCCTTGGCCGCACCCCGCCCCGCCGACCCCGACACCGGCGTCCGCGACGACCGCACCCACGGGCAACGCATGGCCGACGCCCTCGTCGAGCTCGCCGAACGGGCGCTGCGCATGGGCGAGCTGCCCGACAACGGCGGCGAACGACCCACCCTCATCGTCACCATGCCGTACGACAAGCTCGCCGCCGCCACCGGCGTCGGGACCCTCGACGGCGGTGACATCCTGCCCGCCAGCCAGGTACGGCGCCTCGCCTGCGACGCAAACATCATCCCCGCCGTCCTCGGCGGCGAAAGCCAGGTGCTGGACCTCGGCCGCGGCTCCCGGCACTACGTCGGCGCCGCCCGCCGCGCCATCATCCTCCGCGACCGCGGCTGCGTCTTCCCCGGCTGTGACCGCCCCTACCAGTGGTGCCAGGTCCACCACTGCACCCACTGGGCCAACGGCGGCAGAACCGACCAGAACAACGGCGTCCTCCTCTGCGGACACCACCACCGCGCCGTACACCACAACGGCTGGGACGTACACATAGCACACGACGGGCTACCCGAGTTCCTCCCGCCACGCACTATAGATCCCGAACGCAAACCTGTTCGCCATCACCGACACCGAAAACGAACCGCATGACACAGGACACAGGACGACGCGGTGGCCGCCGCACGGCGAGCACCGGCGCCTCACGCCGGACAGCGGCCACCGAACCCCTCACACCCCCGTCAGGGCGCCCAGCCTGGCGGGTGGCTGTGCCGTGCCCCGTGGTTGACCACCAGGCCCACCGACCCCAACCCACCAACCGACCCGACACCCCGGCCACCAGCATGACCCCCCACCCACAACCACACCCCAAAGACCACCCACACCACACGAAGATCAACCCATCCGACCACTCGCGGATTCGGGTCAGACCACGCGCCTAAGGTCTGGGTGACCGATCAAGTCAGGCGGTAGCATCCTCACGGTCGAACTTCCGTCGGACCGGACATCTGGGTGCATACAAGGAGGAGCCGGATGACCATCGGCGTATGGACCACCCGGGTCGACGAAGACGGTGATCGGGTGACTGCGGACTCTGGCCGACAGCAGCCGAGCGTGGCGCACAGCACGATGCTGAGCTTCGCCGGTTGCCTGGGTGCCCGGGACCGGTCCGAGGTCTATCTGAGCGCACCCATCACCACCGGAGAGCTGTTCGTGGCGTGGCGGCAGTCGGCGGCCGGGTCGCTCGACCGCGACCACCCCGACTATCCAGAGCTGCACCGCGAGCACGTCATGGCTACCAACATCGCTCGAGTCGCTCCGCTGGTCGGCTGGCTCCGAGACGCGTTCGCCGGACGCCTGGTCATCGACCCCACCGTACTGGCCGACGTTCCGGGCTGGCGGCAGCAGGACTACCACGACTTCTGGTGCGCGCTGATCCGCCGGTACGTCGACACGGTGGTGTTCGCTGACGGTTGGCAGTACAGCCACGGCTGCGTGGCGGAGTTCGCCACCGCGGTCAGCGTAGGCGCCCGGCTGCTGACCGAGCGACTGGAGAATCTGGACTTGGCCCGCGCGGTGGAGCTGGTCGGCGCGGCAGTGGCCCGGCTGGAGAGTGTGGGCGAAGACACCAGCAAGCTGCGGGGTTGGCTGGCCTCGGCCGGGCTGTCCCTGCCCGGCGACGAGGGGCAGTGATGCCGGCTCGACTCAAGGACGACCGGCTGGCCAGGCTGGCGGACGACCGCAACGTCGCGCGGTTCGTCAGCTTCTCACCCGGCGGCGCGCCGGAGCTGCGGCACCTGCACCTGCGTACGGCGGTCAGTGGCGCGGCCGATCTGGAGCCGGTGGTGGCGGCGCTGCTTGCCGAGGTGGGCAGCGTCAACGTGCGGACCTTCACCGCCGAGGTGTCCAAGGGCATGCCGTTCGACTACGGCAAGGTCCGGGCTGACGACGTCGCCGCGCTGGTCCGACGTCGGGCCGCCGAGGGGTATTACACAATAGTCAACGAGACGATCGACGTGAACGACGGCGGTGTCTCCGGGGTCGCCCTCGGCGGTATCGTCGAGTTCGCGCCGGACGGCACCCCTCGCGCCGTCGAGGAGAACGACGCCGCGGTCCTGCCGCACGGCTTGGCGCTGGACCTGCTGCGTACGGTCTACGGCTTCACCCCGGACCTTCCGCTGGCTCCGAGCGACCGGATTGAGTTCAGCATTCATCCCGGGCCGGTGGGCTACCGGCACGAACACACGGTCTGGTGGGAGATAGAGCAGGTCACGCCGGTGCTGCTCGAGCCCCGGCTGACCTGGCCGAACCGGTTCAGCCGGTTCCTCGGCGACAAGGCGTTCGGCCTGCTGGTCGGCCACCTGCTCGGGCTGCCGGTGCCCAACACCACGGTCATCCACCGGAGGGTGGCGCCGTTCAGCTTCGGCACCGAGACGGGCAGCGTGGGGTGCTGGCTGCGCACCTGTCCGACCGAGCAGATGCCCGGGAAGTTCACCACCGTGCACGGCTGGGCGGACCCGTTCCGGCTGCTCCAGGGCGAAGATCCGGACGGAGAGCTGATCCCGAGCGTGCTGGCCCAGCAAGCGGTCGAGGCGAGCTACTCCGGCGCGACGATGCCGGGCCGGGCGGCCACCCTGGTGGAAGGCGTGGCTGGTGCCGGCGACGAGTTCATGCTCGGCGAGCAGGCCCCGGAGCGGCTGCCGGCCGCCGTGGTCGCGGCGGTCGAGGACATGGCCGCACAGGCCACCAAGGCGCTCGGTCCGATCCGGCTGGAGTGGGCCCATGATGGCCGGCAGCCCTGGGTGCTACAGCTTCACCTTGCTGGCCAGGACTTCGCGCCAGGAGTCCTCAACCCCGGCGATGCCTCCCGATGGCTGCACTACGACCCCGCGACCGGCCTGGAGGTGCTGCGCGAGCTGGCCGGGCAAGCATCCGCGCTCGGCGCTGGGGTGCTGGTGGACGGTCGGATCGGGCTCACCTCGCATATCGGCGACATTCTCCGCAAGGCCGGGATACCGGCCCGGCTTGCCGGCACCCAGTAACTGACGTTCTACTCGCCCGGTGCGAGGCTGCCGTCCGCCCGACGCTGCCACCGCCGACCGGCGGCATCCACGAACCGCAGCGAGACCTGGAACCGCCACGGCTCACGGAGTGGGTCGGCGGTCTCGGCGGTGCCGCTGGCTGGCCGCCGTACCCAGTGCCGGTCCGACCGGATCCACGTCTCCCGGAACAGCTCGGGTAGCACCCGCTGCACATCGCCCGGCGGAAGGATGCCGACATGATCCCGTGCCTCGGGTCCCCCGCCGGTCGGCACGTACCTCAGCTCCACTCCGTAGACCGGCTCAGTGCCCGCGTTGCGGAGCTGCAGGCGGGTCTCCAGTGTCGAAACGTTCGCCGACCGGGCCTCGATCCGGACCGGCCAGGCAACGATCAACCCGGCCCTGGCCCGCTCCTCCTGCTGCTGCCGGTCGCGGTCGCGGCGCAGCTCGCGGACGAGGAGCATCCCGCCGGTGGCGAACGCGCCGACGGTGCCGACGGACGACAGCCAGGTGGGCACCGCAACAGACCACAGATCGCTCATCGTTCATGCTCCCGCTCGGCAGGCGCGACCCGACCCTGGCGATCGTTCCACCGTCGCGTACGGGCGGTGGGTCAGGTCACCCCGAGGTGCTAGCTGTGGTGCTTGCAAGAGTTAGCATTACGACGTAGGGTCCGTCATGGGGAGTCGAAAGGGGGAGCTGGATCGTGGCGGCGCTCGGCCTGCGAGAGCTCGGTGAGTACATCCGCGAGCAGCGCAACCTGGCCCAGGTTTCACTCCGCCAGCTCGCCAAGCTCGCCGGCGTGAGCAACCCGTACCTTTCCCAGATCGAACGTGGGCTGCGTAAGCCCAGTGCGGAGATCTTGCAGCAGATCGCCAAGGCGCTGCGCATCTCCGCGGAGACGCTCTACATCCAGGCCGGGATCCTGGAGGAACGGCCCGGTGACCGGGACGTGCTCACCGCCATCCTGCGCGACACCCACCTGACCGAGCGCCAAAAGCAGGTGTTGTTCGAGATCTACGAGTCCTTCCGCGCGGAGAACTCCGTCCGCGTCAGGGGCAACGGCCATCTGCCCACGGCGGGCAGCCCTCCGCCCACTCAGGACGGTCCCGAGCCCAGCTAGGGCCAGTGCCACCCCTCACGCCATACCAACAGAAAACCCGACCGACAAGGGGACTGCCATGTCTATCACCGCCGATGTCCGCAAGGCTGGCGAGACCGTTCTGGAGCAGGGCAAAGCCGTTCTGGACGACGCCCGCAAGCCGCTGTACGCCGTGGTCGGAGCCGGCGACCTGGCCGTGACCACGGCCGTGAGCCAGGTCAAGGAGCTACCCGGCGAGACCCAGACCGCTGTCGACACCCGGGTCAAGAAGGCCCAGGCCCGGCTGGACGACATCCGGACCGAGGCCAAGGCCCGCTACGAGGGCCTGGTGCACAAGGCCACCGAGCTGCAGGGCAAGGCCCGCGAGCTGCCCAGCAAGGCCGACGCGCTTAAGCCGAAGGAGCTGCGCTCGACGGTCGAGACCTACGTGGGCAAGGCCAAGGAGCTCTACGACGACCTGGCCGCGCGGGGCGAGAAGATCGTCACCAAGGTGGCCGACCAGCCTGGCATCAAGACCGTGATCGACCGGGCGGAGGTCCTGTTCGACCGGGTCGAGGAGCGGGTCGAGCACGTCATCGAGGCGGCCACCGAGGACCCGGAGGCTCCGCCGCGCAAGGCGCCGGCCAAGAAGACCCCGCCGCGCAAGACCACCACCGGCTAGGCCGACCCGAAGGACCCTCCCGGCCGCGCCCCGGGAGGGTCCTTCGCCCTATCCGACGACCGGTCCGCCAGCCGGGGCCGCGCGGCCCGACAGCGTAGGCTAGGCGAGTGGACTACCTCGGCACGATGCTCACCCAGGCGATCTTGATCGGGACCTTGGTCGTGCAGGGCTGGGCGGCCGTGGACGCGGCGATCCGGCCCACGCCGACGTACGTGGCAGCGGGCAAGCTCACCAAACCGGCCTGGCTCGCCATCACCATCGCCGCCCTGGTCCTCGGTCTGGTCACCCAGGACCTGCTGTCACTGTTCCGGATCGCGGCGCTGGTCGCCTCGATCGTCTACCTCGTCGACGTCCGCCCCGCCCTGCGTGAGGTCCAGGGCGGCAACCGCTGGTAAGACCGCGCGGCCAGTAGGTGCGCTGGGACCTGACGTTCGGTCCACCCGCGGGGCGAGCTACAGCAGGTCGCCCGGCCGTATCCGGTACACGTCCATCTCCTGGCCGTAGTACTTGTCGGTGCGGCCGACGTACTCCATGCCCAGCCGTCGGGCCACCGCGGCGGACCGGTCGTTGCCCGGCTTGATCACGGCGTACACCTCGGCCACGCCCTTGCGGAAGGCGTAGTCGATGGTGGCCTGGCCGATCTCCGTGGCGTAGCCCTTGCCCCAGTGCGCCGGGTGCAGGTGCCACCCGATCTCGACGTCGGAGTTCAACGGCGGCAGCGGCCGGACGAACGCCGTACCGATCGGGTCACCCCCGTCAACCGGCTGCACCGCCCAGAAGCCGTACGCCGGGTCGTCGGACCGCATGCACCAGTCCGTCAGGTACTCTCTCGCCTCGTCCACCGAGCTGACCGGCTCGCGGATCGAGCTGAGATACCGCACCACCGCCGGGTCGGAGTAGATCTCGTACGCCGCCAGGGCATCCTTGTCCGGAGACCACGCGCGGGCGATGAGGCGGTCAGTGCGCAGGGATGTTGCCATCATCGCGTGAGCCTATCGAAATAACATGAGTCTGACCCGGGCTCACCGGATCGAGATGGGGCTGACGGTTTAGATCATTTCGGCTCCGACCAGCCGGGGGCGGTGAGTGCCCGAACGGCCAATGCGGCGCGCAGGCCGCGGGTCACCGTGGGCGTGGGGTCCTCGCGGTGCGCCGGCGCCGGCCACCGCTACCCCGAGGTCGACGCGACCGCGGACCAGCGCACGGTCACCTCGCCGAGCCGCCAGCGCGGCCGGCCGCCGACGACCGGCCAGCCGTCGTCGACCAGCCGCTGTACGGCGCCGACCCAGCGCTGCTTCGGCCCGAACGTAGCCAGCGGGGAGGACACCAGCCAGGCCTGGTCGAACGCGGCCAGGAACGCGTGCACCGGCTCGCCGGGGACGTTGCGGTGGATCAGCGCCTTAGGCAGCCGCTCGGCCAGCTCGCTCGGTGCCTCGATAGTGGCCATCCGGGCGGACAGCGTGAGGGTCAGCGGGCCAGAGGCGTCGAGCGCGACCCAGCATGCCCGCCGGCCGATCTCGTCGCAGGTGCCCTCGACCAGCAGGCCCCCCGGCCCGAGCCGCGCGCACATGGTCTGCCACGCCTCGGTGACCGCGGCGGCGTCGTACTGCCGGAGCACGTTCAGCGCCCGGACCAGCACCGGCCGCCGGCCGGCCAGCTCGAACCCGCCGCGGTCGAAGTCCAGGCCGGGTGGGTCGGCGAACGGCCTGGCGGCGGTGACCCGGCCCGGGTCGAGCTCCAGCCCGAGCACCCGCACGTCCGGCCGGACCGCGCGCAGCCGGTCGGCCAGCTCGATGGTGGTGACCGGGCTGGCGCCGTAGCCGAGATCGACGACCAGCGGGTCGGTCGCGTCGCGCAGCCGGGACGCCTGGGTGCCGACGATCCAACGGTCCACCCGGCGCAGCCGGTTCTGATGCGTGGTGCCACGAGTGGCCAGCCCCCGCACCCGCTCCCCGACCTGCCTCTTCACGGGCTCTGAGGGTAGCTGGGACGGGTGTCCGGCCGCCCGCCAGCACTGCTTGTATCGTGGGCCGCCGTGCGGGAGCGATACGACGTACCGGTGGCGCCGCTGACCACGCTCCGGCTGGGCGGGCCGGCTGCGCGGCTGGTCGAGGCCGGCAGCGACGCCGAGATCATCGAGGCGGTCCGGTGGGCGGACGGGGACGGCGTACCGGTCCTTCTGGTCGGCGGCGGCAGCAACCTGGTGCTGGCCGACGACGGCTGGCCCGGGCTGGTGGTGCTGCTCCGGTCGCGGGGGGTGACGGTCCGCCGGGGTGACGGCGGCGGCACGGGTGACGGCGGCACGGGTGACGGCAGCGCAGGTAGCGGCGAGCGGGTGACCGTGACCGTGCAGGCCGGTGAGCCGTGGGACGACGTGGTGCGGCGGGCGGTCGCCGAGGGCTGGGCAGGGATCGAGTGCCTGGCCGGCATCCCGGGCCTGGCCGGCGCGACGCCGGTGCAGAACGTCGGCGCGTACGGCCAGGAGGTGGCCGAGACGATCACCGGGGTGACGGCGTGGGACCGGTCTCGCGGCGAGGTCCGCGAGCTGTCCACGGTGGAGTGCGAGTTTGCCTACCGGACCAGCCGGTTCAAGCACACCGACCGGTATGTCGTGCTGGCGGTGGAGCTCTCGCTGGCGGTGGGCGAGCTGTCCGGGCCGGTGCGGTACGCCGAGCTGGCCCGCGCCCTCGGCGTCGAGGTGGGCGCACGGGCCAAGCTGGCCGAAGTGCGGGACGCGGTGCTGACGCTGCGCCGGGGAAAGGGCATGGTGCTTGACCCGGCCGACCACGACACCTGGAGCGCCGGCTCGTTCTTCACCAACCCGGTGCTGTCCACAGTGGACACAGCGGCCTTCGAGGCGCGGCTGGCGCCGGGCACGGCGTACCCGCACTGGCCGGCCGGCGACGGGCTGACCAAGCTCTCCGCGGCGTGGCTGATCGAGCACGCCGGCTTGGGGAAGGGCTACCGGCGCGGGCCGGTCGGGCTGTCCGGCAAGCACACGCTGGCGCTGACCAACCGCGGCGGCGCGTCCACCCGCGATCTGCTGGCGCTCGCCCGCGAGGTGCGCGCCAGCGTGCACGACCGCTACGGCGTCCTGCTCCAGCCCGAGCCGCTCCTGGCCGGCGTCACCCTCTGACCCGTCGCGCGGCCCGGGGCCCGACTTGACCTTCCGTTCACACGTGCCCGGTTCAGCTGGTCAGGTGCGGTGCACCCGGTGCGGCGCCGCCTGGGCAAGCGGTTTCACCTCAATCAGGTCGACGTTGACGTGCGGCGGCCGGCTGAGCACCCAGTCGATGCAGTCGGCGACGTCCTCGGCGGTCAGCGGCTCGGCCACTCCCTCGTACACCGCGGCGGCCCGCTCTGCGTCACCGCCGAACCGCACCAGGCTGAACTCCTCAGTCCTGACCATCCCGGGCGCGACCTCGCTCACCCGCACCGGCTGGCCGAGCAGCTCCAGCCGGAGCGTCTCGCGCAGCGCGGCGACCGCGTGCTTGACCCCCGTGTAGCCGGCGCCGCCCTCGTACACCAGCCGGGCGGCGATCGAGCTGACGATCACCACGTGCCCCGCGCCGCTCGCCGTCAGCGCCGGGAGCAGCGCCCGGGTCACCCGCTGCACCCCGATGACGTTCACGTCGTACATCCGCTGCCAGTCGGCCGGGTCGGACTCGGCGACCGGCTCCAGGCCGAGTGCGGCACCGGCGTTGTTGACCAGCACTCGGCACGCCGGCACGGCGGCGGCGAGCGCGTCGACGCTGGCCTGGTCGGTCACATCGAGGGTGACGGCGGTACCGCCGATCTCGGCGGCCAGCGCCTCGACCCGAGCGGTACGCCGGGCGGCGGCGACGACGTGATAGCCCGAGCTGGCCAGCTTCCGGGCGGTCGCCGCCCCGATGCCGCTGCTCGCCCCGGTCACCACCGCGACGGGACTCTGGGTATGCACGGGTCGGAACACTACGTCGGAACGCTCCGTCGGGCAGGTTTCCCGGCCGGTTGGCGTTGTGGGCTTCCGGGACCGTCGTACCCGGAGGTGAGCCATGCCGCGCGTCAGCCGGATCCATCCGCACCGCATCGCCACCCTGTCCGTGCACACCTCCCCGCTGGACCAGCCCGGCGGTGGAGACGCGGGCGGCATGAACGTCTACATCGTCGAGGTCGCCCGGCAGCTCGCCGAGCTCGGCGTCGAGGTGGAGATCTTCACTCGGACGACGTCCGGCGAGCTGCCATCGAAGGTTGAGCTGGCGCCAGGCGTCCTGGTCCGGCACGTGACGGCTGGCCCGTTTGAAGGGCTCTCCAAGGACAACCTGCCCTGTCAGATGTGCGCCTTCACCGCGGGCGTGCTGCGGGCCGAGGCGCGGCGCGAGCCGGGCTGGTACGACGTGATCCACTCGCACTACTGGCTGTCCGGCCAGGTCGGCGGGGTGGCCCGGGAGCGGTGGGGCGTGCCGCTGGTGCACACCGCGCATACCCTGGCCAAGGTCAAGAACACCCAGCTCGCGGACGGTGACCGTCCCGAGCCGCTGGCCCGGGTCATCGGCGAGGAGCAGGTTGTCGCGGAGGCCGACCGGCTGACCGCCTCCACCGCCGCCGAGGCCGCCGACCTCGTTGACCGGTACGGCGCCGACCCAGCCCGGGTCGAGGTGATCCCGCCCGGCGTCGACCTGGAGCGGTTCCGGCTGGGCTCGGCCTCCACCGCACGGACCCGGCTTGGCATCCCGCCGGATGCCGCCGTACTGCTGTTCGTCGGGCGCATCCAGCCGCTGAAGGCGCCCGACATCCTGCTCCGGGCCGCTGCCGAGCTCGCCGCCGGTGACCCGGAGCTGCGCGACCGGCTCCGGGTGCTTGTGGTCGGCGCGCCGAGCGGCACCGGCTTGGCCCGGCCGGAGAGCCTGCGGCGGCTTGCCGGCGAGCTCGGGATCGGCGGTCTGCTGTGCTTCCTGCCGCCGATGCCGGCCGCCGAGCTGGCCGAGGTCTACCGGGCGGCCGACCTGACGGTGGTCCCGTCGTACAACGAGTCTTTCGGCCTGGTGGCGCTGGAGTCGCAGGCCTGCGGGACGCCGGTGGTCGCCGCGGCCGTGGGCGGGCTGCCGACGGCGGTCGCCGACGGGGTGTCCGGGCGGTTGGTCGACGGGCACCGACCGTCCGACTACGCCACCGCGATCGGCCAGCTCCTGCGCGAGCCGGCCCAGCGGGAATGGCTCGCCACCGGATGCCGCGGACACGCCGAGCGGTTTAGCTGGCGGACCACCGCCGAGCGGCTGCTGGAGACGTACCGTGACGCCATGGCCGACCCGATCTTCGTCAGCACCGGCGCGGCCCGGCTAGCGGCCCAGTAATGGCGGCCCAGTAATGGCGGCCCAGTAATGGCCGACGGCGATCTGGACCGGCTCATCCAGGCCACGCTGGACGACCGCGGGCTGGAGTACGAGCGGTACGGTCCGGGCGACGTCGTGGTGAAGCTGCCCGGCACGCGAAAGCTGGCCACGATGTGCCGGCTGGAGGTCGGCGCGCACGCGCTGCTCCTGGAGGCGTTCGTCATGCGCCGCCCCGATGAGAACCGTGAGCAGCTTTTCGACTTCCTGCTGCGGCGGAACGCCAGGATGTACGGCGTCGCGTTCTGTGTGGACAA
Source organism: Mycobacteriales bacterium (assembly GCA_035476575.1). Classification (GTDB taxonomy): domain Bacteria; phylum Actinomycetota; class Actinomycetes; order Mycobacteriales; family JACQDL01; genus DATILL01. The sequence goes on from DATILL010000043.1 coordinate 26,991, forward strand.
GGTCGGGGACGTGTACCTGACCGGCCGGGTCGCCCGGCACGCGGTCACCCCGGACGAGCTGGACCGGCTGCTCGGTGCCGTTCTCACCTACGCCGACGAGAACTTCAACCAGATGCTGGAGATCGGCTTCGGGTCGTCGATCCGGCGCGAGTGGGAATGGCGGGTCAAGCGCGGCGAGCCGCTCGCGAACCTGGCGGCGTTCGCCCATTTCGCCGACCCGAGCCGCTGACAAAGTTGGTAGCACTGCGCCGCCGTATAACGCGGCGTGCTGCTAGCAACTCTCAGGGGAGCAGCTCAAAGGTCTCGACGTGGGCGGGACGGACGATGGTGAAGTGCTTCACGTCGGTGGTCGCCACCCTCGTGCAGCCCAGCCGCTCAGCGCAGGCGACCACGGCCGCGTCGGCCGTCCCGAGCGGCAGGTCATGGTAGCGGGCCACCAGCTCGGCGATCCGCAGCCAGTCGGCGGCGTTCACCGGCTCGATCCGGAACGCGCCGGACGCCAGGTCGCCGAGGAACCGCACCTCCGCGGCGGCGCCCAGCCGGGACGCGATCAGGTACGCCGCCTCCGCCACGCACAGCGTCGGCACGACCAGCGGGCCGGGATAACTTTGCAGCAGGTCGAGGCTGGCCCGATGGTGCCGGTCATCGGCGTCGACGTAGGCGTAGAGCGGACCGGTGTCGACGACGATCACTCGGCCGGGCCGCTGAGCTCGGCGGCGAGGATCTCCTCGATCCGCTCGGAGATGTCGCTGCGGCCGGAATGCCCGACGCCGGCCGCCCCGAGCCGGCGGACCGCACCGGTGCCAGCGGAACCACCGGGCAGATGCGCCTCAATGGCCTCCCTGGTCCAGCCCGACAGGGTCATGCCCCGCCGCTCGGCCTCCTGCCGGACCCGCTCGTCCAGGGAGGCCGGCAGCTTCACCGTGGTGCGCCGGACGTCGTCTACAACAGTCATGTATGCCAGCATACGGACGGAGGCCTATGCTGTCGACTCTAGCGGGGCATCAGCGGGGCAGGACCGGAGAGCCGCACCGGCTCTGGCAGGCTGTGCGGCATGACTGCGACCTTGGTCCTGCTCCGGCACGGCGAGAGTGAGTGGAACTCCAAGAACCTCTTCACCGGCTGGGTGGACGTCGATCTCACCCCACGTGGTGTTGACGAGGCCCAGCGGGGCGGCGAGCTGCTCGTCCAGCACGGCCTGCTGCCGGACGTCGTCCATACGTCGCTGCTCCGGCGGGCGATCCGCACCGCCGAGCTGGCCCTGTCCGCCGCCGACCGGCTCTGGATCGACGTACGGCGATCCTGGCGGTTGAACGAGCGGCATTACGGTGCCCTCCAGGGCAAGAACAAGGCACAGGTGCGAGACGAGTTCGGCGACGAGCAGTTCATGCTGTGGCGCCGATCGTACGACGTCCCGCCGCCGCCGCTTCCGGTTGACTCGGAGTTTTCGCAGTACGACGACCCGCGGTACGCCATCCTCCCGCCCGAGCTGCGCCCGGCGACGGAGTGCCTGGCTGATGTGGTGGAGCGGATGCTGCCGTACTGGTACGACTCGATCGTGCCTGACCTGCGGGCCGGTCGGCGGGTGTTGGTGGCGGCGCACGGCAACTCGCTGCGGGCGCTTGTGATGCATCTCGACGGGTTGTCCACGGAGGAGGTCGTCGGGCTCAACATTCCGACTGGTGTCCCGTTGAGCTACGAGCTGGACGCCGATTTGCGGCGGGTGTCGTCGGTTTATCTGGATCCGGATGCTGCCGCTGCCTCCATTACCGCGGTAGCCAACCAGGGGAAATAGCGGCGTTCGAGCGGCGAAGTCAGGTGACCCTGATCGACCGGATGATCGCGGCCGGCGAGTACGAGCCGGCGGCGGGCAGCGTCCTCGACCTTGACCCGCTGCCGCCCGCGCCTCCGGGCGCGGGGGCGTTGAGCGAGGTTGTTCAGGAGATGCGTGACGAGGAACGCTAGTGATCTACCTCGACACCAGGCGCCCCCGGTCAAGCTCGTGTGGGCGGAGCCAGAGACGCCAGCCTTGCGGCAGCTCGTGTCGGAACGGGCGCAGCAGCCGCTGGTGTCCAGCGAGCTGCTCGTGGTGGAGACCCGCCGCGCGGTGCTGTGCGCCGATCCCACCGGGATGTCGCGGGCCGACCTGCTCCTGACCCGGATCGACCGGGTCGCCATGCCCAGGGCGATCGTCGAGGCTGCCAGCCGCCTTCCCGACCTGCGCTCCCTCGACGCGATCCACCTCGCGACGGCCATGACGTTACGGCGCCCCTCACGATTCGACGCCAGCGGCGCACGGTAGCTGCTCAGCCTGGCTGGGCGAAGACCTTGCCTGGGTTGAGGATGCCGAGTGGGTCGAGCGCCTGCTTGATCGAGGCGTGCACGCCGAGCGCGACTGGGCCGATCTCGCGGGCCAGCCAGTCCAGCTTCAGCGTGCCGATGCCGTGCTCCCCCGTCACCGTCCCGCCGAGCGCCAGCCCGAGGTCGAGGATCCGGTTGAACGCGTCGTACGCCCGGGCCTTGGCCGCCGCGTCGGCCGCGTCGAAGATCACCGTGGGGTGCATGTTGCCGTCCCCGGCGTGCCCTACCACGCCGATCAGCACGTCACACTCGGCCGAGATCTTCGCTGTGCCGTCCAGCAGGTCGGCGATCCGCGACCGCGGCACCGCGACGTCGTCGATCAGAGTCGCGCCGTACCGCTCCAGCGCGGGCAGCGCCAGCCGCCGGGCGGCCAGCAGCATCCGGCCCTCCTCCAGGTCCTCGGTGGAGTACACCTCATCGGCCCCCGCCGCTCGGCACAGCGCCGCGACCTGGGCGATCTCGTCCGCCCCGCGCGACCCGCCAGCGTCTGACTGGCCGAGCAGCAGGGTGTGCGCGTCCCGGTCCAGGCCCATGTTCTTCCACTCCTCGACGGCCCGGATGCAGGTCTGGTCCATGATCTCCAGCAGTGACGGCACCAGGCCGGTCAGCACCACCTCCGAGACCGCCCGCCCGGCCGCCGCCGTACTGCCGAACGTCGCGACCAGCGTGACCGGCGCTGCCGGCAGCGGGCGCAGGGCGAGAGTGGCCTGGGTGATCACCCCGAGCGTCCCCTCGGCTCCGACGAACAGCCGGGCCAGGTCGTAGCCGGCCACCCCCTTGACCGTACGGCGCCCGGTGCGCAGCACCTCGCCGGAGGCCAGCACCACCTCCAAGCCGAGCACGAAGTCGGTCGTGACGCCGTACTTCACGCAGCACAGGCCGCCCGCGTTCGTCGAGAGGTTGCCGCCGATCGTGCACCAGTCGTAGCTGGACGGGTCCGGCGGGTAGAACAGCTCGTGCGGCTCCAGCGCCTTGCGGAGGTCCAGGTTGACCACGCCCGGCTCGACCACCGCCAGCCGGTTCGCCGGGTCGATCTCAACGATCTTGTTCATCCGGGTCAGCACCAGGGTGATCCCGCCGGTCACGCCGTTGGACGAGCCGGCGAGCCCGGAGCCGGCGCCCCGCGGCACCACCGGCACCTGGTGCCGGGCCGCCACCCGGACCACATGCCGGACCTGCTCGGTGTCGGCCGCGAAGACCACGCAGCGTGGCTGCTCGGATGGCGCGAACATGGCCTGGTCTCGGGCGTAGGAGGCGACCACGTCCGGGTCGTCCAGGACGGCGCCGTCCGGCAGTCCGGCACGCAGGTCGTCGAGCACCGCATCGGCCATGGGAAGTACGGTAACCGGGAGCGGGTAGCCTTGCCGGTCGTGCACATCGTCTCGGCTCCGCAGCTACTGAACCCGAGCTATCTGGTCGACACGTTCGGCCTGCTCGGGATCCTCCTGATCGTCTTCGCCGAATGCGGGCTGCTCGTTGGGTTCTTCCTGCCTGGCGACACGCTGCTGTTCTCGGCCGGGCTGCTGGTCTCGCAGGGGACGTTCGACGTGCCGGTGTGGCTGCTGTGCACGCTGGTCGCGGCGGCCGCCATCCTAGGCAACCTGGTGGGCTACGGCATCGGCTACAAGGCTGGCCCGCTGGTCTTCAACAAGCCCGACTCGGCGCTGTTCAAGCACGAGCACGTGGAGCGGTCGCACGCATTCTTCGAGCGCTGGGGCGCCGCGGCGATCGTGCTGGCGCGGTTCGTGCCGATCGTCCGGACGTTCGTGACGGCGATGGCCGGCGCCAGCCGGATGAGCCTACGCACCTACGTGGTCTACTCCGTGCTCGGTGGGCTGCTGTGGGGCGTGTCGGTGCCGTTGTCCGGCTACTACCTGGGCAAGGTCCCGGTGGTCCGGGACCACGTCGAGATCATCCTGGTCGGTGCGGTCCTGGTCGTGGTGTTCTTCGCGATCCTGCCGGTGGCCTTCGAGGTATGGCGCCGCCGCCGGCTCCGCCGTACCACGGACGCGCCCACCCCTCGGTGACCACCCGCCTCGCGTCAGGGGGGCTCGCCGAGGAACGCCGAGAGCTCGGCGGCGGTGGGCATCGCAGTCTGCGCGCCCGGCCGGGTGCAGGCCAGGGCCGCCGCCGCACAGGCCCGCCGGACCGCCTCAGCCGGCAGCACACCACCGGCAAGGCCGAGCGCCAACGCGGCGGTGAAGGTGTCACCCGCCCCGACCGTGTCCACCGCCTCAACCGCGAAGCCGGCCACCTCACCGGCCGCGCCGTCCCGCTCGGCCCAGCTCGCGCCGGCCGCACCGCGAGTCACCACCGCCAGCTTCGGTCCGAGCGCTGTCAGATCGGCCGGTGTGGCGTCCGGGCCAGCCAGTGTCTCCGCCTCACCGGCGTTGGTCACCAGCACCGACGCCGTACTGAGCAGGGCCCGCACGCCGAGCGGCACCGGGGTGGGCAACGGCGCGGCGTTCAGCACCACCTCGACGCCGGCCTCCCGGGCGAGCTGGGCCGCCTCGCCGGACACGTCGTAGCGCAGCTCGAGCTGGAGCAGCAGCAGGTCGGCTGAGGTGATGGCGGCGCGGTGCGGGTTCAGGTCGTGCGGGGCGAGCGTGTGGTTGGCGCCGGGCAGCACGGTGATGCTGTTCTCGCCGTCCGGGCGTACGCCGATAAGGGCTGCGCCGCTGAGGGTGTCAGGCACGACCAGGACACGGCCAACGTCGACTCCCTCCGCCCGCTGCCAGCTCAGCAGGTCGGCGCCGTTCGGGTCGGCCCCGACCGCGCCGACGAAGGTTACCTCGGCCCCTAGCCGGCGGGCCGCCACTGCCTGGTTACCACCCTTGCCACCGGGCAGCCGGTCCGCGCCAGTGCCGAGCACGGTCTCGCCCGGCCTGGGCAGCTCCGGTACCCGGACCACGACGTCGCAGTTCAGGCTTCCGACAACGGTGATCCTGGCCGGCCTCACCGTGGGCTCACCCTGGAGGCTCACCGGGCGACGTGCTCCCCAACTGATCTCACGTCCACGCCGAAGAAGGTGCACGACCCGGACCTCGCGCAGCTCAGCACGGCGACGCGCTGCCACCACACTGCCGCGACCAGCACCGCAACCACGGCGAGCAAACCGAGCTTGAGCACGATCTTCTGCACCAGGAAGCCGATGACCAGCCCGAGCACTACCAGCCCGACGAGGATGACGACGGCGACGGTCTTGACCTGCCCGACGTCGAGGGTCTCGATCACGCCGGGCACCTTACCCGCTTGCTGTCCGACTCCCGCAGCCGAGTGTCCAGTGGTAAAGCGCCATCGCCACCGAGGTGGCCAGGTTGTAGCTGGACAGCTTCGGACGCATCGGCAGCGCCAGCAGCGCGTCGGCCCGCTGCCGCAGCCCAGCGGAGAGCCCGCGGCGTTCCGAGCCGAAGGCGAGGACCGCGTCGGTCGGGATCGCGGTGGCGCGGATGTCCTCGCCTGCGGCATCCAGCGCAAGCAGCGGGCGGGACCGGACGTCGAGCAGCGCGGCGAGGTCCGCCAGCCGTAGCACCGGGATGGCAAAGTGCAGCCCCGCACTGCCGCGGACCGCAGTGGGGTGCCACGGGTCGACTGAGCCGATGGTCGCGACGCCGGCCGCACCCAGCCCGGCGGCCACCCGGATGACCGCGCCGATGTTGCCGAGGTGCCGCGGATCGTCAAGCAGCACGAACGGTGCCGGGGTGGCGGCGCCCGGGCCGGGGAGCTCGGCGGCGGTGCCCGGGCGGCGGGCCAGCGCGGCGATCCTGGTCGGCGAGGAGCCGCTGACCAGCCGAGCCAGGGTGGCCCCGTCGGTTTCGGCCATGCGGGCGCTGAGGGCAGGGACGACGTCCGTGGCCAGCCGCTCGGCGAGCGCCAGCACGTGTGCGCGGTCGGCCGTGACGATGAGCTCGACCGGTGCCCCGAACCGGAGCGCGTGCTTGACCGGGTGGAACCCGTCCAGCACAACCGCGTCCGCCCTGCCGGCAATCTCGGCCCACCGTGCCGCCACGTCCACGCCGCCCATCCTGGCATCCAGCGTGGTCACCTGTGCGCCGTGTGGTGACCTCTTGGGGTCCCGGAACCCCCATAGGTCACCACATGGCGTTGTGGTGACCTGTTGTTGG
>DATILL010000044.1:0-60702 GCA_035476575.1 Mycobacteriales bacterium
GGCACATTTGGCATAACGCTTATGGCGACGCCGAGTCGGGGCTTTCGCACCGTTTAATGCTCGTGCAGGAATGCGTTCGACGCACGCTGGACGAGTTTTCTCCCGGCCCAATCCGTGTTGTTAGCATATGCGCTGGGCAGGGCCATGATCTACTGGGCGTGCTGACTCAGCATTCGCGTCGCACGGATGTAGCGGCGTTGTTGGTCGAGATTGACTCGCGCAACGTTGCCCTTGCCCGTCGTGCTGCCACAAAGGCGGGACTGACGAACGTGGATGTACGTGAGGGGGATGCAGCACTAACTGATCAGTATGCGCACATGGCTCCCGTCGACCTGGTTTTGATGTGTGGTGTCTTTGGAAACATCAGTCCTGACGACATACAGCGAACTGTCATACACTGCGCACAACTGTGTAAGCCTGGCGGCGTGTTGGTGTGGACTCGGAACCGCCGCCAGCCAGATCTAGTGCCACGCATATGTAATTGGTTACGGGAACAAGAATTTGAGCAGCTCTGGTTGTCTGATAAAGGTAAAGAATACTGTGTCGGTTCCCATCGTTATCTAGGGCCTCCGCAACAACTTCAGACAGGCGTGAGGCTGTTCACTTTCCTACCTGACAAAGTACCAAAGTAGGGCATTGGCACTTAGATTAGGCACTAAAGATGCCTCAACTAACGGACCGAATGAACTTGCTAGGCAATCAGTAAATCCGAGGGTATGTAACAACCTCGAAGTTCGACTCGGATCAGAACCTCGCCAGGCTCGGTAGCAATCGCGTCTTCCTGCTCAAGTTTCGCTGTTATGCCGCTGGGTCTTCCCAGGCCAGGCGGATGGTCTGGATTTCTTCGAGGGACGGGTGCTTGGGCCGAGCGGGCCGAAGTCTGGTGGCGATAAGGACGCGGCGGAGCTTGGCGAGCATGTCGGCGGTGGAGGGGGTGGTCTTGGCTCGGTGCCAGGGCCGGCGGGTGCGGTGCTCGGTGACGTCGGCGGGCTGGTGGCCGGTGGTGGCGTGCCAGCAGATGGCCAGGGTCAGGCAGGCCAGGCCGGACGGGACGGTCCGTTCGACCGCCCGGGGCTTGCGGTTGTGGGCCGGGCCGAGGCCGAGCAGCTGTTTGGCGTCCTGGATGGTCACCTCGGCTGCCCATCGTCAGGCGTACCGCTCCACGATCTGGCCTGTGGTGGCGTGCAGGTCGGTGGTGACCAGCGCAAGGTCATAGCCGCGGCTGGTCTCGGGCTCGCGTAGGAGGACCACGGTGACCGGCCGCGGGCCGAACACCGAGCACCACAGGCAGGTGGTCGTGGCGATGTGCACCGTGCGGTCGGTTCGGTAGCGCGATACGGCGACGCACCGGCCGAACACCAGCGCCCACCGCATAACACCCCAGGCGCCACCCGATAACCGCCGCCCAGCCCACCACGGTTGGCACCCACCGGCCAGGCGGGTGCCGCCATCAACGACAGCAGAGGAACACAAAGACCGCCCGGCGTGCGGAACGAGCGCGTGATGAGCGGACTTGGTGCGACCCGGCTCAATGGCCAGCGCCCGCGACGTCCAGGCGCATCCGCAGCGCGGGGCCGAAGCGGGTCTGCGCCACAGCGTCGGGTATGAATCCCACCGAGGTGTAGAAGGCCATCGCGTGCGGGTTCGCTGTGACCTGCACGCTGCCAGCGCCCCAGACACGCGCCAGGCTGAGCAAGTCCTCGACCAGCCGGCGGGCTACCCCCTGCCGCATTCGCCGCGGCTCGACGAACAGGTCGACCAGCTCCACCACGCCGTCGATCAGCAGGGTGGTCGCAAACCCGGCAACTGCGCCGTCGTCCCCGACCGCGACTCGCGTCCGTCCGTCGGCGAGCGAGTCACCGGACCACAGCAACACCTCCGGGTTGGCCAGCAACGCGGCCCGGTCGCCGACGTTGGACAGCGACGCGCGGCGGAATACCTCCTGCACGGCGTCAAGGTCACCGGGCACCGCCACACGGATCGTCACCGACGTCACCACCACACCCTAAGCCCCGCCACTGGCTGATCGGCGCGTCGGCCAGCCTCGACCAGACTCTGGCTCTCACCGGCTGGCCGGCTTGGTACCCACATCAGCCATACATACCCAGCGCCAGCGCCGTGTGTTCCATGCCGGCCGAGCAGCAGGTCCCGCAGCACGTTGGCGCCGACTGCGCGCCCCAGGCCTCCTCGCGTTCCTACTTCTTCGGACCGGCAGCGGCAGGTTCGGAGTCGTTGGCCAGGTTCTGCGGCTGCCGACCCGGCCGGCGGCGACCAGGTGCTGCTCGACCTCGGTCAGCTCCGCATGTTCCGGCTCTCCGGTCACACCGGTCAGGACGGCCGACCGAGTCCGAACCTGTCAGCCGTGTCCAAAGAGGTGGGCAAGAAACACCGCGATAAAAGCACCACTAGACCCAGCGCCATCCGCGTTGACGACGATGATCGGCGCGTCGATCGCGACCAGGCAGTCACTGCCGGTCCACGGCCGAAGCAAGCCTAGGATCTCCTCGTCGGAATGGACCCGGGTCAGATAACGCAGCCGCCCATGCTCATCTAGCACCGCCAGCCCGGTCGTATTCTTCGGGCCCACGCCAGGGTCGATACCTACGTCGTGCATTGCATACCCTTCCCCGGCGCGATCCACGAGCCGAGCATCGTAAAGCTCACAGTGGGTCAGCAGTTAGGAAACGCCGATCCCCTTGCGGCCAACCCTCGTCAGCTGACGGCACCATGGCTGCAAGGCTAGGACTTCCCAGCGACCAGGGGCCGCGTGCTCACGCTGGCTCGCCGTCTCGGCCGAGGCGCTGGTCTTGGACTCGATCACCGAGAGACCGGCCCGGGTCAGGTAACCGGATATGCTGCCGATCATGGGCATGCTCACGAACAAGCCGACTGTGGTGTACCTGGTCGAGGACCACACGAACCCGGAACCGAAGTCGTACACCGGCGTACTGGGCACACGTGTACCTGAGCCTGGACAAGGCCAAGGCTGAGGTCGAGGACTTCGCCGAGCGCGGCGGCCACGGCGGGACGCGCTGGGAAGAACACTCGCCGGTGTCCTATGCCTACCCGGCCGCTGGCATGCGAGCGAAGGAACTGTACAGGGTGGTTCCGCTGCAAGTGCGGCCAGATGATCAGCCTGAGCCCTGATGGCGGGGCCGACGATGCCCTGAGTCGCGGACGACTAGGACCGTTGACAGCCATGATGCAGCGCAGGCCGGGTTCGGCGACCGGTACCGGCCGGCACATCCGCGGCACTCGCGGTATATGCGCGCCGGAGGGCGCCTCGGGGGATTACTGCGGACCTAGTACGGCAGCCGCACTTTGGTATGTGACGTCATGTTGTGCTGTCTTGTTGGCGTAGGCGGGTGCGGTGGTGGAACCATCTGGCGCGGGCTTGGTGGCGGCGTCGCCACCAGGTCCAGTGCAGGTGGTGGGCTGCGTCTTGCGCTCGGCGGATGAGCAGGTTGGACAGGCGTCTGGTCTCGGCGACGGTCAGCGGGACCAGGCCGGGGTCTTCGGGTGGTAGCTGGTCGCCTCGGGTGGGCAGGGTGGGGGCTGGGGTGCGGGTTCTGGCCTGGGCTGCGGTGATGGCGCAGACGGCGAGCGCGGCGATGGTCAGTAGCAGATGCCGGGTCAGGGCGGTGTAGGGCCGGACCTGGGGTGTGGTCGAGCCCGAGGTGGTCCTTGCCGAGCTCGGTAGGGTGGGCCGCGCGGCGAGGTGTCTGGAGTGCAGGTCCTTTTCCACGCGGCCTCCCTCCGAACCGGACATGCCCGCTTTCCGAGCATCCGGCTCTCTGGTGATCATGCCGTGAGTGTGGTGGCCGGGTTCGCTCGTGGATGCGGTCGTGGCAGTCGGCGCAGACTACAAGGGTCTTCCTGCGCCGTCTGGCCATGGCCTTGGCCCACGGGGTTGTGCCCGAGACGCTGAGCTCGGCGAGTTTACGGACGTGGTGGGTTTGTACTTGACCGGTTTGCTCGCAGAGTTCGCACCTGCCTGCTGTGAGCCTGCCGATCAGCTCGCTGCTGGGGTAGGTGATGCGCCCTGGGGGGCGGTCGTTGATGACTGCTGCTTTCTGCCGTTTGAGTGGGATGCCACCGAACCGTGCGACCAGTGGTTTGCTGTCCTGTCCGCGGTTGACCACGACTTCGAAGCATGTCCGCGGCCCGTGCGGCGTCGCGATCTTCGCCTTGTGTTTGGCTGCGATCTTCGTCGCCGTGGAGCGGTGCTTTGACGCCAGGGTCTTCAGCATCGAGGTCAGCATGATCCAGCGGAGCCGGTGCAGTCGTCGGACGTCACCGGCGAGCAGGTAGTACTGGACGATGCCCCGGTATTCGGCCCCGTAGATCTTGACGATGTCGTAGTCGCCGTAGTTGATCACCTGGGACCGGCGCGCGGGTTTGCCGTGCTTCAGGTAAGGGGCGCTCTTGGCCTTGATCACCTGTTCCGGCACGTGCAGGCTGACCGCGCCGTTCACGGCACGTTGGCCGCGGGCGGTGCGTTGCCTGTCGTCGTGCTGAACGCTGATCTCGTAGCCGAGGAATCTCGCCCGGTCTGAGCGGGCATGGGTGATCAGCGTCTTGTCCTGGGACAGTTCCAGCTTGAGGTCTTCGCGTAGGAACTCCGCCAGGCGCTGTTTGATCTCCTCGGCTTCGGCCTTCGGTCCGGTGAACCCGAGCAGGTGGTCATCGCCGTAACGCACGTACCGCAGCCGCCGGAAGCCGGGATCGTCAGGATCCACGCTCGGCAGGGTCCGCATCCGATCGCGGACCTTCCGGGCTTCGGCGCGGTCTCCGGCCCTGCAGGCTCGCGCGAGGGCGTTGGCCTGCTTGAGGTAGGCAGGGTTGCGTGACCTGCGTTCCCCTCGGGTGTATTCCGGGATGAGAACCGTCTCGACGTAAACGTCCAACCGGTGCAGGTAGATGTTCGACAGGACCGGCGACGTGCAACCGCCCTGCGGCGCACCGCTGAGCGTCGCGTGCCAGACCCAGCTCTCCAAGTATCCAGCTTGCAGCATGTTACGCAGCAGCCCCAGGAACCGGTTGTCGTGGATCTTCTCCGCCAGTATCGAGAGCATGAGGTACTGGTCAAGACTCTCGAAACAGTCGGCGATGTCCCCTTCGATGAACCAGGTCGTCCCGGTCCAGGTGTTAGCCACTTCCCGCAGCGCGGTGTGACATCCCCGGCCGGGACGGAACCCGTGGGACCGGTCGGAGAACGTCGGCTCGTAGTACGCCTCCAACAGCAGGCGCACCACCTCCCCGACGAGCTTGTCCGACCAACTCGGCAGGCCAAGCGGGCGTAGCTTTCCGTTCTTCTTCGGGATGTAGACCCGCCGGGCGGGGCCGAACCGGTAGCGCTCGTGACGCATCGCATCGATGATGCGCCCGATCCGGCCCAACGACATGCCGTCCACGGTCTCCTGTGTGACCCCCGGCGTCATCGCTCCCTTGTTGGAGTAGATACGCCCGTAGGCCAGCAGATACAACTGCGGGTTGAACAACTGCCGATACAGCTCGTCGCACGGCAGACCACGTCTGCCTCGTTCACGGAGGACACCCAGCACCGCTTCGGCGTTCTGCATTTCGCATACCTCCCGGTCCTCGATATCCCGATCACCTGGCCCCCTTCGCCCTGCAGACGGCTTTCCCGTCTCCCTTGGTGGGACGTGACTCCCACGACTACTACGAGGCCTCCGGCGCCATAGAGCTCGCGCCCCGTAGGCGATCCCACGTTCGTCCCTGCCGTACATAACAGCGTGACGTAGGCGGCTCACTCATCTCCTTCAATACCCTCGCTGGGCATCGCCCCGTGTCCCGGAGGTTGCCCCGGCTAAGCTTCATCACCGGAGCAGGACACGGGCACCGGTTCCAGGCGCCGTTCCGGAGGATGCGAAGTTCCATCACTGGAGATTGAGCTTCAAGCAACCCAGCTTTCGCCATATCACGCGGGTCCCCCAACACGCCACCCCAGACGCCTGGACCTGGCCGTTGGTTTCCTGGCATGCTCTTGTCCCCTTAACCTTTCGGCGCCAGGTAAGCCATCAGACCCAGAAACCTCCCTCCGAGTTCCTCCCGGCTGCACCGGGGATACAGCAGCGCGCTTCGTGGCGCACAACGTTTCCTCCACGGGCCAGCGCAGGCAGGCGACCCGTACCAGGCTTATGAGGGTGACGGTGCGTCCGGGTGGGACGAAGCAGTAGTGGTAGGCGAACTCGCCGGTGGCCAGGTGCCGGCGGATGAGCAGGTGGTGGTGGGGGCTGGTGGTGGCCAGCCACGCCCAGGCGTAGGCGCGTTCGCCCTTCGACCCGGCCACCGAGCACCTCTGCCAGGACCGGGCTGAGCCGGTGAACCGCCGCACCAGGGCATCGGCGCGGCCCCGCGTGCCCGGTGCCAGCTCGAGGTGGAAGGCGCACCCGACCCGCAGCACGTACCCGACCTTGTTCTCCTCGCAGAAGGTGCGCAGCGCGGCGGAGCGTCCGTAGACCTCGTCTCCGGCGCACCACGACGGGATCGTCTGGTCGGTGACCATGTCGGTGCCGATGTCGATGGCCAGCTCCGGCCTGGTCCGGAAGGACACCTCGTCGCCGATGCCCAGCGCTGCCCGGCGGTCGGCATCGTCGAGCTGGCCGGCCGGAACCCAGACGCGGGCACCGACCAGCGCGTGAGCGACCGGCGTGGCGTAGCAGCAGCACACCGTGTTCACGCCGTTGGCGACCCGCCCCGCGCATCCCATGTACTCCCCGCTGCACCCCGGCCGTCGCGACGCCCTGCTTGGGTTGCCCGGACTCATCCAGCGCCGCCACCACCAGCTCCTGCCCGGCCAGGTGCCCGACCACCCAGGACCGCACCATCCCCATCGCCCGGCCGGTGTCCCAGACCGCGTGGTTGAGCAGCCGCTGGGTCCGGTCCGGGGTGAGGTCCCCGACGTGCCCGGCGATGGCCCACCCCGTTCTTACGCGGCAGGTCGCTCATCAACGCCGCCACGTGCTTGCCCGCCTGCTCAAACAGCTCCACCCGGCCGAAGCACGGCGCCAGCCGGCCGTGCAGCTCGGCCAGCATCGACACGGCACGTTCACCCTCTGCCATGGCAGCCGCGGCCGCCTCACAGGTCTCTTGCGTCACAACCTGATGATCTTGAGGCGGCCGCCCACCTTGGTCACCAGGGTCCCGACAGCCCCCACCGACAAGATCAACTAAAGTGCGGCTGCCGTGCTAGGCCGCCGGAAGCTCATATGGGAATCGCATCGGTCCGATGTATGGGGTTGCGGTATGACACCGGGCTAACATGCCGGAAAGGCGGGGAGGGGAAGGTTGGGAGGGGAACTGGCGGACAACGCGCGGCTCGCGGCGCTGGTCGAGCAGGCCGGGGTGTGTCGCACACCGCGCTAGCCAGGCGGGTCAGTGACGGCTGCGCCCGGCGTGGTGTGCCCCGCTCGTACTCGGCGACCTCGGTGGACGGGTGGCTGCGCGGGCGGACCCCGCAGGAGCCGGCGCCCGCGGTGATCGCGGAAATCCTCAGCGGCCGGCTGACCCGGCCGGTCGGAGTGCTGGAGCTCGGCTTCGCGGTGACGCCGCTGCCGGAGCATCTTGGCCTGGACTACCCCGCGTGCGTGCGCGCTACCGTGGACACGCTGGTCGAGATGTGGGAGGCCGACATGCTGCGCCGTGACTTCCTCGCCGGCGCCGGCGCGCTGGCCGGGGCGTTCTCCGCCCCCGTCCGGGACTGGCTGGTCGCCGGCCAGCACGAAAACGCCGCCTTCTCCGGCACAACACGGCGCGTCGGCGCTGCGGACGTCGATGTGCTGTGGTCGATGTGCCGCACCTTCCAGGAGGCGGACCAGCGGCTTGGCGGCGGGCACGCCCGCACCACCCTCATGACCTACGCCCACGACCATGTCCGCCCACTCCTGCACACCAGCTACGACGACCAAGTCGGCCGCGACCTGTTCCGCGCCACTGCCTGGTTGGTTGAGATCGGCGCGTTCATGGCCTTCGACAGTGGACGATTCGGCTTGGCCCAGCGGTACTACATCCAGGCACTCCGGCTCGCCCAGGCAGCCGACGACCAAGTCCTCGGCTCCTACATCCTGGACAGCATGTCGATCATGGACCACTACCTCGGCGACGGCCGAGAGGCACTGGCCCAGGCAAGAGCCGGCCAGCACTCGGCCATGTCCGGGCCTCACAAGTCGCACACCGGCCAGGTGAACTGCGTCCTGCAGGAGGCGAGGGCACACGCCCAGCTCGGCGACCGAGCCGCAGCCGAGCGGGCACTGGCCAAGGCCGAGGCCGCCCTCGATCGGATCTCCTCGGACGACGAGCCGTTCTGGATCAACTCAGGGATCAACGCCATCGGCCAGCGATTCCACACCGAGGCGGCCCTTTGCGCCGCCGACCTCAAACGTGGCACCGACGTCCAGCACCACGCCGCCCTCGCCTCGACGCCAGGCGACGGCAGAGAACGCCGCCGAATCCTCGTGCTCGCCGCCGTCGCCGAGTCCCACCTGACCGGCGGAAAAACCGACATCGACGTCATCGAGGCTGCTCGGGTAGCGGGCGAAGCACTCGAACTAGCCGCACGCATCGAAAGCGCCCGCGTCCTCAACGCCATCACCCGCATCCGCCACCAACTCACCACCCAACACCCAACCCACCCCGACACACAGGCATTCGAAGAACGCGCTCGCACCCTCCTCCCCGGCGCCGCCTAACCCCCGTGATCGGCGCTGTGGGACCCACCGACATATCATTCCAACGAATTCACTCCATCGTGGCTGGGCGCGCCCAGCTCATGCCAGTCGCGGGCGGCTAGAGTCCTTGTTGGTCGTGACGAACCGAGTGGAGGTGTTCGCATGCTCCCCAGGAATGAGCCCCAGCCGTATCGCAACCCGCTCGTGCCATGGCAGTCTCGGTTCCCCGTTGGATCCGGCCTGATATCCACCAACCCGGCACCTCCCTCTGGTGCAGCGACCCGTCCGCTCGGGCTCTGGCGCGCGTCTGCGACCTGGCCGATCGAGCTGGGCAAGCACGAGAAGAAGCCCACCAAGGTACAGACGGTGGTCAGCCGGGAAACCGGCGGAGACGGCAACGGCGAGCCGCCCAAGACGGACACTGCCGTCGTCACCGCACGGGACTGACGGCGCCGTGCGACCTACCGTATTGGTCGTCTCCGGCAGGGAGTGCGCGGAGGCCGACTGGGTAGCCACTGCAGTCGCCGACCGTAGCGCCGACGTTCTGGTGCGACACCGCCGATTTCCCGCAACGGCTCGCGGTGGCCGCCGAAGGCCGCCGTGGACCGGAACGTTGACTGTTGAGGACCGGCTGGTCCGCCTGACCGACGTGCGGGCGGCGTATTTTCGTCGACCTGGCCCGTTTGTCTTTCCCGATGCGATGTCCGACCCCGAACGCCAGTTGCCTGCAAGCCGTTCTCGAACGGCATCGTGGCCGAAGACGACCGGCTGAGCCTGGTGTACAACCGAATTCTCCAACCAACCGATCTGGCACATCCTGGGATCGCCACCACAATGCACCTGGTTCAGGAGTGGGTTCCGAAACATCACGACGTCCGGGTCACCGTGGTCGGCGGTCAGGTGTTCGCCGTAGCTATCCATGCCGGCAGCCCGGCGGCGATGGTCGACTTTCGCGCCGACTACGCCGCGCTGGAGTACGAATGCGTTGACGTGCCCTAGGCCGTCGTAGATGCCATCGGCCGTTACCTGAAGGTTATGCGGCTGACCTTCGCGGCCTTCGACTTCACGGTCGACCGTGACGGGGTGTGGTGGTTCCTGGAAGCAAACGCGAACGGCATGTGGGCATGGATCCAGGACAAGACCGGGCTGCCGATCGCCGCCGCGATAGCGGACGAGCTGCTGGCCGGGGTGGCGCCGTGATGACAGTGCCGGAATGGATCAGCCGGGCTAGGGACCTGGCCGCCCGCTTGGCCCGGGCGGGTGTGGTGCCCAGTCCGCGATGGCGGGCCGCATTCGAGCAGATCCCGCGCCACGTCTTCGTGCCTCGCTTCTACGAGGATGACGAGCACGGCCACCCTACGATGGTCGACGGCGCCGATCCTGCCGAGCGTCAACGGTGGCTGGACGCGATCTACTCCGACCGGATGCTCGTCGTCCAGGTGCTGCCGATCCCCGACGCCCTCGACCCGACCGGAGCGCCCGCGACCATGTGGTCCTCGTCCAGCTCCATGCCCAGCCTGATGGCGCTCATGCTTGAGGCGCTGGACATCCAGGATGGGCACCGAGTGTTGGAGATCGGCACCGGCACCGGCTACAACGCGGCGCTGCTATGCCACCGGCTGGGCGAAAGCGGGGTCACCAGCATCGACATCTGCCCCGAGCTTGTCCATGAAGCCAACGGGCACCTGGCCGAACTCGGCTACCATCCGACCCTCGCGGTCGGCGACGGACTGGCCGGAATGCCCGACGCCGGCCCGTTCGACCGCATCATCTCGACCAGCGCCACCTCCACCATCCCACCGTGCTGGATCGAACAGCTTCGGCCCGGCGGAAAGATCATCACCGATCTGCGCGGGGACATCACCGGCGGCCTGATCCTGCTGACCAAGATTGGCGCCGACGTCGTCTCCGGCCCTTACCTGTCCTCCCGCGCCCACTTTATGTGGCTCCGCCCCTACGCCAAGGACCCTCTGCGCCCAGGCGACCCGCTCCACGGGTCCGATCTCGACCTGCGCACCACTGGACACGAGACTACCGGCCTCGACCCGGCCACGCTCGTCCACGACCCGGACCTCCGGTTCTTCGCCCAGCTCATGCTCCCCGACGCCGTGCTGCTCCACCCACTGCCGCTCCCGGCCGGCACGGTGACCAGCCTGCGCCGGGGCTCCGGCTCGTTCGCCCTGGTACACCACGCCGCCAGACCAGACGGCACCTTCGCCGTCGACTACTCCGGACCGGACAACCCGTGGCAGACCGTGGAATACACATATAAGCAGTGGCTCACTCTCGGCCGGCCAGCCCCCGACCGGTTCGGGCTCACCGCCAGCACGGCCGGGCAGAGCTACTACTGGCTCGACGATCCCGACACCGGCCCGACCTGGCCGGCGGCACACCAGGCTTAGCTGACGCCGATGCCGGAGACCCGCGCTGGCCGAGCGCCGGGCCGGTCGGCGTGCTGGAGCTCGGCTTCGCGGCGACGCCAACGCCGGAGCACCTCGGCCTGGACTAACCCGCCGCAGCCCGCGTTACCGTGGGCACGGTCGTCGAGATGTGGGACGCCGACATGCTGCGCTGTGACGTCCTCGCCGGCACGGGGGCGCTGGCCGGGGCGTTCTCCGCCCGGTGCGGGACTGGCTGGTCGCCGGGCAGGACGAGTCCGCGTCACCGTGGCGGATCGGTCGGGCGAAATACCGCGACCGAGCATTCTTTGGTGCCATCCTCAACAATGAGGCCCCCCCGTCCACCTGCCAGGAGACTCACGCCGTCACCTGAACGACCTCGCGTTTCTGCTGTCGCTGCTTCCTGACCCCGTACGTGCCCGCAATGAGCTCAACGCGGCGGAGCGGAGAAAGAAAGCTGCGGGATTGTGTCCTGGCTGACCGTCGACATCGTGCCTGGAGCGGGCTGCCCGCAACCGAGGCCAATGCCGGTCACGCGGCCCTCCGCCTTCTCACCGGCTGAAACCCGGCGCTTAGCGACCAAGCTTGGAAGTGGGGCCGGGTCTTCCGACGGGCGTCGGGCACCCGGCCTTCGCGCTGGTCAGGGATCGGGCATCCGCTCCTGGTGGCCAACCCGAGCCAGGTACTCCGTCTGTCCGTCGAGCCGCCAGGTCGCTGCTCCAGCGACGATGTCTGGCAGCCAGAGCAGCTCGCGCTTGCGTAGTCCATGCCAATCGACCGCGATCTCACGGCGGATGCTGCTCATCGCCCGCAGTCCGGTCACCACCCCACGGTCGCGTCGGTGCCTGGCAGCACCTCGGGTCTCCAAGACCACCTGGTCGACCGTGCCGATCCAACGACGCCAGCAAGGACTTCAGGCACTGGGCACTGGCTCGCTCGTGCTGGCCGTCGTCGTACAGCAGCACGGCCGCCAGCGCGGTCACCGGCAGGCCAGCAACGACTTAGGCCATCCGCCGCTGCCGTTCGGAAAGTTCGCGGCGCCAATGCAGCACCACCTGACGATGCTCGTCCAAGATCAACGAGAAAGAGGACCCCTGCCAGGAGCCTAGTTGGGGAGCGCGCTCGGCAGGATTCGAACCTGCAACCTCTTGATCCGTAGGCTTGCCGACCGCGTTGACTAGGCCCTCTACCTGCACCTTTGCCCATAGCCGGACCCTCATCAGCCACCGAAACCACTCTGGTCGCCAGCATCTCGCACCACGACTGATGCCACGCAAGAGCTGCGGTCATCGCCCGGACACGGTGACGCTGCCGACGTGGACGATGAGGACAGTCCGGGTTTCGTCGTCGAGGTGGTATGTGGCCCGGTAGTTGTCAACGTAGAGCCGGAACCATCCGGAGGTGCCGAGGGGCCGCGCACCTACCGGCCGCGGATCGGCGGACAGCGCGCCCACAGCAGCCTCCATGCGCACCGCGCCCGCCTCGTCGGTCTGGTGAAGACGACGCAAAGCCCGACGAGCGGCCATCTCCCAGACCAGTGTGTAGCTCATGCAGACCGGTTCGCCCTGACCGCCCTCCACATGGTCCACTGCTCGTCGTGCGGTATGTCCTCGCCCTGGCGCGCCGCGAGCGCGGCCTCCATCGCCTCATAGGTGGCCTCGTCGGCCCTCATCATCTCCAGCACCAGGGCATGCGGCACCCGTGGCCCACCCTGCGCCTTGATGGCCTCGGCCCTAGCGACATCCGCCACGTCCTGAGCTGCCTGAAGCTCCTCTAGCTCGTCAGCGGCGATGATCGCGACTACCGGCTTGCCCTGCTCAGTCAGTGTGATCCGCTCATGCCGACGGACACGCCCGGCGAGCTCCGCCAGGGCAGGTGCCTGGTCCAACGGGATCACCGTGTCGTGATCGTGCCGGTACGCCGGTGCGCTCATGCCCACCACGGTAACGGATCAAACGCCCTCGCCGACGGCAAGACAGCCTCCGGTGTGGAGCGAGCCAAGCTCAGCCACCAGGCGGCACAAAGGGTGCATGAACCCCTGCGCGGGCCGGAACGGGAGTGGCTGACCGGCTCGTGCCTCCGGGCGGCTGTCAGCGGAGGATTCCTTCGCAGTCGGTGTTGGTGGCGGCGGGGTTAGCCGCCGTTGGGATCTTGGCCGGTGGGTCGTGGGGGTGGGCACGCCACGGACGCCGCGCTTCAACGTGACCTGCCGCAAGCACTTGATTCGGCGACTGATGCCACGGCGACCCGCCTACCCAGGAAGCCGTAGCACCTGACTGTAAATCAAGAGCCAGACGGTCTGCTGCCCGCGCAGACATGGCCCACGCGCAGCAGACCGGGCGACAAGGATGCCAGCGCTGGTCAGTCACGACTGCTCCGGCTCCTGGCCCTGTGCGCGCTGTTCCCAGTACGCGACTGCCTTCTGGGTAGCGAGGGTGTCGGGGTGGTTCGGGCCGAGCACCCGCTGCAGGTCGGGCAGCAGCTCCCGGAACAGCCGCAGCGCCTCGGCGGCATCACCGGTCTCCCCGGTCCAGAAGGCGATGTTGCCGCGGGTGGTGAGGGTGTCGGGGTGGTTCGGGCCGCGCTCGGGGTGGGTGGTGAGGCGGTGGTGCCAGTGCTGCCAGCGTTGCTGGTTTTGCCGGGGGGTGGGGCGGGGTCGGCGGGTGAGGGCGTGGATGGCGGCGCTGATCTGGCCGAGCTGCCACAGGTGTTCGGCGTGGGCGTCGGTGGAGGCGTAGCGGTAGAAGGGGTTGTCGGTGTACAGGCCGGTGACTGGGGCGAGGGTTTCGACTGCGTCTACAAGGATGCGGTGGGCGTTGGTGACGTCGACGGGTGGGGTGGCGTGCGCGGCGAGATGGTCGCACAAGGTGGTGTGGAACAGACCGAGGAGCTCGTGGTCAGTGCCCGGGTTGGCACGGATGACGAGGCTGCCGAGTCGGGCCACGATGTCGCGTACACCGGCTGGGTGGTCGGGGCCGCCGAAGACCCCGGCGGCGTAGGTGAGTAGGCCGATAGGCAGCACCGGGCCGACGCCGGCCGCGGCGAGCGGTGCGAGCACGGCCCGCAGTTGTGGCCACCGGTTCGGGTCGTTCGCGCCGAGGTCGGCCAGGATCTGGTTGTACAGGGCGGCGGTGACGCCGGCGGGGTCGTTGTCGCGGTACAGCCGACCGAGGAGCTGGTCCTGGGCGGATTCGCTGAGTGCGGCATGGGTGTCGGCGAACAGCCGGGCCAGCACCCATCCACCGGCCAGGCTGCGCGAGCACGCCAGCGCGACGGCCGGGCTGAGCGCAGCGGGCATCTTGCGGCCTTGCAGGTAGCGGATCAGTTCCGCCTGTGCCGGTGCGGTCACGGGCATGACGGTGGTGCCGGCCGGCAGGAGGTCGCCGTCCCGGCTGGTCAGCAGCAGCCGCAGGTGCGCCAGCCGGGTGTCGGCAACCATCGCGTCCAGCCCGGCGTGGATGGCGTCGGCTGCCGAGGCGGCTACCTGGTCGAGGCCGTCGATGACCAGCCGCACCTGCCCGGCCTCGTGGCCTAATACGCGCAGCGGGCCGGTGACCTCCTGCGTCAGCGGCTCCCACTCCTGCTCGGGTGGCCCGTCGCTACTGCGGTAGGCGGCCTCTGCTGCGGTGAAGGACGGCAGAGTCAGCCGGAGCTGGTCACGCAGTTCGTAGGCGATGGAGATGTCGGTGCTACCAGGGTCGAGGAACACCATCGCATGTACCAGGCCAGCGGGCACGACCCCTGGTGCCAGTTCCGGGCGACCCAGCGCCGCGACCAGCACGGACTTGCCGGTGCCGGCCGGGCCGGTGACGGCCATACACCGCTCGGCAGTGGCACGCTCGATGAGCGCTGGCAGGTGGCTGGTCGCCTCGAAATGGGTGGTGAGGTTGCCGGCAACGGCCGCCGCGGAGGTGCCGGGCGGTGGCACTTGGTATGGGCCGGAGCGCCAGGCCGGGTTGTGCCCCAGGTACAGGCCGGGGTCACCGGGCAGCCGGGAGCCGCCGCCATCCTGGGTCAGCCGCTGCGGCCGCTGCGGACCGCATTCGGCGAACACCGGCGCGGCGACGTCGGAGGCGGTCAGGTACTTGCCGGCCGTACCGATCCCGTGCCGCAGCAGCCGGATCAGGACCCGGCTGAACGCCGCGTCGTACGCTGGCTGGTCGGCGCTGGCGGTCAACACCTCGAACCGGCGTAGCCCCCGCCGCAGTGCCAGGTCCGTCCATACGCCCGCGGCCTGCTGTGCGGCTACACCAGCATGACAGGTGTCCAGCCACACAATCAGCCCGTCCAGGCGGCTGCTGTCTCGGAACCGCTCCCACAGCACCTGCGAGAGGAAGACATCCTGCTCGGCACTGCCGGCGCCGGACCCGTCAAAGGGTAGGAAGTAGAACCCGCCTCCCACACCGATGCCGTGCCCGAGAAACGCCACCAGCAGTGTCGCCCCCTCAGCGTCGGCCTGGGCGAACGCCGCATCCAGGGCGGCGAGCACCTGCGCCCGCTTCGGGTCCCGCATCGCCGCGGCGTACCCCGCAACCGGCAACCAGCCCCCGAGCCGGGCGTCGGCCAGCACCTCGAACAGCTCATCGGCCACATCCGGCAGGAACCGCAACGTGCTGTTCGGCAACGCGGCACACTGCGACCCGACGACCAGTACTCTCCGTCCCCCCACCCGGACAGAATGACGCACAACAGCACGACCCGCAGCGGAAAGGGCTAACCATGGCGACCATCGTGCTCGTACACGGCATTGGTCAGGAACAGCGCTCCGCTGACAGTCTCGAAGCCGAGTGGCTGCCCGATCTGGCCGGCGGTGTGCGCAACGCAGGGCACCCCGACCTCGCCGACGCCATCCGGGCCAGCACACACACCTCCCACCCGAGCGTCCGCATGGCCTTCTACGGCACCCGGTTCCTCGCCCAAGGCCAGCAGGGCACCGCCAACAGCGCCAACCTCACACCCGAACAACGGGAGCTCGCCGAGGAGCTCGCCCGCGACTGGCTGAACAACGCTACCGAATCAACCGACCCCCGCGATGCCACCGAAGCATGCCTGGAACTACACGCCCTGACCCGCGACCCCAGCGGCGCCCAGGGCCTCCGCTCCGCCACCCGCGGGGCTGTCGGCGCGCTGGACCGCATACCCTGGTTCACCACCGCCGGCCTAGCCGCCACCGGAAAACTAAACAAGACCCTCGCCCAGGTCGTGCACTACCTCACCAACCCCGACATCCACGAGTACGCCCTCACCCAGGTCCGTCAACACCTCACCGCCGCC
This sequence comes from Mycobacteriales bacterium, assembly GCA_035476575.1. Taxonomy (GTDB): domain Bacteria; phylum Actinomycetota; class Actinomycetes; order Mycobacteriales; family JACQDL01; genus DATILL01. The sequence continues at coordinate 16,364 of DATILL010000044.1, forward strand.
ACCCAAGTCGTGATCGGACACAGCCTCGGCTCGGTCATCGCCTACGAAGCCGCCCGCGAGCTCACCCCCGACCGCATCCTCCCCCTACTCCTCACCCTCGGCAGCCCCCTCGGCCTATCCGCGGTTAACCGGCAACTCCGCCACCCACTCACCTACCCCGCCCAGGTAGCCCGCTGGGTCAACCTCTCAGACTGCAACGACATCGTCGCCGCCCGCTCCCACCAACTACATGCCGCCGTGGCCCCAACCCGACCCGAAACCGCCCCATTCGACAACATCCACACCATCGACAACGGCGCCCGCCCGCACAACGCACGCTTCTACCTCACCAAGCCCAGCTGCGGCCAACCCATCGCCGAAACACTCCACTGAGGTTCCCCCGTGGCACGGACACCTCCGGTGCCGGGTCAGCGATCTTGGTCTGGCCCGGTGTGGAGGGTCTCGAAGGTGAACAGCCACCGTCACTGCGTCGAGTAGCGTGGCAGGGTCGCTGGCTGGATCATGAGCTGACCTGGACTGACGCGAAGTCGACGTAGAAGGTGGCGCCGCCGCTGAGGTGGCTGGAGAAAATGATGATCTCAAACACTGGCCATTGTGCGCCGGAGTCGGGAACGTGCAGTAGCTCCCATTTCCTCTGTACTGTGCTGTTTACGAACGAGCCGTTGCTGCCATCGGTTGTTCCTACCTGAACGGCTCCGGTTTCGACGTAAACCCATGCCGATGCGACTACGTTCTTGTACCCATGAGATGCAGGCTCGAAGTCCTGTACGATGCCGTTGTCCGGCCCATTTGTGTCAACGCGCAGCATACCCGAATTGCCCGGCCCGGTACGCACCCATGTAGTGGTTGTGCTAGCATCCACCGAGTTATTGAAGACGCCCCAACCGGAAGCGGCTGTAGGACCGCTATTGTGCTGGCCGGAGACAGTGATCGGGCCGGTGCCGTACTCCTGGCCGAAACTTGGGTTTTGTAGCAAGCTCTGCCCCAAGATACTCGAGATAGGCGGGAAAGACGCCCCTGAGGGTGTTGCCAACCACGTGGACGTTCTAGCTGCAACAGAGACTCCAGCTAGGAATGCGCACACGACGGTGAACACCACTACCGGAGCGCCGTGCAGCGTGATCCTGGCTCGACCTGGTCGCCAGTGAGCAGGGCGGACGGCGTAGAACAACAGCCCACATGCTAGTACCGTGACTGGTACGACTAGCAGACGGCCGACAAGGAAGTTGGTTGAGAATAGTGACCATACGGCGATCGCGAGCGTAACGCCGAGGACACCAACGCCGGTATCCCTAGTTAGCCGTCGTCGCGCTGACAGCCTGAACCTGGCATTACGGGATCGCGGTGGATGGTCGCTGAAGATACGTTGCGCAGCGCACCTGATGTTGTCGCTTAGCTCGCGATCTGTCTGGATCGGAGGGAGGTTCTCGGCGGCCCACAAGATTCTCGCCAGACGGGCATCGTCATCAGGTTCACGCATCGCGACCACCTCCTTCAAGGCTGGTGCCGGTCAGGCCCCACAAGGCTCGCAGGCTGGCCTTGGCCCGTGATAGATGCTGCTTGACAGCGCCATCGGTGATGCCAAGGTCGACGGCGATCTCGTGTCCGGTGTCCCCGCGTAGTCTGCGCCGCATCACGTCGCGTTGCCGACCGGGAAGTTGATCAAGCAAACCATCAATAACAGAGTCGTCCTCAACCTTCTCAACCCATTGTTCGCCACCGACCTGAGCTTGCTCAGCAAGACGGCCGACCAGCCGACTCCGCGCGTCGGCTTGGCGATAGTAATCGACTAGCATGTCAACCGCGATCTTTCGAACACATAGGTAGCGGTTAGGATGATCTCGAACAACCGCCCATCAGCGGGCCACGACCTCCATAGTGGCTTGGGCGATCTCGCCAGCCAGCTCCATGTCGCGGCAGCGCCGGTAGACTGCTGCACGGAGCTCGCGGAAGTGTCCGCGGAAGAGCTGCTCGATCTCCCTGGCATACAGAGCCCGGACCGGATCGACCTCGGACTCCTCCGAACGCGCCGAACGGAGCCTGCTCGCAACTCCCAGCTTTCCCGCTCGGTCTCGTCCGCGGGGAGGGGCCCGAGCGCTTCGATTGCCCACTGGGGCAGGCGGTCGGCGACCTGTTCGCCGAGCCGGGTGCGACGCGCGTCTGCCGCGGCTGCGAGGGCAGTGAGGTAGGCCCGCTGGTCGGCGTCCTCGACGCGGGGGATCCAGTCGGCGAAGGTGTCGCCGACCGGGTCCAGGGACACGGACTCGGTGATCCGCTTGTAGAGGACGTTGGTGATCTGCCGGGCGCCGTCCAGCGGCCTACTGGCGATGGCCGCCTGGAGGACTTGGTGTGGGTCGTGTCCGGCGAGTTCCGCCTGGCGGAGGACGCGGGTGAGGGTCACGGCGCCGTCTTCGGCGGCCAGGGTGAGGCGTTGGTCAGGGGTGAGATGGCCGGTGGCGGTGAGTTGGTCGAGCCAGCGGGCGGTGCGGCCGGCGGTGGCGAGTTCGGCGGCGTCGGCGAAGAGTTCGGCGGCGGTGCGGACCGAGCGGGCACGGTCGGCGGCCGCGACCGCGACAGCGAGTGCTGAACGGTCGGGCTCGGCGGCTTCCATGGCGTCGGCGAGGACGGCGAGGGGGTTCTTGTGGGCGGCGTCGTGGACGGCGCCGGCGGGAGCGTCTGCGGGGATGGTGCGGGTGGCCACGTGGGCGGTGTTCGCGTCCTGGCCGCGGGTCATGGCCGGGTACAGCGACGCCAGCGGGGTGGCGGGGGTGATGACGGTGTGTGCGGTGTGCACGTTCAGGCCTTGGGCGGCGTGGACAGTCGAGGCGTAGCCGAGGGTGACGTGCTCGGTCACGTAGCCGGGCGGCAGGGACATCCGGTCGCCGAGGAGTTCGCCGTCCGGTCCGCGGCCCGCGATCGCGGCGACGATCAGGCCGCCGTCGGCGCGGGTTTCCAGGACGCGGTACTGCTCGCGATTGATGGGGCCGCGGCGGTTACCTTCGTAGCCGGCGAGGTCCCAGGCGTTGTGGCGGGCTTGGACCAGGTCCCCGACCCCGGCCCAGGTGCCTTGCATCCCCAGTGGCACGCCGGCCTCGTGCACGCGGCCGATCCGATGAGTTCGGCGCGGATGTGCGCGCTGAGGCGGGCGGCCTGCTCGTTGGTATCGACGATCAGTAGCGAGTGCCGGCCGGACAGGGTGTCGGCCAGCCATGCCCGCGCCGCCAAGGCCTCGGTCTGCTCGATCGCGCCGCCGTCGATGATGCGGCCGTGCCGGTGGTAGTCGGCGAGCGCCCCCTGATCTCCGTCTCGCAGCCGCAGTGACGCCTGCCGCTCCCACCGGTTGGCGAAGCGGCGGGCCTCGGCCAGTTCGTAGGACGGCGCGGCGGCAGCGACCATGCTCATCCCCCCACCCGCTCCGACGACGACCAACTGGCGGTGGTCGCCGGTCAGCAGCAGCTTCGCCCCGGCCTGTTCGGTGTGGGCGTGGATGGCGGCCAGGTCGGCGGTGTTGGTCATCGCCGACTCATCCACCACCACCAGATCCCCAGCGGCCAGCCGCCACGGCACGTCCTCGGCGTGGGTGCCGCCTTCGGCGAGGCGGTGCTGGGTGGCCAGCCACCGGGTGATGTTCCGCGCTTCCAGGCCTTCGCCTGCGAGGACTTCGGTGGCGATCTGGCTGGTGGCCAGCCCGACCACGCGGTGCACCGCGCCGTCCCAGAGAGCGGGGTCCTGCCACGCCTTGGTCAGCGCACCGACCACGAAGGACTTGCCGGTGCCGGCCGGGCCGACCAGGGTCTCCACCGCGGCGCCGGAGGTAAGGATCCCGCAGACAGCGGCGGCCTGGTCCGCGCCCAACTCGATCCCGGCCTCCGCCAGGGCGGCGACGACCCCAGCCGCGGCCTGCGCCGTCAGCGCGGGGCCGCCGCCGCGATTCGCGGCGGCGGCCAGCAGCCGCTCGGTGTGCACGTGCGCCGGCGTCGCGTACAGCCGCCCCCCGGGCGCCTCGTAGGCTGAGCGGCCGTCCGGCCGGCGCAGCTCGGGCGGCAGGACTTCGGCGCCGGGCAGGTCCGGCTCCAGCGGCACTGCGAAACTCAGCGCCTTGCGGTCAGCCTGCCGACCAACTCCGGCACCCGCGCCGGTGGAACGCCGAGTCGGTCGGGGAGGGCGTCGGAGATCGCGCGGAACAGGTCCGGTTCGGTCCACGCGGCCTTGGTCTCCTGCACCGCGGCCAGTGCTGTCTCGATCACCACGGTCTCCGACCACGCCTCGGCGGTGACCTGCTCCGGTCGGGCCGCGAGCGCCTGCTGGGCGAGGTCGGCGAGGGTGGCGCCGACCTCCGTGCGCAGCTGCCGGTCCACCCTGTCCAACCGGGCCTCAGCGGTCTCCCCGTCGTGGGACTTCGCCCGCCGGGTGGCCAGGTTCGCGGTCTGCGCCAGCCGAGTCAGCTCCAACCCGTTCGGCTCCCGGCCGAACCGCTGCTGGAACGCGGCCACCAGCGCGCGCAGCTTCGGGGTGATAGCGCGGCGGCGCGAGGAGAACAGGTCCATCGCCGTCGCCGGCACGCCGACGATCTCGCGGGCCTTGCCGTCCGGTCGGGTCGCGAAGACCACGCCGAGGGTGGCGGTCAGGGTCTCCTCCATCACCCGCTCGGCGACCGCCGCGGCCGCGGGCCGCACCTTGTGGATCCCCCGCGAATCCAGCGTCCGCCACGTTCCGTCCACCCCTTGGGCGCGGTTCAGGGCGGCGTTGTGGATGTGCAACTGCGGGTCGTTGTCCCGTGAGGTGTGCTGGAAGAACGAGGCCACGGTCAGGCCATGGGTGTCGATGTAGCGGCCGGCGGCGCCGCCGTGATGCCCCACCCGCGACACCGCGGCGCGGTCCTGGACGTAGTCGAGCATCGCGTTGTTCCCGGCCCAGATCGCATCCTCCACCGCGGCACGGTGCGCCGCCCACGACGCCTCGGCGGTACGGGCCTGGGTGTACCGGTACGCGTACCGCTCGGCGCGACCGGTGTCACCGGCCGCACGTGCGGCAAGTTCATCGGCCTGCGCTTGCTCTGCGGTACGCCTCGCCTGTACCTCCTGCGCTTCGAACGCGGTGTGCAGCACAGTCACCGACTTCTGCACGCTGAACGTCAAGTCCAGGAACGACACGTTCCGCCGCGCCCGCTTACCCGCCTCCAATCGCAGCTCGGCGCGGCGTTCCGGGTCGGCGTGCGGCTCGGCCTCCAGTGCGGCGCCAGCCGGCTGCTCCTCGGTCAGATACTTGCGGCCGGTGTGCCCGAGGGTGTCCGCCCTCCCCCACCGCGCCGGGTCCCGGAATCCCGGGTCGGCCGGGTGCACGAAGTGCTCGTACAGCGCGGTCATGTCCTGGTGATCCACCAGGCCGGACAGGCACAGGGCCTCCGCGCCGCGGCCGTACCACCGGCCAGGCGGCTCCCCCGCCACCACGGCGCCGGTGTAGTAGTTCTCCCTCCCCGTGGCCACCGCACTGGTCAGGTAGTCCGCCGAATGGCCCGACGAAATGGTCAGCATCCGGACCACCCAACCATGATCAACAGGCCGTTAGGCGGGCGCCGCCAAGCGCCCGGTTTGTCCCACCTTATGATCTGGATGCCTAGACGGTTGATTCCAAGGTCAGTGGTCGTAGGTGGTTAGTGATCTGAGGGTGGGTTGTCCGGTTTGGTCGTTGTGCCAGATCGCGGCGGTCAGGGCGAGGATGCGTTGCAGGATCCGGACGGTGACGCCGGTGGGGGTACGTCCGCCGTGGCGTTCGAGGTCGAGGTGGCCTTTGAAGGTCTGGTTGATCGACTCGATGGTCTGGCGGAGTGGCTTGAACAGCCGGGCTCCGGGTCGTTCGGTCTCTCCCTTGCGGGCCGGGCGGAGCAGGTCCAGGCCGGCGGCGGTGAGGGTGTCTTCGAGGTCGCGGCCGTAGTAGCTCTTGTCTGCGATGATCGTCTGACCGGGACGGTCGGCCACCAGGGTGGGGTCGGCGTCGAAGATGCCCAGCAGGCTCTGCCGTTCGTCAGCTTTGGCGCCGGTCAGGGCGAAGCCGACCGGCAGGCCACCCAACGTGCAGACCAGGTGCAGCCGCAGACCCCAAAAGTAGCGGGAGTGGGAGGCGCAGCAGCCGTGCTCGGCCCACCCGGCCAGATCTGAACGCCGTACGGTCTGGGTGGAGCGGCCGCACTCCACCGGGGTGGAGTCCACAACCCACACATCATCAGTCCACAACGTGGTGTCGGCGGCCAACGCCCGCATGACCGCCGTGATCATCTCGGTGGCCTGACGTAACCGCTTGTTCCAGCCCGACTGCTGCGGCAGGTAGCCGAACAGATGCCGTAGCTGCACGCGGGCGTAGCGCAACCACCGCCTCTCCGAGGTGAACCCCAGCAGCGCCTGCATCACCGCCAACGTGACCAGCTCCGCATCAGACAACCTGGGCGCGATCCCCACCGCGGGCCGCCACGGCGCCAGGTACGGCGCGGCCTTCAGCAGGTCATCAGTCTTCACGTACAGTGCGGTCGCGAGGGTGTCTAGGTTGTTTGTCACAAAACGATCATGGACACCCTCGCGTCACGTCCCACGCAGCGACACCCCTTGGAATCAACCGTCTAGGTGTGCTCTAAAGGATCTTGTCCTGCGTTGGGTGCTGGTAGTGATCTTCGTAGGGTCTTCTGTTGCTCGCTGGATCTTGCTGGGAGCTCGGTTGTTCGGAGGGTTCTTCGTCGTGGTCGTCTGGGTGCTGTGGAGGGTTCCTGATCCGATGGTCGGGTGATCGGCAGGGACTTCGGCGTGCTTGGTGTGGCGGTCGATCAGGCGGCAGCGGTTGCGGGCTGATCGACCCTGTACGGCGCCAACGGGGTGATCGGAGGACGCCAGCCCGCAGTGTGCCGGCCGGCCACCGGCTCTCGCGAGCTGGGCCGCCGAGTGTGCGGGGCGCTTGGCAGGGCGGCAGGAGTCCCGCACGGCGGGCGGGACCTCGGGGGGCGGTTCGGCCTGGTGGTGCGGCGCTGCGAGCGCCGCGGTGGCGGTGGGCCGGCAGGTGTAGCCGCGGCTGGCGGTGACACCGGGCACGCTGCGCCGGGTGCGACCGCTCGCGGGCGGTACCGGCGCCGGTTGCGACCGGTTACACCCGACCGGTACGGCGTACCGGTCAGGGTGTACCGGTACACCCGTACCGGGTCGGCGGGCTGCGCACCGGTACGGGTACCGGCACACCGAGCGCACCAGCCGCCGACCGGGCCGGCGGCGGGGCCGAGGCCGCCCCGGCGGCAGCGCTTGGCCCGTGACCCCGTTGACTCGGCCGAGTCAACGGGTGGGCGGCGGTGGGGGCGGTGTCTTGTGACGCCCAGGGCTGCGGGGCGGGGTGGGTCACGGTTCCAGCCCCGCGTACTCCAGTACCGGCGACCGGTCGGCGGCACGCTCGGCCGCGGCGGCCTGGTCGTCGGCGTGCCAGCGGGCGAGCTGCTCGGAGCGTTCCCGTCCGGCCTGCTGCCGGTCCCTGGTCTCGGTGAACCGAGCCACGGCACGCCGGGCCTGGTCCACAGCCGCGCCACAGTCGTACACGTCCTCGGCCGAGCGCGCCTCGGCCACGGCGCCGCCGATCCGATCCCGGACTGCGTCGGCGGCCCGATCCGCGGCCGGGGCCGGTTCATCCTGGCCGCCGCCACCGGGGCCGCGGTCGGGCTCGACGACCTGTGCCCGCCCGGCCGCAGCGGTGGCCGCTGCGTCGTCCTCATCGGCCAGCGCGGGGCCACTGCGGTCGGCGGGCTCGGCGGCCGGTTGGCCGGTCCGGACCGCCACGGCGGTGGTGCGGACCCACGGCTGGGACGGGGAGTAGGCGGCCGCGGCGTCCAGGTCCAGACCGCGGTGCGGGACAGCCTCATAGGTCTGCTGCCACAGCACCGCGTCGTCGTAGGCGGTGGCCGGGGCGGGCTGCCCGGTCCATGCCTGGTGTGCGACCCCGTACCAGCCCGCGCGGCCGGCGGTGTCCTGCTGCGCCTGCCGGTCAGCGTGCTCGGCGTCGAAGCCGTACAGGTCGCGGTACTCCCGGTACCGGGTGATCACCTCATCCGCGGTCAGCGTCTCGTGCCACCGCACCCGCCCACCGTCCGCGTCGCCTGCGGTTGCCGCCGGGGCGGTCTGCGGCCAACCACGCGCCGTCCGGTCGTCATCGGCCAGATCCAGCACCTTCGTGTGGACCTCATCCTCACGGACCAAGTCATCGACCGCCGATGCACCAGCGGCCTGCTCCGCGGCCATCGCCCGGAACCGCTCCAACGCCGTTGCGGCCACCTCGGTGTGCCGACGCTGCGACTCCCCCACCGCGCCGGCCAAGCCGGCTGGCGGCTGGGCGCCGCCGCGGTCGGTCGGGTCGTCCGGGGCGGCCTCCAGTTCGGGCTGCCGGTCGGCGGTGGTCGCCGCAGTAGCGTCACCGGCGGTGGGTTCGCCGAGGTGCCTGGCGCCGAGGTCTTGGCGGGTGGTGTCGTAGCGGCCGGCGACCTGGTCGCTGATCTCCAGCCGGGCCAGCCGGGCCAGCCGCTCGGCGTCACCCGGCTCCAGGCCCTGCCCGTCGCGGTAGTCCCGGTATCGGGACACCGCCACCTCGGCGGTCTGCACCTGCGCTCCGGCGAGCTCCCCGATCGCGGTCTCCGCCGCGGCGATCCGCACCAACAGCCCCCGCTCCTGCCCGGACGCGGCGGCCAGATCCTGCTCGGTCACCGTGCACGGCGGGTCCGCCTCCACCGCGGGGACGTCCCCGCGGCGGTGCCGCTCCACCTAGGTCCAGTACTCCGCCTGGAGCACCTGCTGCCGGGCCTGCTCCTCCCCCACCCCGGCGGCCCGGAACTCCCGGTACCGGTCGATCGCCGCCTCGGCCGCCAACGCGTGCCGCAGCTCCAGCTTCGCCAACGCGACATCAAGCTGGTTGAACACCCGGTCCAACCGGCCAACCAGATCCACCCCCGGCCGTTCCGCCACACCGCCGGCCAACCCCAGCCGCACCGGCGAGACCCCCAACGTGGCCGCGAACTGCGCCAACAACCCGACATCGGACACGCCCGGGACACCACACTCGATCTTCGACACGTACGTCCGGTCGATATGCAGCAACTCCGCCAGCTCGCCCTGCGTCATCCCAGTCCGCGCCCGGTGCTCCCGAAACACCTGCCCCAACGCATGCGCCCCGCGGATAGGGCCATAGCGAAGCGACGACCGCCCGCTCATCGGAGCACCCCGGCCCGCGCGGCCGACCGGGAGGCGCCGTCATGCGGCATGCTGGTTTCCTCCCGTACTCCATGCTGGGTAGTGGGAGAACCGACCCCGGTCTGGCTGGCGCCTGGGCAGGGACGGCCCATGAAGGTGGCGTTCATGCCGTCGCCTCCGATTCGGTCGGCCGACGGCCCGGACCCGCCGAAGGCGCCGGGTTCGGCTTCGGTGTCCTGGTGACTTCCCAGTCGGCAGCGTCAACCAGACAGCCGCTATCCACCGCGGCATCAACCATGGCGTCGATCGCCTTCGCTGGAATGATGAAGCGACCGCGAATCCGCAGGGCTGGGAATTCTCCAGCACGGATTGCCCGGTACAGAGTCATGTCCGACATGCCGAAGCGTTGCGCTATCTCGGACACGCTGTAGAACGCCCGCGCTGGGCTGAGCTCGGTGTTCCCGGGACTTCCTGAGCGTCCTGAGAGTCTAGGCTTCGACATCGGTTTCTCCATGTTCACCCGGTCCAGCGTTCGCCAACTCTGGTCACTTCGACCAACGCCCAGTCACGCTATTTGCCGGCACGGGTGTTGTAGACTTACTGCGAGTACGTGTTTGGGGCGCCGGAAGGGGTGACTTGCCCACGTGACAGTCAGAAGCCGTACTGGTGGTACGGGTGGCGCTACGCAAGGCTTCGTGATCGGGGCCGTACTGCGGGCACTGCGCGAGTCAATCGGTCATACCCAGGAGACGCTCGCCGGGCTGCTCCAGATCTCTCCCGAGACCGTCCAGTCATGGGAGAGTGGGCGACGGCCCCTGATCAACGCACCCTTCATTGAGCTCCAGCGACTCCGCCGCGAGATGGCCGCGGCCGGGGTCCGACCCAGCCTCCTGCGCATCTGGGACCAGGCCCTCACAGCGGACGCGCTCCTGAGCAGTCTGTGTGCGCAGGTCGACGCGGGCGAACCCCACCCGTTCGCGCACCTTGTTCCGGATCGTACGCTCTCCGAGCTGCTCGGATGGCCCTTGACCGGCCAGCCACCGCGCGAGCTACGCGGGACGAAGCATCGCCTGCACGTGCCCAGCGCCATCCGCGACGAGTTGGCCAGCGGGCTCCGTAGCGCCGCCACATCCTCGACCACTAGTCACGAACAGTCGGCCATGCTACGTCGCCAGGCCAGGTACTTTGTGGCGTCTCACCCGTCGTCGCAGGATTGGCTTGACAAGTACGAGTCAAGAGACCGCGGCAGATACCTACGCGAGCTCAGAGACTGGAGCCCGGAGTGGCCGGTCGTCCGCTCGGAAGCCGTCTCCAGCGCGCTCCGCGGCGATGTAGAGCCGCTCAAGCGATTCATCGGCGAAGGGCTGACCACCGACCGACAGATCGAGGCGAATCTTCAATATTGGGCCTACTGGGTCGGCGAGATGCCGGTCCTCTGGTCGGCCGACAGTGACATGCTGACGCCGCAGCACTACTCCGGTGAACTGCTCCTCGACTCACTCATTACTGGGCTGGAGTCGGCACCCTACCGCGACTTGTGCGTGTACTCGATCTGGGCACTCCTCATCAAACGACCTCGACTGATCGAGAACTCGAGCTTGACGGCGCGGCTACGATCCTCTATCGAGGTGATGTTGAGCGCCTCCGCATCGCTCGACAACGACACGATCCGCCGCCTCGATCAGATCGCATACCGGATTGGATACTAGTTCATCGTGGACAACGACAACGCGGCAATCGTTCGATTCGGCCACGAGACCGGGTTCCTGAAGCACGTGAGTCGGTCCGGCTGGCTGCTGGCTGGCGTGCGAGACGGCGAATCCGTCGCTGAGCACTCGTTCCGGGTTGGAATCCTTGCGTACTGCATTGCAGTCCAGGAGGGTGCAAATCCGGATCGAGCGGCCACTCTGGGCCTCTTTCACGATGTGCCGGAGACGCGGATAGGAGATGTGCCGAGCGTCGGCAAACACTACGTTCAGACCGCCGATCCTGTGCAGGTAATCACTGACCAAGTGCGTGGCATGCCCTCTGAACTAGCAGCACACATCATCGCACTGATTGATGAGCACGAAAGCGCCAAGAGACCGAGCGCCACTCTAGAGGCGAAGTGCAGCAGGGACGCTGACAAGATCGAATGCCTCCTCCAGGCGCGCGAGTACCAACGTGAGGGTTACACCCACCTTGACTATTGGGTCTCTACGATGGTGGATGCGGTTGAAACGGTGACCGGGAAGCGACTGGTCGCGGCCGCCCTCGATGTGTCACCGGCCGCCTGGTGGGAAGACTTTGCCCGCTCATTCGGGCAGCGTCGCGAGTCAGAGTGACAGGGAGCTTCTACGGCACATCGGCCGGAGGCCGCGCAGCCCCCCCGCGCAGGGGTGCATGTTCGAACGTTGGAGGGTACGCATGAGTGGGGCGGACTGGGCAGCATGGATCGGCGTAGGGGTCGCCTTGATAGCGATACTGGCGACCATCCTCATCGCTAGATTGCAGCAACAGCGGAAAGTGCTTGCGTTCGAGGCCTACACTGAATTTCCCCTATTCGCGCAAGGTCCAATAGTAAGCGACATCGAAATCTCGGCGGAAGGCCGGCGGCTCGCCGTGCCTCATATCCTTCTCGTCACAATCAAGAATTCGGGCAATCGCGCACTGCGTCCGGAAGACTTCTATGGACCGATACAGGTCAAGTTCACGGACGCGAAGATTGTAACGCTACACATTCAACCTGATCCTCCTACGCTTGCGCCCGAAATCGAGATCACAAGTGAGGCATCGTTCATCATAAACCCGATTCTTCTCAACGCCGCCGAGGGATTCGTCTGTTATGGCCTGCTAGACGGCTGCCCTCATCGCTTGACCGTTGATGCCAGAATTGCTGACACGCAAATCCGAGACGTGACGCGCGCCTCTGTCAGTCAGTCACTCCTCGGTAGGGTAAGGTTGCGCTTCGACTTCTTCGGAATCTCAATTGAGCTGACTCGCCAGAATAGCCCCACGCGACGCGTGCCAGCTTCGAACACCGTTCCGCCCAAAAGAGACTAGTGTCGCCGTTCCCGGCTCGCCTGTGCCGGACTCCACACGGCCATTCCAGAGGGTAACGATCCATAGCGGCCCCCGTAGCGGGTTCGCTGACTGGCTGACCACGGACTGCGCAGGCCCCCTGGCCAGTACTCCGGGTACCGGCGACTGGGATTATTATGAAGCGGGAGCCTTGACCGTTACGCGCTTGCCGCGGCTGGCTTCCACAAGGCCTTCTGCCTTGAGCGCCGCGATGGCGCGGCTGGCGGTACCCACGGCGACTGTGTGCATTGTGGCCAGTTCGGCAGTAGTCGGGAGGTGAGAACCAGGCGGAAAGGCGCCGGACTCGATCGCGGTGCGTACCTCGGCGGCGATGCACTCGTAGGGGCTGAGAGCCTTCGGGCGTGGCGGGGCAACGCCGGGGCGGCCTTCGCCGGGCATGCGGGGGCTGAGGGCAGCGGCGGCGCGCTGGTCGGCTTCGGCCATCCAGGCGGCGTAGACGCGCAGGGTAGTGGTGCCGCCGCCGGCGTGGCCGAGGCGGCCGGCGACGGTGCGGATGTCTACGCCTGCGGAGATCAGCTCGGTGGCGCTGTAGTGGCGGAGCTGGTGGATGTGCATTCCGAGGCCGAGCCGGGCGGCGAGTTTCCGGAATCGCTGGGTCACCGAGGACGGGATGAGGTGGGTGCTGTGGTCCGGCGCGAGCGAGAAGACGTAGGAGTCGGGGCCGAGGGTTGCCAATGGCGGTGGATTCCGCCTCGGCACGGGCGCGGTGCATGCGTAACACTTCGACGGTGTCGGGGTCGATCGCCACTCGGCGGTGCTGATGGATCTTGGTGTCCTTCTCCCAGACTCGCGTACCGACCTGGCCGATGCTCGTCCGCAGGCTGATGGTGGCGTTGTCCAGGTCGATGTGTCGCCACCGCAAGCCGCACAGTTCGCCGCGGCGCGCGCCCGTGGTCATCGCCAACCAGAGCAGCGTCGCCCACTCGGGATCCGCGCTTGCCTCGGTGAGGATGCGAGCGGCTTCGTCGGCGGTCGGTGGCTGCGGATCCGGCCGGGGCGGGGCCGGGGGCTCGACCTCGTCCATCGGGTTGTGCGCGACCCAGCGCCAGCGGACTGCGCGCTTGAAAGCGCCGCTGAGGATCCAGTGCACCTGCCGGATCGAGGAGGCGGCCAGCGGCTTGCACTTGTGCGGCACCCAGCGGTGGTCGCACTCGTGCTTGCGGGGCGTCCGGTGGTCGATACCTGGCCGGCCGTTGCAGTGCGCGCGGCAAGTGCGGAGCCGCGTGTAGAAGGAGTCGAGCAGCTCGGCGTCCAGGCGGGCCACCATGACGGCGCCGATCACGGGGCGGATGTGCTTGGCGATCAGCGCCTCGTAGGTACTGCGGGTGGTGTCCTCCACGTCGAGCAGCTCCAGGTACCGGTCGATGAGCTGGTCGATGGTCGCCCGGGTGCGCGGGTTGCGCTGCTCGTCCACCTGGTTGAGCAGGCGGGTCATAACCTTCTTCGCCTCGGCGCGGGCGGTGCGCTCGGCCTGCTTCGTCGCGGTCGGGCCGAGCGGGACGACTCGGTCAGGTAGTTCCGCCGGCTGGTCAACGGGTCCACTCCGGCATACACCCGAACGCGGAAGGAACCACTTGGAAGCCGGTCGATGCTGCCGCGCTGCCGGTCTGCCGGGCCTGCTGGAGGCGTCACGAGTTCGAGCATAAGCCCAACTCGCGTCACGTCTGATGTCACGACCTCGAACGCGAGGGGGAGCACCAGTTCGCCCGTTGAGTAAGACGCTCGACATTTCCGCAGGTCAGGCGGGGTGTTCTAGCTGGATGATGGGGGCGCGCTCGGCAGGATTCGAACCTGCAACCTCTTGATCCGTAGTCAAGTGCTCTATCCGTTGAGCTACGAGCGCTGGCACGGAGGACCGGCAGGGCCGGGCTCCGGGGCGGAGGCTCCGGGATTTGAACCCGGGAGGGGGGTTGGCCCCCAACCGCATTAGCAGTGCGGCGCCATAGACCGGACTAGGCGAAGCCTCCCGGGGCCCCATCCGAGGCCACCGGCTCGTCAGGGTACAAGGTCACGCACCTCCCCGGCAAAGCGGTTCACCCCGCACCCGACCCCAGCCCCGGCGTCGCCCAGGTCAGCGCCTCCGCCAGCGCCGGCCGCCATACCCGGAACGTGTGCGCCCCCGGCCGAGCATGCACCTCCACGGTCAACCCGGCCGCACGCAGCTCAACCGCCAGCCGCCGTAGCTCCCCCAGAATCTCCGCGTCCCCGGTCCCGCAGTCCAGCCAGACCCGGGTCGGCGGCCCAGCTCCGAGCGCCGCCCCGTAGTCCGCCGGGGTGTTCGCCCGGATCTTCACGTCCGCCCCTGGCCCGGTCCCGAACAGCGCCCCCAGCCCACCCGCGTACGTCGGCCGTGGCAGCCCGCTCATCGCCACGATCGTCCCGAACAGCGCCCGGTGCCGCAGCCCCACGTTCAGCGCGCAGTACCCGCCCGCGGACATCCCCCCGAGCACCCGCGCCCCCCGCGCCGGCTCGGTCCGCAGCGCCCCGTCGACCGCGGGCAGCACGTCGTCCACCAGATGCGTCTCGGCCAGCTCGCGTACCGAGTCGACGCACTCCGAGTCGTCCAGCCAGCCCCGGCTCATCCGCGGCGCGACGATGATTAACGGCCGTCCCGCCGCCGCCAGCCGCGCCCCAAGCCTCCCGGCTCGCCCGCCACGGAACCAGTCCCCCGGCACCCCCGGCGCCCCATGCAGCAGGTACGCCACCGGGAACCGCCGCCCCGGTGAGCCGAAGTACTGCGGCGGCAGGTAGACCAGCGCCTCGGTCGGGCCGAACCCGCTGCCCCGGTCCGGCACCCGGAGGTGTGCGGTCAGCCCCTGCGGGTAACGGCGCAACACCTGGTCCGGCGGGAGCGCCACGACAGACTCGTACGACGGCCAGTTCCGCTCGCCGTCCACCACGTTCACGACGTCGCCCAGCTTCGGCAGGTAGTCGAAGTACCGGTTGACCGCGGACGCCACACCGACCGACGACAGCAACACCGCCACCGCCAGCCCCACCCGCCCGAGCCACCGCCGCCACCGCCCCAGGACCCGCCAGCCGACCCAGGCCAGCAGCGCCAGCGTCAACACGGCGCCAAGGAATGGCCACGACACCACCGACCAGTCCTGCACTCCGTCCCACCCCCGAGCCCCACGTCTTCAGAGCCGCCGCGGCTTTGCCTGATACGCCGGTTCACCTGATACGACGTCTACCCACGGACGACGTAGCTAAGGACGACGCAGCAGCTTTTGCAGTGGTTTCGGGCGGACCAGGAACGCCTCGGCCTCCATTGCCGCGAACGCGATCCGTGGTAGGTCCCGAGTCGAGGGGAACGAGATGAACCGCGGCTCCCAGGCCGGCCGGAACTTGAGGTTGAACCGGTACAGCGACTCGATCTGGAACCACCGCGACACGAACACCAGCAGCCCCCGCCAGGCCCGCAGGATCGGCCCGGCCCCGATCTTCTCCCCCCGTTCCAACGCCGCCCGGAACACGGCGAAGTTCAGCGACAGCCGCTTGACCCCGAGCTCGCTCGCCGCCTGGATCAGCTTCACAATCATGAACTCGTTCAGCCCGTTGTCCGAGGCGCGGTCCCGCCGCATCAGGTCCAGCGACAGTCCGTCCCGGCCCCACGGCACGAAGTTCAGCAGCCCACGCAGCCGCCCACCCTGGTACGCCGTGACCATCACGCAGTCGCCGTCCGCCGGGTCACCGAGCCGGGAGAGCGCCATCGAGAAACCCCGCTCGACCGCCGCGCCCCGCCACGCCGCCGCCACCGCGAGCAGCTCCTCAAACTCGCCGGCGGGGATGTCCCGCGCCCGCCGTACCAGGACTGTGTAGCCGGCCCGCTCGACCCGGGCGACGGCCTGGCGCACCCCGCGCATCGGCCGCCCGTCCAGCGTGAACTCCCCGGCGTCGACGATCGCCTCGTCCCCCAGCTCCAGTGCGTCCAGGTCGGCCTCCCGGCGCCAGATCGTGGCGCCCAGCTCGCTGCACCCGATCACCGCCGGCACCCACGCGTACAGGCGGGTCATCTCCAGGAACGCGCAGATCGCCCCCGGCCAGGCCTCGTAGTCGCCGATCGGGTCGCCGCTGGCCAGCGCCACTCCGGACACCACCCGGTAGGTGATCGCCGCCTTGCCGCTCTCGGACCAGACGACGTTCTTGTCCCGGCGCAGCGCGAAGTACCCGAGCGAGTCCCGCTGGCCCTGCTTGTCCAGCAGCCGCCGTAGCCGCTGCTCGTCCTCCTCCGTCAGCCGCGCGGCCGGCTGGGACGTGCGCAGCACAAGGTACGCGGTGAGGAACAGGGTGAGGATCCCCAGCCCGAGCAGGGTGGCGGTGACCATGTCGTCCGCCCGATCGCTGTCGAACGCGAGCGGCCCCGGCACCCCGACCAGCCCGTAGAGCACGTGCTTGAGCTGCACCCACATCGATGGCGCCCCGATGATCCGGCCGTGGTTGATCAGCAGCAGCGCCATCCCGATCACCACGTCCAGGACCAGCAACTGCGCCAGCACGCGGACCGCGTACCAGCGGGTCAACGGGTCGCCCCGGGCGTAGAACTCGCGCCGGGACACGATCAGCATCGCCAGGATGGCCAGCGAGATCCCGGCCTCCTCGACGTCCAGGCCCTTGAGCACGTGCGACCCCACCAGCAGCGCGGTCACCCCCACGGCGACCCGCCAGGCCCGGCGCTTGCGACGGCGCAGGCCGCGGGCGACGTACAGCAGCACCACGCCCAGTGCGGCGGTCACCGCAGCCGCGATCGCGGACGCGCTGGTCGGGATGATCTGGGTGAGCTGGTGGATCCGGTCCCGCTGGCCGGGCAGCAGCGCGCTGACGATCGTCAGTACGGCGAACAGCCAGGTCACCGTGGCGACGACGCCCGCGGTCCGCCGGCGGGATGACGCCCAGCGGGCGCGCAGCTCTGCCGCCCGCAGCTCAGCGGCCCCCTGCGCGTCGGCAGGAGCCTCGGCGGCGCGGCTGGCTGCCGTGGGGTCGTCCGGTGGACCGCCGCAAGAGACCTGGGCGTGGTCTCCGGCGGCACCGGCTGCCCCGGCGGCCTCGTCCTTGGCGTGCAATCTCCCCCCAAGACGGCGGAAGGGTGCGCTCACGGTCACGATTGTCGCCTCACTCGAACATGCCTGAAACCCACCGGCTACGTCGAGGCACGACGGAGCCGCCTGGTTGACCGATAACGGTCACGAGAGTTTGCGCACGAGACACCTCAGCCTGGGCAGGACGCCAGTGACACCGGCCCGCCCGGGAGCTGTTCCCCACGCTGCACCTTACGGCAACCGCGCTCGACGTACCTGCTCCCGCGCCAAGACCACAGTATCCAGTAGTTCGTCCCGGTTGCGTAGTCGGGCTGGTAGTCGTTGACCGTGCCGAGGATCTCGTCGACGCCGTCGCCGTCCAGGTCGCGGGCGGTCAGGTCCGGGGTGTCGGTGGAGTACGCGCCGCCGGCCGACAGGTCGGTGAGCGTCCCGGTGGGGTTCACGAGCACGACGTTCATCGCGCCGCCGTGCGCGCCCTGGCCAGCCGGGACGAAGCAGTGCGCAAGCCGGTCGCAGGTCGGCTTCGGCAGCGCCGCGTCAAAGTAGAGGTCGCCGTACCGGAGCCTGGCCGAGCCCAGCCGGTTGCCTGCGGCGTCGATCGTGAGCAGGTAGGCCACCTGCCCGGCCGCGGAGGTGTCGGGCCCGCGGACCAGCGCGAGGTGGACGCGCGGGTGGACGTTGGCCAGGATCGCGGTCGCCCGGCAGGTGGCTGCGACGCAGGCGGGGATGGCGCGGACTGGTACGGCGGCCAGGGCCGGCGGGGTAGGCAGGGCCGGCGGGGTGGGGATGTGCGCCGACGCCGGCCCGGAGCCGCCGGCCGGCGCGACCGACCCGGACGGCGGGGCGGACCGGACGGCGACCGGCTGGCCACCCGTGCTCGACGTACAGCCGACCAACCCGAGCGACCCCAGCAACCCGAGCGGCAGGATCGCGACGACGGCGTACTGACTAAGCTGAGGCACGGCGCGAGGCTACCAACTGACAAACGGGATGAAATGGTTTAAAGATCGCTGAAAGAATCGTAGCGGACACGCGACAGCGGGATGCGCAGCTCGTGGCACTTGGCCAGCGTGGCCCGGATCATCTCGGCCGAGCCGGCGGCGAAGACGTCGTGGTTGTCCCAGCTTCCATGTGCGGCGAAGACGTCGGTGACGTTGCCGAGCTCGCCGATGAACCCGGTGTCGTCGGAGACCGCGGGGACGACCGTCAGCCAGGAGTGCTCGGCAGCCAGCTTCTCCATCGCCTCCAGGTCGTACAGGCCGGCCTTGGACCGGGCACCGAAGAACACGTGTACGTTCCGGGTCGAGTTCCACCGGGTCATGTCCTCGACGATGGCCCGGATCGGGGCCAGCCCGGTGGAGCCCGCCACGCACAGCACGTTCCGGGTCGAGGACGGGTTCGGCACCATGGAGCCCATCGGCGGGCCGAACCGCAGCGAGTCGCCGACGTCGGTGTGGTGGACCAGCGCCCGGCTGACCCAACCGCCCGGCACTGCCTTGACGTGCAGCTCCAGGGACCCGTCCGGGCGGGGTGCGTTCGCGATCGACATCGCCCGCCAGAGCCGGGGCCGCCGTGCGGACTCGACCGCGACGAACTGGCCGGGCAGGTACGGGTACGGCTGGTCCAGCCGGACCGTGATGACGGCGATCTCGGTGCCCCTCGACTCGTGCCCGACGACCTGGGCCGTCCACCACGGCGGCTCGTCGACGGCGGCGTTCTCCGCGGCGTCGATCATCATCCGGGCGGCGATGCCGTACGCCCTCGCCCACGCCTGCTCGACCTCCGGGGTGAAGGTCTCCCCGCTGAACTCCTTCAGCGCGGCGATCAGGCTGGCGCCAACCACGTCGTAGTGGGCCGGCGCCACCGCGAACTTGCGGTGGTCCTTGCCGAGCTGGTTGAGGTAGGGCATCAGGAACTCGGGGTTCTCGAAACCCTGCACGATCCGGACGAGAGCGCGCAGCAGCCGGCTGCGCTGCACGTCCATCACGACCGGGAACATGTCCCGGATCTCCGGATGGCCGTGAAAGACATGGGCGTAGAAGAACTTCGCCACCTTCTCGGCATGCGGTTCTACTGCGACCCAGCTCTCCTTGATCAGTTGTGCGTCACGTGACATCTGCCCGACCTCGTTGGCGCGCGTGAGGGGTCTACCGTGCACGAACTAGTTGGCCGACAGTACCTTCATGTGGTCGCTGTGTGTACACGTCGGAGAAAAACGATCACAGTCAGCACCCATCCCTCCCCCGATGCGTCATTCCGGATGATCTAGACCTGTTGGGCACCTCTCCGCCTGCCGTGTGGTCACCTCTCGGCGTTGTGGTGACCTTTCGTTGTCCGGACTGCCCGTGTGGTGACCTGTCGTCGTTGTGGTTACCTTTTGTTGACACCGCACGACGTGTGGTCACCTCTCGGCGTTGTGGTGACCTCACGTTGTTGGACCGGCCATGTGGTCACCTGTCGGCGTTGTGGTGACCTGTTGGGGTCTGTGAAGCCCGATAGGTCACCACACGGTGTGTGAGGGAGGGAGCGGAGTGAGCCGGGCAAGCGCGGTCAGGCTGGTGGTGCTGGCGGCGCTATGGGGCTCGAGCTTCCTGTGGATCAAGATCGCGCTGGAGGGGATGTCGCCGATCCAGCTCGTGCTGGTCCGGCTGGCGCTGGGCGCTGCGGTCGTTCTGGTCCTCGCCCGGTTGCGCGGGTTGCGGCTGCCGCGGGGACGGGCGGTGTGGAGTCGGTTGCTCGTGGCAGCGACGCTGGCCAACGCGCTGCCGTTCTGGCTGTTCGCGGTCGGCGAGCGGACCGTGGACTCCGCCGTCGCCGGCGTGCTGAACGGCACCACCCCACTATGGACGGTGCTGGTCGCGCTGGCCGCGCGGACCGAGGCGAGACTGTCCCCGCGCCGGCTCGGCGGGCTGGCGGTGGGCTTCGCCGGCACGCTGGTGATCTTCGAGCCGTGGGATGCCGGGACGCCGATCGCGAGCTGGGGCGGGCTGGCCTGCCTGCTGGCCGCGATGTGCTACGGCGTCAGCTTCGTCTTCATGGGCCGCACGTTGGCCAACCGGGGCATCGCGCCGCTGGCGCTGTCGGCTGGCCAGCTTGTGGCTGCCACTATGGTCACCGCCGCGGTCACGCCGTTCGCCGGGCTGCAGCCACTGCATCTCCGGGCGGGCGCCGTAGCCGCCGTAGCGGTGCTCGGCGCACTCGGCACCGGCGTGGCCTACGTGCTGAACTACCGGCTGATCACCGACGAGGGTGCCACCGCGACGTCGACCGTCACCTACCTGATCCCGGTGGCGGCGGTGCTGCTCGGCGCGGTCGTGCTGGCCGAGCCGATCACGGTGAACGTCGCCCTCGGCATGGTCCTGGTGCTGGCCGGCGTCGCCCTGGCCCAGCGCCGCCGCCCGGCCGGCGTCAGCGGGCGACGCCAGCCCAGCGTGTCCGGGCCGCCCGCTCCGGTCGACCACGCGGGACACCCGGGCCACGCCGGCCGGCGGTGACGACCGCGACGGCGACGGCGGTGGTGATCGGCACCGAGGCGGCGATCCCGATGCCACCCACCAGGCCACGAACGATCTCGCCAGCGATCTCGTCCCCGGTGAGGATGTCGTGCGCGGACCGCCCGGAGAGGCTGAACAGCAGCAGCACCGGCAGCGCCGAGCCGGCGTAGGCCAGCACCAGGGTGTAGATGGTCGAGGCGATGTGGTCGCGCCCGATCCGCATCGCCGACCGGTAGAGCCGGCCGGGCCGCGGCCTGGGGTCGGCGCCGGACAGCTCCCACACCGCCGAGGCCTGGGTGACGGTGGCGTCGTTGAGGACGCCGAGCGTGCCGATGACCAGCCCGCACAGCAGCAGCCCGGAGATCGACACATGCGCCGCGGCCACCTGCAGGTAGGGCACGGTGTCCGAGGACAGCCCGGTCAGCCGGGTCGAGGCGATGGCCAGCCCGGCCAGCAGCCCGGTCAGGGCCAGGCTCAGCAGCGTGCCCAGCAACGCCGCCGACGTCCGCTGCGACACCCCGTGCGCCAGGTACAGGACGACGAACAGGATCACCGCGGCCCCGACCAGCCCGACCGCGACCGGTGAGCGGCCAGCCAGCAAGGCCGGCAGCAGGAACCGCACCAGCACCAGGTAGGTCACGCCCAGCCCGGCCAGCGCCGCCAGGCCGCGCCAGCGGGCCACCAGGACCACGACCAGCGCGAACGCGCCGGCCAGCCAGCCCAGCGGCACGTCCCGGACGAGGTCGTCGTAGAAGTACGCCGGCCGGCCGGTCGTGTCGAGGGTGCGGCCCAGCCGCACCCGGTCCCCGACCCGGAACGACGCCGACCCGGCGTTGCCGACCGCCACGGTGACCGCCGTTCCGGCCTCCGGGCCGGTGCCGAGCTGCACCGTCAGGGACACGCAGTCGGGGCTGGGGGTCCGGCGCGGGCCGCCGCCGAGCGCGCTGTCGCAGGGCTGCCTTTCGACGTCGAGGATCGCGGCCTGCGCGAAGTCGACCCGGCCGCCGTTGGCGGCCCGGACCGAGGCGCCGCCGGAGTAGTCGGTGCGGGGCGGCCAGAGCAGCAGCAGCCCGACGATCGTCGCCGCCGCGAACGGCGCCAGGGCCAGCGCGAGCACCCAGCCAGCGCGGGGGCCGGCGGAGGTGGCAGGTCCGTGGTGCCCATGCCTCCCGCTCACCGCGGCAGACTAGCTGGCCGCCGCGGGCCGCCGTCCGGGCGGCCGCCGTCCGATGGCCACTACCTGGTGGCCGCTATCCGGTGGCGCGGGAGGTGCCGAACATGGTGTCTAGGGTGACCGGCGTGAGCCTGCGCTGGTGGATCAGCGCCAGGAGCTGGTCGAACAGGTGGGTGACCGTGGGATGGTTGGCGTGGCCGAGCACGATCCGCCCGGCAGTCAGCCACTGCCGGGCCTGTTCCATCAGCACCCGCGGGGTGAGCAGCCGGGAGTCGCCGAAGGAGCCTTCCCACATCAGGATCCGGGTGTAGCCGAGCTGGCCGGCGACGGCATCGGTGCGCGCGTTGTGCTTGCCGAACGGCGGGCGGAACCACGGCCGCGAGGTGATCCCGAACGCCTGCTGGATCCATTCGTCGTTCCGCTCGATGTCCGCACGGATCTGGTCGTCGCCGCGGGTGAGCAGGTTCTTGTGGGTGAAGGTGTGGTTGCCGATCTGCACCTGGCCGGCCTCGACCAGCGGACGCAGCGCGGTAGCGTGGGCGTTCCAGATGCGCTGGTAGATGCCGTTGGGCGAGAACGTGATGGGGATACCGGTGCGTTCGGCGAAGGCGACGTAGCCGGCCACCGTCTCGGGGTCGTAGCCGTCGTCGATGGTCAGCGCGACCTGCGGGCTGCTGCCCGGTCCGCCCGGGGAGGCGTGCACGATCGTGGCCCGGCCGGGGTGCGGCGGCGGCACGGGCGGCAGCGGCCCGGCGGGCGGTCGGGGGAGCTGGCTGCTGTCGGTCGCCGTGGGGCTCGGCTCGGGCGGCGGCCGGAAGGGCGATCTCCCGCCGGCGTCGGTGCTGGTCAGGGCAGGTACGGCGACCGAGCGCCGGTCAGTGCCGCAGCCGGTGAGCACGCCGAGCGTACCCGCCGCCAAGACGGCGAGCAGGGTCCGCCGGTCCGCGGCCAGCCGGGGGATGTCAGAGAGGTCTCCAGCCACCCGGGAGACGATACGGGCTCCTCGTCCGACGATTACCACCGAGCACGGCACCCCCTGCCCGACCCGACCGCACCCCCGATCGGCCGCGTCTTCCGCTGTTCACTCCCGGTCGAAGCGCCAGCGGGACTGGCTGAGCTCGCCCTTGCCGAAACCGAAGGCCGTCGAGGGAGCGACCTCGTACACCAGGACCTCGCCGGCCCCGTGGTGGAATGCGCCGTCCCGGACCTGGTTCTCAGCTCCCTCGCGCAACTACTTCGGCGGCGCGAAGGGATCCGTCTCGTCCCTCGGGTTCCGAGCAGCGACGACCTCCCTCATCAACGCGACAATTTCCTTGCCGGCGACATAGTAGCGGCCCCGCTTCTCCCCGCGTGGAACCAGCAGGTTGGCGTTCACGAGCTGACGAAGGTCGCGGGTGGCGGTCTGTTCATTGATCCCACCGGTGATCCCGTCTTCAAAGATCGCCCGATAGGTAGCATTTCTGATACGCATTCCCAGGGCGGCATCAAATAGTGCCGACACGCATCGCTCGCCGAGAGCCCTTTCGGTCGCCAGCCTTTCGAGCTGATCCCAAAGGAGCTCGCTGTCTCGTGCTCGCTGCAGCATAGTGCGCGCCTGTCGCAAGTGGGCAGTCAGCGTAAACCGCACCCAGGGCCTTGGGTCGCGTTGCGGCTGCCAGGTGCCTCCTCCGACCTCGGCCAGCACATCGTAGTACTGCTGAGCGTTTCGCCCCAGGTACTCCTCGATGCTCATGAAAACTGGCGACAATACTCCGCTACGCGCAATCACCAAGCTTTGGAGGCAACGCGCCATGCGCCCGTTTCCATCCCTGAAGGGATGGATCATCACCATGTTCAGGTGGGCCATCCCGGCCCGAACCAGGTCGGGAAGCTCGTTATCTTGGTTCAGGTGCTCGACAAGCTCGCGCATTAGCTCCGGAACTAGATCGACATCCGACCCTTCATGGACGATCTCTCCGGTCTCCTCCTTTCGGACATAAATGCTGCCAGCACGCCACCTACCGGGCCGGTTGTCCAACGCGTAGCTGGTCATCATGAAATGAAGGCTCTTGATGAGCTGGCCGCTGTACTCGAAGTCGGTCTCGTTTGCCAACTGGAGAACATAGGTCATCGCGTCTCGATAACCTTCCAGCGCCCGCCGCGTCTCGGTTCCCGCATCCAGCGGTTCCTCACCCATCGCAACTGCCGCGGCGTCGTCAAGGGCAGCATCGTAGCCTTCAATGCTGTTCGAACCCTGGATGGCGCGTGCGAACGACAGCCGGCGGAGGGAGCCGGCCCACCGTCGCGGCTCGTGGAGCTGCCAGCGAAGCTTCTCCTTGGCCTCCATGATCTGTTGCAGCACCGCATGCTCGCGCTCGTCGAGGCTCGGCGGCCTGAACAACATGCCTGTAACTCCTTAAGTTTCCATCTCGATGATTGATCGCAACCTTCATGACGAAGGTTGGCAACCATGTATCAGCCACGACCCGTCGGTCGGGCCTGCTCACCCGACGACGGGTGACGTTGCTGTCAGACCCAGCCGCCAACCCGGACCGCAGGCACCTTGACAGCACACAAGCTCGCCCGTGCCCGTGCCCGTGCCCGTGCCCGCGCACCGAGACCACCGACGACACCCGAACGTCAGGACCGGCATGTGGCCGACCAACCTGTTTGTCGTAGCGGGCTGGCAGTCTGGCCAGCGCGGCGTGCTTGTCGGCGGCCTTGACGGCTTCGACCGCGTCGCGGGCCTTGTTCTTACCCGCCCGCTCGCCGGATTCGGGTCTGAGGTCGACTCCCGGTCGAAGCTCCAGCGGGTCTGGCTGAGCTCGCCCTTGCCGAAGCCGAAGGCCGTCGAGGGAGCGACCTCGTACACCAGGGCCTCGCCGGGCATCGTGGTGGAAGGCGCCGTCCCGGGCCGGTGCAGAAATACAATGCGCCGTCCAGCCAGACCGGCAACAGCGGGGTGACGGGCGGGCATCCGTCGGGGCGGACCGTCGACAGCCAGTACACCTGAGCCGCTTCGAGCCACTCCCGCGCCGCCCAGCCCGTCGGGTTCGCACCAGGGCTGCTGAACCGGACGTCCAGCTCGGCTACCGGCTCCTTGCCGGCCATCTGCCTCTCCTCTCGCTCGGCCGTCGACGTACGGAGGACAGGACGACCAGCGGGCGACAACCGCCTGAGTATGGCGCCGTAGGCCCGCCGTTGCCCGGGCTACGGTGGGCACAAAGCCTGCTTCAGGAGGTGTCCACGATGGCCGTCGAGCTGAACCACACCATCGTCGCTGCCCGCGACAAGCTGGCGGCGGCTAAGTTCCTGGCCGGGATCCTGGGACTGGAGGTCGGCGCCCCTTATGGCACGTTCCTGCCGGTCCAGACAAGCAATGGCGTCACCTTGGACTTCATGGACTACGGCGCCGGCCAGATCGCCCCCCAGCACTACGCGTTCCTGGTGTCGGAGGAGGAGTTCGACGCCATCTTCGGGCGGATCGAGCAGGCCGGCATCACCTACTACGCCGACCCTGGGCACCGCGCGGCCGGACAGGTCAACCATCACGACGGTGGTCGCGGCACCTACTTCGAAGACCCGAACGGCCACAACCTGGAGATCATCACCCGCCCGTACGGCAGCGGTAGCAAGCCAGCCAACCCATGACAATGGTGGCGTTACCGCACCGCATCCGCGGCCATCCGACTCTGCCACGCAGCGGCCACACTCACCTGCCGGCGGCACGCGGGACGAGCCCATGCCCGTTGGCTAGACGCTGATAGCGGCCCGCAGGCGGCACACTAGCGCCATGACCGAGCCGGACGACGAACGGCGGGACCGCCCGTTGGGCCTGTTCCGCCGGCTGACCCGAGCGGGACGGACTCCGGTCTCGCCACAGCAGTGTGACCACCTGCGGGACGCTGGCGCGGAGGCCACGCCACGTACCCCGGGTCGCTGCGAGGACCACCAGCCCGAGGACGGCTGGTGGGTGCACCTGCGCGTCTGCCTCACCTGCGGGCATGTCGGCTGCTGCGACTCCTCCAGGCCCCGGCACGCCACCGCTCACTACATCGCCACCGGTCACTCAGTGATCCAGTCACACGAGCCGGGCGAACGGTGGCGTTGGTGCTACGTCGATGAGCTCCTCGGCTGAGCCTGCTCGCCCCAGGTCGCTTATCGTCCTTGCCCATGGCGTCGGGGCTGGTGGTCTACCCGCGGGCGGGTAGCTGCTGCAGTGCCCAGGTGTTGCCGTCTGGGTCGGCGAAGGTGACGAAGGACCCCCACGGCTGTACGTCGATGTCGCTGGCGGCGACGCCGTGGCTGGCCAGCTCCTGCCGGGCGGCCTCGACGTTCTCGACGACGACCTGCAGGCCCTTCTGCGAGCCCGGCGGCATCGGGGTGATGCCGGTGCCAAGGACGATGGAGCAGGCGGATCCGGGCGGGGTGAGCTGCACGAAGCGCAGCTCGGGGTTGACCTGGTGGTCATGGTCGGCGTGGAAGCCGACCTGGTCCACGTAGAACGCCTTGGCCCGGTCGACGTCGGTCACCGGGATGGCCACGAGCTCGATCTTCCAATCCATACCCGGCAGCCTAGGCCGGGGGTCTGACAATCCTGGTCGTCGTCCTCGGAGCCCAAACGCCGGTGGCGAGGCCAAGCCGGGGGTTCGCCGGGCGCATGCTCACCTGAGAACTCACTTCACGACGCGATACCTCAGGTGCGTGACGGCCGGTGACCCGATCAGCCGGGTGCGGTCCAGCTCGACCGGTCCAGTGCCCAGGTGGTCGAAGAGCCGGACGCCACCGTCACCCAGGAGCACCGGGACGAGGTGAATCTGCACCTCATCAACGAGCCCAGCCGCGAGATACTGCTGGACGACGTCGGCGCCACCGCCCACTGCGACGTCCTTGTCCCCGGCGGCCGCCCGCGCCTGCTCCAGCGCCGGCTCGATACCGTCGGTGACGAAGATGAAGGTGGTTCCTCCCGTCAAGGTCATCGGCGGTCGGGGATGATGGGTCAGGACGAACACCGGATGACCGAAGGGAGGCTCGTCTCCCCACCAGCCGTCGGCGTTCGGGTCGTCCTCCCACGCGCCCTGCCCTCCGCTGAACATCCGCCTGCCCATCACGGTGGCCCCGGTGTTGCCCAGCGACTCCTCCACCATCGCCGAGTCGGCAGTGGTCTGGCCACCGGGCAGCCCGTGACGCTCACGGAAGCTCTTGAGCGGGAACACCCACTCGTGGAGCCGCTCACCGCCCTCGCCCAGCGGCTGCGCGAGAGTCTGGTTCGGCCCCGCGATGTAACCGTCGAGCGACATCGAGATGTCCAACATCAACCTGCTCATCATGCCTCCCGGCACGGGTGACCCACGTGCGGCCGATCCTCGTCCGGTTCACCCACACAGACCACCGGCTCCTGCCACCTCCGGGATGTCGGCGTGTTAGCGTCAGCCGGCATGCTCCCAGGTGCGACCGTAGAAGATGAAACGCGGGTCGTCACCCGACGGTACTGATTTCACCCGCAGGAGAGCATACCGGTCCTGGGTGCTGTAGGCGCACATCTGTGAGCCCACGGAGAGCGCCGTGAACGGAACTCGAGTCTGCCAACCTGTCACGTGCGCGCAGCGGGCGTAGTCTGCCGGGGGTGCGGTCTCGATGATGGCGACTTTCGCGCCCGCTGTGGTGTAGAGACCGGTGGCGTCGACGTGCACATCGCCGGTGTTGGACAACTGTCGCCAGTAGTCGATGGCTACCGAGTCTTTCGGCTGCGTGGTGTCCAGGATGACAGTCCGTTCCTGCTGCACGGGCGGAGAGCCAGCCGGGCTGGTCGGCGATTGTGGGCCCACCGTGCCTGCCACCGGCGAGCTGGTATGGGGGGTCGTCGAGCTAGCCGCCGGCTGGTTGCCGCCGTTGCGGAGCGCGAGAGTGGTGAGGCCGACCACTGACGTCACGGTTGCCAGGACCGCGATACCGACCACGAGGCGTCGACGCCGTACCCGTCGACGGGAAAGCGGGACCAGATGAGGAAGGATTTCGGCCAGCTCGTTCACCAGCCGGGCGATGTCGTGCCGGCTGTTGCGGTGGTGGAGGCGTAGGTACTGGCAGCGGACCAGCGCGGCGATGTCGGTCGGCAGCTCGTTGGCACGCGGCAGGTCGGCGTTGACCAGCAACGGGATCACCCGTACGCCATGCCGCAGCGCCTCGGCGATCTCCAGCCGGACCCAGTCGCCCGGATCGTCGAGACGGCGCCGACCGGTCTCGTCGGCTGCGTCCAGCCACCGCGGCCCGATCACGACCAGCAGCGCACTCGACTGTCGCAACGTCGGCAGGATGACCTTGGCAAAATCTTCTCCGGGCCGGATGGACCTGGAATCCAGGAACACCCGGTCGGGTCCGAAGCTGGTGGACAGCTCATGGTCGATGAGCGCAGCACCAAACGGCTCGTCTTCGCTGCGGTAGTTGATAAAGACCGTGTCCATGTCACCGCCTCCGTTCAGGCCATCCGACTCTAGCTATGCCGAAGGACGCGCCCGCCGGTGGAGGTGGAGCCGATCTACGGCGTGATGAGACGTACGGCGGAGGGCGTGGGATTCGAACCCACGAGCAGGGTCACCCCTGCTAGCAGTTTTCAAGACTGCCGCCATCGGCCACTAGGCGAGCCCTCCCACCTACGGGTTTGCGTGGTCACGGCCCTCCTCGGAGGAGCAGTCCCGCGCCAGCCCGCAGGGACCTCGGTACCGCCGGAGCGGCCCGAGTCCGGCGCCAGTCTCTCATGCTCGCCCAGAGCCAGCGCAGCCTCCATCGATGGTTGACGTCGCCTCGTGCCCCCGTCTCTGCATTACCACAAGCGCGGTCCCGTCCACGCACCGGGATCACCAACGACACCGGGAACGTCGGGACCGGCACGTGGCAACCCAACCGGTACGCACCCCGTCTCGCCGGATGTCCCCTGTGAGGCTCGGCCGGGTGAGTCGGCCCGGCACCTGCCGGATGAAGGAGCGTGATCATGAGTCAGTCCATGGGAGGTGGCGCGGCCCGAGAACGCGAACTACCGGAAGGAGCTCACCTCCCTCTCGCTGGGGACGGAGGAGGAGCTCCAAGGCCCGACGATCGTGATGCACAGAGACGCGCGCTCGATATCGGGACTGTGTCCAGGAACAAGCCCGACGGTAGCCCTGAAGTCCTCGTGGAGATAACCAAGGACATCGAGCAGGCACGGGGCGTTCGTCCGCGTACTGCCCCGATCGAGATCCTGAACACGTTTTCCACGGCGGCGCAGGCAGCGGCGAGGGCGGCGATAGAGACCCGGTCGCTGCCGGACTGGGTCGGAGAGATAGTGGGGCGGAAGGTCCCGCTGGCGCCACTGAAAACCAAATGGCAGGAGGCGCGAGCACACATTCTCGCCGGGCTCCCCATGGGTGGGAGCCCCGCGCCAAACGCCACGATCAACGGCCAGAAGGAAATGCTTTCCGAGTACCGGACAGCGTCCACCACACAGCTCGGCTCCGTCTTCTGGAAAGGGTCAGATGCCGACCCGTCCGACGATCCCGACCCGGATCCCGACAAGCCGAGGTAGCCCCGGCGGGCGCGGTGCGGTAGCCGCCGTCCGCACTCCGCCGACGCGCGGCCCACGAGCCGGGCTCCGGATGTGTCAGACCCTGGTGCAACGATCCAGGGGTCGGACCGGAGATCTCATCGAGGGGTGGGCACGACATGGCCGGACTGGTATCCCCGGTGGCGGACGAGCGGGAGGGGCTGCTGGCGTACCTCGCCCAGCAGCGCCACGTGCTCCGGATCGCGGCATACGGGCTGACCGACGAGCAGGCGCGCGCGACGCCGTCCGCGAGCACGCTGAGCGTCGGCGGCCTGATCAAGCACGTCGTCGCGATGGAGCGGAACTGGGTCGACATGATCCTGGAGCGTCCTCGCGGGTCGGAGGAGGACTACGCAGCCAACTTCCGGTTCGGGCCGGACGAGACGCTGGCCGGCGTCCTCGCGCGGTATGACGAGGGGGCCAAGCAGACCGACGCGGTGATCGCCGGCATCGCCGACCTGGGCCAGCCGGTGCCGGTGCCGCCGGGCGTCCCGTGGTTCCCCCAAGACGTGACGGCGTGGTCGGTGCGCTGGGTCCTCCTCCACCTCATCGAGGAGACGGCGCGGCACGCCGGGCACGCGGACATTATCCGCGAGTCGTTGGACGGCGCCACCGCGATGCCGCTGATGGCAGCGGTCGAGGGCTGGCCACCGCTGCCCTGGATGCAGCCGTGGCGGCCGTCGACGTCGTAGCTTGCCGGGCGTGGACAGGGCATGATGCCGGCATGGAAGATGCCACGGTGCTCGGCCGGATCAACGAGCTGGTCGAGGAGGAGCACGCGCTGCGGTCCCGGGCCACCGGCTCCGGGTTGGCCGAGGCCGAGCGGACCAGGCTGCGCGAGGTGGAGGAGCAGCTCGACCAGTGCTGGGACCTGCTCCGCCAGCGCCGCGCCAAGGAGGAGTACGGCCAGAACCCGGACTCCGCTCGGGCCCGCCCGACCGGCGAGGTCGAGTCGTACCTGCAGTAACGGCCGCGCCCGTCGGCTACGGGCCCGAGCCGTCCCGTCAGCTCGACACGTCCTTGCTGGTGAAGCGCGCCCACGCCAACGACCCGAAGATCGCCACGTAGACCGCCGAAACCAGCAGGCCCTGGACAACTCCCTCAGTGGACACCGGGTCGCGCAGCAGGTCGCCGAACTGCAGCCAGTAGTGGCTGAACAGGTACGAATGGATCGCGTGGAGCTGCGGCACGCTGTCCAGCACCTGGCTCACCACGGCCAGCGTCGCCGTCGTCGCCATCGCGGCCACCGGCGTCTCGGTCAGCGTCGAGACGAACAGCCCGATCGCCCCCACCGCCGCCATGCACGCCGCCACGTACAGCGCCACCAGCCCGAGCCGACCCAGCACCGCCACCATGGAGATCTGCGTGCCAGACAGCAACGTCGCCGCGCCGGTCGGGAAGAGGATCGCGCCCAGCACCGCCCCGACCGCGGCGACCAGCACCGTGGCCGCCAGGCAGAACGCCACTAGCGCGGCGTACTTCACCGCCAGCAGCCGTGCCCTCCCGACCGGCACCGTCAGCAGATATCGCAGCGTGCCGAGCTGGGCCTCGCCCGACACCGCGTCACCGGCCACGACCGATATCGCCAGCGGCAGGAACAGTGGCAGCACCACCACCAGCGAGGCAAACGCCAGGAACACGCCGTTCTCGGTGATGTCGGACAGGAACGCCGGCCCCTCTCCGGCACCCGGCGCGGCCAGCCGGACCGCCACCCCGATCAGCACCGGCACCCCGGCCAGCACCACCAGCGCCATCTGGTTACGTCGCCGCCGGAACACCATCCCCAGCTCCGAGCGCAGCAGCCGGCTGCTCACCCGCCGCCCGGGCCGCGCGGTCGGCAGCACCCGCACCGCCGGCCCAGGCCGGTCCACCGGCCCAGACCCAGCCGCGGAACC
Source organism: Mycobacteriales bacterium (assembly GCA_035476575.1). Lineage (GTDB taxonomy): Bacteria > Actinomycetota > Actinomycetes > Mycobacteriales > JACQDL01 > DATILL01. Next base: position 47,808 of record DATILL010000044.1, read on the forward strand.
AACCGTGGAACCAGCCGGAGCCTCAGCCACTGACATCGAAACCCTCCCCGGTGAGCTGCACGAACACGTCCTCCAGATCGGCGCTGGCCACCGCGAACCCGCGCACTGGCACCCCGGCCCGGACCAACGCCGCGCACACCGCCTCCGGCTCCGCCGACCCGAGCGCCGCTGTCACGCCGGACCCATGACGCTCCACATCGGACAGTCCCAGCCTGGCACACGTCGCAGCGGCCAGCTCCGGCTGGCTGGTCTCCACCCGGATCGTCGGCACCGCCATCGCCTGCAGCTCGGCCAGCGAGCCCTGCGACACCAGCCGCCCGACGTGCATCACCCCGACGTGCGTGCACACCTGCTCCACCTCGGACAGCAGGTGCGAGGACAGCAGCACGGTCGTCCCGTCGGCCGCCAACCCCTCGATCAGCGAGCGCACCTCCCGGGTGCCCTGCGGGTCCAGCCCGTTCGTCGGCTCATCCAGGATGAGCAGGTCGCGCGGCTGCAGCAGGGCCGCCGCGATGGCCAGCCGCTGCCGCATCCCCAGCGAGTACGCCCGGTACTTCTTGCGCTTGGCCGCCAGCAGCCCGACCCGGTCCAGCGCCGCATCGATCCGCGCCGCGCTGGTCGCCGGTTCGGCGATACGGTCCGCCGCGTCCAGCCGCGCCAGGTTCGCCCACCCGGACAGGTACGGATGGAACGCCGGTCCCTCGATCAGTGCCCCCACCCGCGGCAGCACCGCCCCGGCGTGCCGCGGCATCGGCCGGCCGAGCAGCTCGACCTCACCCCGGGTCGCCGCGATCAGGCCGACCAGCATCCGGATCGTGGTGGTCTTGCCCGAGCCGTTCGGGCCAAGGAAGCCGTACACGCCGCCCCACGGCACCACCAGATCGATGCCGTTCACCGCGAGCTGGCCGCCCCGGAACCGCTTGGTCAGCCCCCTTGTCACCACCGCCGCGTCCACAGTGGACGGTGTGGAGCCGGCCTCGGACCGGCTCCACACCTCGGCGGTCGACGTCGTCACCGCTGTCCCAGGGCGGCGTACAGCAGCTCCGGCCGGACCGCGCCGATAGCCAGCCGGCCGTCATCGGTGAGCAGCGCGCTGAACACCGTGCCCTTCAGCAGCGACCCGCTCCCCCACGCACCGCTCACCCGCGGCAGGCTCCGCAGCACCGCAGCCAGCGGGTTGGCCTCGCTGCTCCCACTGTTCCCGCTGGACGACGTGCCGCCGCCGAGCAGCCCGCCCGGCGTGGGCAAGATCGCCACGGTGGTCCAGCCGGTGCCGACGATCTTCACCCGCGGCTCGGCCGCCCGATCCCCCTCGCCCTTCCGGCCACCCGGGTGCCCCGACGTGTGCCCCATCTCCGGCCCGGTCGCGGACTGCTCGGTCACCGTCGCGCCGGGCGGCGGCCGGAAGTCGAACTGCTCGGCCCCGGGCGTCCCGAAGCTGACCTGCCGGAACCCCACCTCGAACGCCGGCTTGCCACCGCCGCGCGGCAGCACCTGGACCCGCAGCGGCACCGACCTCTCCGCATCGACGGCGAGCCGGACCGAGCTGACCAGCGAGCGGTCGTCCTTGGGCGAGAGCACCAGCTCGTACGCCGCCCGGCCGGCCACCGACGCCGTACCGTCGACCACCACGTCCGTGGTCGGGTCGAGCAACGCCAACGCCTGCTTGGCCGCCTCCTGCGGGGTGGCTGGCAGCTCGCCCGGCACGGGCACCCCCTTTGTCGGCTCGTGCGCAGGGAGGACCACGTGGGTCGCGGAGTTCTTGGCGCTCTCCCACACCCAGGCGTTCCGCCCGTTGCGGATGATGTCAGACTCACCGAGCGTGCCGAGCAGCGCCAGCCGCACCTTCTCCGGGCCGGCGTACCAGACCCGCATCGTGTGCGGGCCGGCCAGCAGGCCGGTCAGATCGGCCGAGCCGTGGCCGCCGACAGTCGGCAGCGCCGGGATGCCGAGCGCGGAGTTCTGGACGACGGTGCCGGACAACCCGGTGACGTCGGCGTTCTGCAGGTCCACCAGGAGCTGGCCGGCGGACTTGGCCGGCAGCGGCGGGGACGCGTCGGCGGTGAACGCCGCCGCCCCGCCCACCCCCGCGGCGACCACGCCGACCAGCACCGCCGGCACCAGCCAACGGGTCCTCGTTGTCAGTCGCATCTGATCCCACCCCTCGCGATGACGTTACGTCGGCCAGCTTGCCCGAGGCATGCTGTGAGGACGCTGAGAGTCACAGCGGGCTCTCAGGTCGATCGGGGAAGGCTGCTCGACCTGGGAGGCTGCGGTCCGGGAGGGTGCGGCGCGTGCGGCTGCTGGTGGTGGAGGACGAGGCCCGGCTGGCCAACGCGCTGCGCCGCGGGCTGCAAGCGGAGGGCTTCGCGGTGGACCTGGCCTCCGACGGCGAGCAGGGCCTGCGGCTCGCCCGCGAGGGCGGCTACGACGCGGTGGTGCTCGACGTGATGCTGCCCGGGCTGTCCGGCTACCGGGTCTGCGAGCGGCTTCGGGCCGAGGACAACTGGGTGCCGGTGCTGATGCTCTCGGCCAAGGACGGCGAGTACGACCAGGCCGACGGGCTGGACGTGGGCGCCGACGACTACCTCACCAAGCCGTTCTCCTTCGTGGTGCTGGTGGCCCGGCTGCGGGCGCTGCTGCGGCGCGCCGCGCCGCCCCGGCCGGCCGTGCTCAGCGCCGGTGACCTCACGCTTGACCCGGCCAGCCGGCAGGTCCGGCGCGGCGCCGACCCCGTCCCGCTCACCGCACGCGAGTACGCCGTACTGGAGCTTCTGCTGCGCCGGGCCGGTCAGGTGGTGTCCAAGACGGACATCCTGCGGCACGTCTGGGACGCCCATGACGACGGTGACCCGAACGTCGTCGAGGTCTACGTCGGCTACCTGCGGCGGAAGATCGACACGCCGTACGGCCGGCGGGCGGTGCAGACCGTGCGGGGTGCGGGCTACCGGCTGGCCGCGGACGGCGGGTAGCCGGTGTGGCGGAGCCTGTCGCTGCGCGCCCGGCTGACCGTGGTGGCCGGCGCGGCGCTCGCGGCGGGGCTGGCGGCGGGCGCGGCGCTGCTGCTGGTCATCACCCACCGGTCCGGACTGTCCACTGTGGACGACGGGGCGCTGCGGGCCGGGCGGGAGGTGGCCGAGCTGGCCAACACCGGGCAGTTGCCGGACCCGATCCCAGTGACCAGCTCGGCGACGTCGCTGCAGGTGGTGGACGGTGCCGGGCACGTGCTGCAGGCGTCCGCGAACGCCGACCACCTGGTGCCGCTGCTCACCGCGGGCGAGACGGCGGCGGTGCGGTCCGGGGCGCGGCTGGACCTGGCCGGCGACCGGGCCGGGCTGGACACGCCGCTGCGGGTGGTCGGCGTACCGACCCTGGTCGACGCGCGGACCGTGATCGTGGCGGTCGGCACCGGGCAGCTCGCCGACAGTGAGCGGGTGGTGCGAGTGTGGGTGCTGGTCACCGGGCCGGTGCTGCTGGCCGCGCTCGGGCTGCTGACCTGGCTGGTGGTCGGCTGGACGTTGCGGCCGGTCGAGACGCTGCGCCGGGGGGCCCAGGACATCTCCGGCGGGAGGCTGGACCGGCGGCTCCCGGTCACGCCGGCCCGGGACGAGATCAACCGGCTGGCCACCACGCTGAACGGCATGCTGAACCGGATCGACGCCAGCGTGCGCCGGCAGCGGGCGTTCGTGTCGGACGCGGCGCACGAGCTGCGCAGCCCGCTGGCCAGCATCCGCGCTCAGGTCGAGGTGGCCGAGCGGCTCGGCGAGTGGCGGGGAGGCTCGGCTGGCGGCCCGGGCGGCGGCGCCGCGGACGTGCTGGCCGACGTGGACCGGCTGTCCCGGCTGATCGACGACCTGCTGCTGCTGGCCCGGCTCGACGAGGGCCGGCCGGGCGGGCGGTCGTGGGTGCCCGTGCGGCTGGATGCGCTGGCCGGCGAGCTGGCATCGCGGTACGCCGGAGCCCGGGTCACGGTGCGGGCTGCTGGTGGCGTGGCACCGGCCGGTGCGACGCCAGCCGGCGTACTCGGCGACCCGGACGCGCTGCACCGGCTGGTGACCAACCTGGTCGACAACGCCGTCCGGCACGCCCGTTGCTCGGTCACGCTGCGGGTCGTGGTCGAGCCGCCGTGGGCGGTGCTCACCGTGTCCGACGACGGGCCGGGCATCCCGGCGGCCGATCGGGAGCGGGTCTTCGACCGGTTCGCCCGGCGGGACGACGCCCGCAGCCGCGATGCGGGCGGGGCCGGTCTGGGCCTTCCGATCGCCCGGGAGCTGGCCCGCGCGCATGGCGGCACGGTCACGCTGTGCGCCGAGCCGGGTGGCGGTTTGCGGGCGACCGTCCGGCTCCCGCTGGACCACACCCAGCCGGACGGCTGACGAGATGATCCCACAGACGACCTGTCGACAAGAACGGCGACAAAACGGGCGCCAAATTGCCTACTACCCCGCACGCCGTGTGGTGACCTGTGCGCCGTGTGGTGACCTGTTGGGGTGCCGAGGCCCCGATAGGTGACCACACGGGCATACGCCTTGGTCCGGCATACGCCCGGGGTCTCGCTCGCGGTCAGAACCGGGCGGTGAACCGGGCGATCACGCCGCCGAGCACGGCGTAGACGATGGCGGCCAGACCCCAGTTCAGCAGGGCGTCCTGCTTGGCGTCCGAGCGGGTGAAGACCCCGTGGAACGGAGTCGTCAGCCAGCGGCCGGCATCGGTAAACCAGTTGACGAGCATGTTGCCCTGGTTGGCACCGAGCAGGATCAGCCCGATCGCGATCACGATGATCGCGACGATGATCCCCACCACCGCTTGGACGACGTTCACCGTCGTAGCCTGTCGATAACCTATTCGCGTCATGTTAGATAGGTCCCTCGATACGGCCCGCTTAAACCGCATGGATCGCGACTTGTCCGGCACCCCAAGAGGTCACCACACGGCGCATAGGTCACCACACGGCGTGCCACGGCAACGAGAGGTGACCACAACGCCGTGAGGTGACCACACTCGGGGCGGACCACACCGGGCGGGGACCACATCCGGCGGGACGGTGCCGCTGGGGTGTCATGCCCGCTTTGCCCGCCCGGCCGGGTAAGGGAACATGACACGGGGCTGCTCCGGGCCTGGACGCGGCCGCCGAACCTTCGTTCGCACTGAAGGGCTACCCCATGTCTGACTACGCCGACCTGCTCACCGACCTGATCGCCGAGGGCGACAGCGCGGACGCGCTGGTGTCCACGCTGGACGACGCCGGGTGGGACACCCCGACCCCGGCGCCGGGCTGGACAATCCGGCACCAGATCTCGCATCTGACCTGGACCGACCGCAAGGTGCTGCTGGCGGTGACCGACCCGGACGAGTTCCGCGACGAGCTCCGGCTCGCGATCGACCACGTCGCGGAGTATCTCGACCAAGGTGCCCGCGAAGGTGCCGGCCAGCCCCCGGCCGAGCTGCTGGCCGCCTGGCGAGAGTCCCGGCGGGCGCTCGGTGAGGCGTTCCGCGGGCTGCCGGAGGGCATCAGGCTGCCGTGGTACGGACGTCCGATATCCCGGGCCAGCATGGTGCTCGGCCGCCTGATGGAGACGTGGGCGCACGGTGAGGACGTCGCCGAGGCGCTCGGCGTCACCCGCGGCTTCACGCCCCGGCTGTACCAGGTCGCCTCGTTCGGTCACCGCACCTACCGCTGGGCGTTCGTCGTCAACGGGCTGCCCGAGCCGGAGACCGACCTGCGGGCCGAGCTGTCCACACCGGACGGTGCACTGTGGACGTTCGGGCCGGCCGACGCGACCGACCGGGTGACCGGCCCGGCACTGGACTTCTGCCTGCGGACGACCCAGCGCCGGCACCGCGACGACCTGGCCCTCGTCGCTGAGGGGTCGAACGCCGACACGTGGCTCGACATCGCGCAGGCCTTCGCCGGCCCGCCCGGCGACGGCCGCGCTCCCGGCCAGCACGCCTGACCCGCCCTCCCCCGACGATCATCGAGCTGTGGTCGCGACTGGAGATCAACAAGCAACAACAACTCGATGATCGTCGCAGACGGGGTCACGGCCGGGGGACGAGCACCTCAGCCGACACCTCGGCCACCGTATGCAGCCCGACCAGGGCGCAGGTCAGGTCGAGGTCGGCAAGCAGGCAGCGCAGCACATGCCGGACGCCGTCGGCACCGGCCAGGGCCAGCCCGTACACGTACGGCCGGCCAACCAGCACGGCGCGCGCACCCAGCGCCAGCGCCGTGAGCACGTCCGAGCCACCCCGGATGCCGGAGTCGAACAGCACCGGCACCCCGCCCGCCGCCTCGGCCACGCCGGGCAGGCAGTCCAGCGCCGCGACCGCGCCGTCCACCTGCCGGCCGCCGTGGTTCGACACGATCACGCCGTCCATCCCGGCGTCGACGGCCCGGCGGGCGTCGTCCGGGTGGCTGACCCCCTTGAGCAGGATCGGCAGGCCGGTGATGGAACGCAGCCAGGCCAGGTCCTCCCAGCGCAGCTCCAGGTGGCTGAACATGCCGGCCCAATGCAGTACGGCGGCCCGCGGGTCCTGCTCCGGCGCCGCCGCCAGCCCGGCCCGGAACGCCGGGTCGGCGAGGTAGTTCGCCAGGCCCTGCCCGCGCAGGAACGGCAGGTAGCCCTGGGCCAGGTCACGCGGCCGCCAGGCCAGCACCAGCGTGTCTACGGTGAGCACGATCGCCCGGTAGCCCGCCGCCTCGGCCCGCCCGACCAGGCTGGCCGCGACGTCGCGATCCTTCGGCCAGTAGAGCTGGAACCAGCCCGGGCTGCCGCCGAGCTCGGCCGCCACGTCCTCCAGGCTGACCGAGCCCACCGTCGACAGCACCATCGGCAGGCCGAGCGTACGGGCCGCCCGCGCCACCGCCAGCTCGGCGTCCGGGTGGACCAGGCCGAGCACCCCGACCGGCGCGAGCAGCACCGGTGCCGGCGACGCCGTACCCAGCAGCTCGACCGACAGGTCCCGCTCGGCGGTGCCGCGCAGCAGCCTCGGCATGATCCGCCAGCGTTCGAACGCCGCCGCGTTGGCCCGCGCCGTCCGCTCCGAGCCCGCGCCGCCCGCGACGTACCCCCAGGCCTCTCGTGTCATCGCCGCGTGCGCGGCCCGCTCCAGCTCCTCGAACGTGACCGGCAGCGACGGCGGCAGGCCGGCCAGGCCCTGCAGGTAGATCTCGGCCTGGTAGTCCCCGAAGTGCGGCATGGCCGGACGCTAGCGCACCAGTACTGTCGGGGGATGCGTGCGATCGTGATCTCCACGCCCGGCGGTCCGGAGGTGCTCATCCCGGTCGAGCGGCCCGATCCCGAGCCCGGCACTGGTGCGGTGCTGCTCGACGTCGCCGCCACCGCAGTGAACCGGGCCGACCTGCTGCAGCGCCGGGGCTTGTACCCGCCGCCGGCCGGCGTGCCCACCGACATCCCTGGGCTGGAGTGCAGCGGCCGGATCGCGGCGCTCGGTGACGGGGTGACGGGCTGGCAGGTCGGCGACGAGGTCTGCGCGCTGCTGGCCGGTGGTGGGTACGCCGAGCGAGTCGCCGTCCCGGCCGGGCAGCTCCTCACCGTCCCGAAGGGGCTGTCCCTGCTGACGGCGGCAGCGCTGCCGGAGGCCGTGTGCACGGTCTGGTCTAACGTCTTCCAGCTCGCCAGGCTGCAGCCGGGCGAGGTGCTGCTGGTGCACGGCGGTGCCAGCGGAATCGGTACGACGGCGATCCAGCTCGCCAGCCGGTACGGCGCCCGGGTGTGCTGCACCGCGGGCAGCGAGCCGAAGCTGGCGCGCTGCCGGGAGCTCGGCGCCGAGCTGGCGGTCAGCTACCGCGAGGAGGACTTCGTCGCCCGGGTCCGCGAGCACACCGACGGCTACGGCGCCGACGTCGTGCTCGACATTATGGGCGCGGCGTACCTGGAGCGGAACGTCGACGTGCTGGCCACCAACGGGCGGCTGGTGGTGATCGGCACGCAGGGCGGGGTCCGGGCCGAGCTCGACCTGCGGGTGCTGCTGGGCAGGCGGGGCTCGGTCACCGCGACCTCGCTCCGCGCCCGGCCGCTGGCCGAGAAGGCGGCGATCGTGGCCGCGGTGCAGGCCGGGGCCTGGCCGGCGTACGAGGCGGGCGAGGCCAGGCCGATCATCGACCGGGTGCTGCCCCTGGAGCAGGCCGCCGACGCGCACCGCGCCGTCGAGGCTGGCGAGCACATCGGCAAGATCGTCCTCACCACCGGCTGACCGCCCGCCCACCCTTGTGGTCACCTATGCGCCTTGTGGTGACCTGTCGTTCCCCGAAGACCCCGTGTGGTCACCTACCGGCGTTGTGGTGACCTATCGTTGCCTCCAGGCCCCAACAGGTCACCACAAGGCGCATAGGTGACCACACGGGGTTAGACGGCGCGGGCGAGAGACACGGCGAAGAGGCCGGCCGGGTCGGTCCACCACTCATGCAGCGCGAAGCCGGCGGCGACCAGCTCCCGGGCCACGCCCTCGGCGCGGAACTTGGCCGAGACCTCCGTCCGCACCTGCTCACCCGCCGCGAACTGGACCGTCAGGTCGAGCTCCTCGACGCGCACCTCCTGGTCGCGCTCGGACTCCAGCCGCATCTCGACCCACTCCGCCGCCGCGTCCCACAGCGCCACGTGCCGGAACGCGGCTGGCTCGAAGTCGGCCTTGAGCTCCCGGTTGACCACATGCAGCACGTTCCGGTTGAACTCCGCTGTCACACCCGCCGAGTCGTCGTACGCCGGCACCAGCATGGCCGGGTCCTTCACCAGGTCCGTGCCGAGCAGGAACCAGTCGTCCTCCACCAGCCCGCCACGCACCGCCGCCAGGAACGCCGCCCGCTCGGCCGGCTCGAAGTTACCGATCGTGCCGCCGAGGAACGCGGTCAGCGCGGTGCCGAGCTGGGCCGGCAGCCGGTCCATCTGGTGTTCGAAGTCGGCCGCGACCGCGTGCACGGTCAGGCCGTCGTACTCCCGGCTGAGCGCCTCGCCGGCACCGACCAGGGTCGCCACGCTCACGTCCACCGGCAGGTAACGGCGCAGCGTGCCGGCGCAGCACAGCGCGGACAGCAGCAGCCGGGTCTTCGCGGCCGAGCCGGCACCCAGCTCGACCAGGCTGCGGGCACGGGTCGTCTGCGCGATCTGCGTCGCCCGCTCGGCGAGGATCATCCGCTCGGTCCGGGTCGGGTAGTACTCCGGCAGCTCGGTGATCCGCTCGAACAGCGCGCAGCCCCGCTCGTCGTAGAACCACTTCGGCGGCAGTGCCTTAGGCTCCGCGGTCAGCCCCGCCAGCACGTCGCGGCGCAACGCGGCGGCGAGGAAGTCGGCGGGCAGGTGGTTGTCCAGGACGAACGACGTCATCGGTCAGCTCTCCATTGAGTTGATGTGGACACCATCGGGCGATGCCTGCAGCAGGTAGCGATCTGGGACGTCGTGCCACCCGGGCTCGTCGTCGTACGGCTCCGAGGCGACGACGACGCCGGCCGGGCGGCCAGCGGTGCCGAACGGCCGCCAGCACAGCGACTCGCCGTACGTCGTCGCGACAATCTGGGCACCGTCGGTGACCAGCAGGTTCAGCCGGCCGCCGAGCGGTGCGGCCGCGGCCACCGTCGCGGCCACCGCCTCGGCCAGCGGCTTGCCGGCCGCCAGCGTGCGCAGGACCAGCGCCCAGAGCAGGGCCGAGTCGGTGGCGACGGGGAGCCGGAGCAGCTCCGCCGGCCCGAGCGTGGTCTCGGCCAGCGCCTGCCAGCCGGGGACCGCGCCGTTGTGGCTGAACAGGTGCCGGCCCTGGCCGAACGGCGCGCAGGCCGCCTCACCGTAGGGCAGGCCGGGGGTGCCGTCCCGGACAGCGGCCAGCACCGCACCGCTGGTCACCACCCGGGCCAGGTCGAGCAGCGGCTCGTCGGACCAGATCGGCCGGTCGCGGCGGTAGCGGGCCGGCACCGGGTCGCCGTCGACGTACCAGCCGACCCCGAAGCCGTCTACGTTGACGGTGCCGTGCCGCTGCCGGCGGGGCGCGAACGACTGCCGGACCAGGCTGTACGGCGGATCGGTCAGCAACGCGCCCAGCGCCAGCGGGGGCCCGAGGTAGGCGATGTGCCGGCACATCTCAGTGGGTCTCCGCCGGTGGGCCAGCGTCCCGGGCGCAGCGGAAGCCGGTGAAGATCTGGCGCCGGATCGGGTAGTCCCAGTTGCGGAAGGTGCCGCGGCAGGCTACCGGCGCGACCGCCCACGAGCCGCCGCGCAGCACCTTGTACCCCCGGTCGAGGAAGACCGCAGAGTACTCCCGGTAGGGGTACGGGGCAAAGCCCGGATACCCGGTGAAGTCAGATCCCGTCCACTCCCAGACGTCTCCGATGAGCTGCCGGACACCGTACGCCGACGCCGCGGCCGGGTAGCTGCCGACCCGGGTCGGCCGGAGCAGGCCGCCGCCGAGGTTGGCCAGCTCGGCCGTTGGGTCGGCGTCGCCCCAGGGGTACCGCCGGGACCGCCCGGTGGCCGGGTCGTGCCGGGCCGCCTTCTCCCACTCGGCCTCGGTGGGCAGCCGCCGGCCGGCCCACCGGGCATACGCGTCGGCCTCGTACCAGCACACGTGCTGCACCGGCTCGTCATCTGGCACCGGCTCCAGCTCGCCGAACTGGCGCCGCAGCCAGCCGTCGCCGTCGCGCTGCCAGAACAGTGGCGCGACCAGCCCCTCGCGCTGCCGGTGTGCCCATCCTTCACAGCTCCACCAGCGCGGGTCGTCGTACCCGCCGGCAAGGATGAACTCCTGGTACGCCGCGTTGCTCACCGGCACGGTGTCGATCCAGAACGCGTCGACGTGCACCTCGTGCGCGGGGCGTTCGTTGTCCAGCGCCCACGGCTCGCTCGACGTACCCATGGTGAACGGCCCGGCCGGGATCCGCACCTCGGCGACTGGCACCGGGGACCACGGCACCGCGTCCGCGATGGTGGGCCGCAGCACCGGGGCGCCGCTCCGAAGCTGGTGGGTGGCCAGCATGGTCTCGCAGTGCTGCTGCTCGTGCTGGGCGATCATGCCAAACGCGAAGCCACCCGCGGTCAGCCGCCGCCCGGCCAGTGGGGCCCGGGCCAGCACCTCGAACGCCTTCTCCCGGACGGTGCCCAGGTAGCTGCGCGCCTCGGCCGCGGCCAGCAGCGGCAGCGCCGGCCGGTCCCGCCGGGGATGGGTGAAGGCGTCGTACAGCTCGTCGATGTCGCGCCGCACCGGCTCGCGCCCGCCCACGTCGCGGACCAGCCAGAGCTCCTCCTGGTTGCCGATGTGGGCGAAGTCCCAGACCAGGGGGGACATGATCGGCGAGTGCTGGGCGGCCAGCTCGGGCTCGTCCAGCACCTCGACGGTGAGCGCGTGGGTGCGCCGCCGGGAGGCGGTCAGCTCGGCCGCGATCCGGTCTCGCAGCGCGTCGTCGGACAGCTCGGCCAGGTTGGTCAGCTCGGTCGGCATGACACGCTCTCTTCTCCCAGCTCGGTGGCGTCGGGTACGGCGAGTACGGCGGCGGCGCCACCGATCACCCAGGCGTCGAGCACGTCGTCCGCGGGGCAGCGCGCCCGGTCGACGTAGTGCTCGGTGAACTCGGCCAGCGCGGCGCGGGCCGGGGCCGGCAGCCCAAGCCGCTCGGCGCCGTCGAGAGCTGCCGCGAAGCATCCGCTGGCGGCGGCGGCAAGTGCGCTGTCGGCCAGCCCATCCCGTGCGGCCTGCTCCCACCGGCCACGGACCGGCTCGGCCACGGCCAGCGCGGCGTCGCGCGCCTTCGGGTCGTCGAGCAGCGCGGCGACCGCGGTGGCCACGGCTGTCCAGCCGTCGCCGGGCTGGGCGTCAATCACCCGCAGCTCCAGGCAGCCGCGTGGCCGGACCGGTGGGAAGAGGGTGCTCAGGTGGTAGTCGACGTCGGCCCGGGTGGCCGGGCGGGGGCCGTCGCCGCGCAGCCAGCCTCGTAACGTCAGGCCGGGCGGCGCCTCCCAGTGGCCGTCGGGCGCCATGACGGCCAGCACCTCGGCGGCCAGTGTGTACCGCGCCCAGGCTTCGGCCGGGTCGGGGACGTCGACGTCGGGGTGTGCGCTGCGGCCCGGGTCCAGCCGTGCCCACACCGCCTGCCGGGTGGATCGCCAGCCGGTGGGCCGGCCTTCCCGCAACGGCGAGTTGGCGAACGCGGCGACGAGCACCGGGCCGAGCGCGTGCAGGGCTGACCAGCGGGCCGGCGCGGTGTCGTCCGGGGTGGCGGCCTCCACGCAGACCTGGACGGCGGCAGTCGAGCACATCATCACCTCGCCGTGCGGTCCGGTGCGGGCGAAGAAGCGCTCCATGGCGTCGTACCGCGGGGTGAAGACCTGGCGTGCCGGCGGCCGGAGCGGGTCGACGCCGAGGCCGGTCAGGCGGACGCCGCAGTCGCCTGCCGCGGCGCGCAGTGCGGTCAGGTCGGCCGCGGTCTCGGCCAGGCAGCCGGCCAGGCTGGGATGGGGGCGGGAGCTGAGCTCGAGCTGCCCGCCCGGCTCGGTGGAGAGCGCTCCTCGGGCCAGATCGGGGGAGAGCACACCGCAGAGCCGGGTGGTGTGCACCGGCGCCGCCGGGTTGGTGACGTCGTGCAGGAGCCATTCCAGCTCGACGCCGATCTGCCCAGGAGGGCCGGTCTTGAAGCAGGTCCGGGCGACGTACGCCTCGGCCGCCGCCTCGGTCAGCGGCTGGTCTGGGTCGGGCAGGTCAGTAGACATGGCACCTCTCCTTCGGGGCAACCTCTGGCGACGTTACGTCGAGGCACTGACAACCGCAGCCTTCCGTACGGTCCGTCACCACGCGTTAACCCACCGGGCGCAGGCCACCGTGCCGGTCTACCCCATCTGGCTCGTGTGGTCACCTGTGCGCCGTGTGGTGACCTATCGGGGTCATCAGACCCCGA
>DATILL010000045.1:0-35703 GCA_035476575.1 Mycobacteriales bacterium
ACCATAGCCACGGACAACCTCATCAGGCCAGCTCCCTGGCGAGTAGAAGAACGACATGTAACCCCCAACCCCGTATGCTCCGCAGCGAAGGGACGACCAAGCGGTCGGACCATGACGCGAAAACTTTCGAACTAACCGAGACTCGAACCAGCGACGATGCAAGCTGGGCAGTCCCGCACCACTCCGGCCAACACTGTTCGATGCGGAACTGTTCAATCCATAACAGCACGGTCTCGATCCGCGGCGGACCCGGGCCGTACCGGGACCGCGGACCATGGCAACTGGCTCCGGCCGGGCGCAGCCGGACTCGGCCAGTCATCCTCCGACCTAACGTGGGCCGTCAGAGACCGTTTCGTGAGAAGTGGCGGTTGGTTCGGACCGGCCTAGGCTGAGCCGACGGTTTTAAAAACAGTCATGCAGCCGTTCTCATCCGCGGGGACATCCGCAGGTCGGCCGGGTGGTGCTGTGATGTCCGGATGCTTCTTCGGTGGATTGTGCTCGTCACGCCCGATCGGCTCGACCCCCCCGGCCGCTCACCGCGTGTCCAGTATGGGCAGCGCTCTCGGCGCATCGCGCTCCCCACGGCCCGTGCCCGTGCCAGTCGTGAGCCTCGCGTTGCTGTGCCTAAGCCACGTGGCCGCGGCGAGAACGTCGCACATGTCTGCTACCTACATAACGTGATTGCCTCGAAGACCGGACGGCGTTACATCCTCCAGTCCCGCGGCCTCCACGTCTCGTCGAAGCGCCCCTGTCACGTCGTAGGCAGAAGGGCTCACCCGCACGGCCGAGAGGAGGAAGACATCGGCTGGCACAACACCACCCGGTCACGCGCGGTAACACCGAAACGTGCCGACACGCGGCTGCCCAGCGGCTGGCTTCGCTCTTCGCTGGTGTCGGTACGTCCGGCCACGCGGCCAACGCGCTGCCAGCCGAGCCATTCATAGAAGGCCTTGGTGCGCACGGCGACCGTCTGCACAGCCAACCCGGCCTGCCACTCCGCCGTCACCCGGCGGCCACAGGTTCGGTAAACTCCTGCCACCACGACGTACCGGCGTCGAGGCCAGCAGCGTAGGCAAGCCCACCAGCTCGTCACCGGCCCAGGAGCAGCCATGCCGACGTTGGGCTACGTGCCAGCTCAACCAGCGATTACCCGGTGGTGCATGGAACCCTGACCCGCCCCAGCGGAAGGGCGGATGGGAGAGACGAGCGCGCCCAGCGGCCACCGTCACATCCGGACGCAAGGTCACGGCACAAGGGTTAACTTCCACCTTAATGGCCGCTTCTCACACCAAGACCGGCGTCCTACGATTCAGTTCTAGGCTGTGCGGCTTCCGAGCCAGCATGGAGGCTCCGGTGCTCATCGGGAGCGTCGCGGGGCAAGCCGCACAGCCTCACACCCGCAAAGCCGGCCTTCTTGTGACCTGCGGGATTGTCATGACGCGCCTACCACCCTCGCCGCCTCGTTATCCGTCGGCGCTGAGACGGTCAGTACTGCCGAACGGATCCCGAAGCTCGCCGCGCCAGCCGGCGCAGCAGCCACGAGTGTCAGAACCGAAAAAATGTCACCCCGCCACAGCGCACCGGGACGCGGCGAGATCATTTCCCCTGCCGCGATCATCAACACCGAACCAACCGTGATCACTGCGGTAGATCGCAGCCAGATCGGCCGACGGTCGGGCGACGACGGGCCGGCCGACCCGGATCTCGTGACATCCATGACCGCGGTCCGCCACCGGGCGCACACGGCAACATCGGAGCATGGCGGGCCCTGGTCCGAACACTCGATCACCCGGGCAGATGGGGGCGTTCTGATCGCTTGCGCCATCGCAAGGCATCGACCATCGCCGCGCGTACGTTTGGGCAGTGGACGATGCCCATTGGTATGCCCATCTAACCGGTGTAACGCTGACACCAACAGTCGAATATTGAAGGGTGTCGTCCAGCGGGAGGGCTGATGGTCACCACGGTTCCCGACGATGCGCCGCGGTCCGAGGACGGCTACTGGTGGTGGGACGGCCAGCAGTGGCAACCGGTCGAAGGCGGATCTACAGATAACTACCTGGACGGCGGCGCCTTGCCAGGCGGGACGCCCGAGCAGCAGGTCTGCGACTGCGGACCATGCCCATCGTGCGCGGAAGACCGGCAGATGTCATCGCCCTGCGTTTACCTGCTCGGCCACGGCGGAGACCACGAATGCGCGGAGGGTGACCTCTGGCAGCAAGATGGCCCGCATGGGCAAGCGCACCGCAGCCACCCGGCCGGCCGTGCCGTGGCTACCGCGATCATCTCCTACAACTCCTCGGATGGGTCCGTGGGCGCCACTGGCAACACCACGGGCTGGCCGCGCGGTGACATCTGGGTGTCCGGCGATGTCACCTGCAACGGCGCGCTCGTCCAGCGGATGGAGAACAACTGCTCAAATGCCACCGCCTGCACACTGCCCTCGTTCAAAGACCCCGATCCCTCTCCGGGCAGCCACTGGGTCATGACGGTCACCGGCCAAGGGGTAGGCGGCGGACCGGTGACCGACTCCGCCGAGACCACCGTCCCAGATTGAACCTTCTTGCAGCTTCCCGCGGCATCCGAGCAACAGGTGCTTGCGATTTGCGACGAGCTGACCGAGCTCGTCGTCCGATATTGCGGCGGAGCTGCGTACAGCGTGGTGCTGACCCGACATCCCAGGCTGATGTTGGAACTGCCATAGAACGGAAGCAGCTACCGTCGAGAACTACCCTCCTAGCGATGCCTACCGCTCGCACGATTAGGCATGTGGCCGGTGAGCCTGCCCTTGGACGATGGTTCTCCTCGAATGTCACGTCGTTTACAGGCGTAAGCGGCTTGTGGTGGCGTGCGTTGTGGCAATGCTGGCCGAACACCGACGACCGTGGCCGTGGGACCGGCCGGCCAAGCCGCCGCTGGTCGGACCGGCCCACTAGACTCCCTCGCCGTGAGCGACACGCCTGGAACCGAGCCCCTGCTGACGGCCATCGTCCTCAACTACAATGGTGCCCACCTGCTTCCGCCGTGCCTGGATGCCCTGGCCAAACAGGACATGTCGGACGGCGCGATGCAGGTGTGGGTCGTGGACAACGACTCCCGCGGGGATGACTCCGTGGCGATGCTCGCCCGCGACTACCCCTGGGTGCGCGTGATCCAGAACGACCGCAACGCCGGCTTCGGTGGAGGTAACAACGTAGGGATGTGGCAGGCAACCACGCCCTACATCGCGCTGACCAACAACGATGCCCGCCCGGACCCCGACTGGGCACGACACCTGATCCGGCCGCTGCAAGAGGACACCACCGGCCGGATTGCGGCAGTCAGCGGCAAGATCGTGTTCCTGCCGCGGTTCGTGGAGCTGTCGCTGGGCACCCCGGCGTTCCGTCCTGGCTCGGTGGACGGCCGCGAGCTGGGCGTGCGGATCTACAAGGTGCGGGTCAACGGCCAGGACGTGACCGAGCACGTGCTGTGGGAAGGCTGCACCCATGGTCCGGAAGGCGAGGGTGAGGCTCGCTTTCGCTGGACCCGGCCGCGGGGGACGCTGTTCGTGCCGAGCAACCCCGACGGCGTGCCGGCGCGCGAGGGCCTAGAGATCACGCTGACGGCTGCCGCCGAGGCGACCAAGCCGCTGACGCTGGAGTGGCCCAACGGCGGCCGGGTGACGGGGAAGGTCGGCACCACCCCGAGCGAGCTGAAACTGACGATTCCGGCCGACGTACCGCTGCTTGACGTGATCAACAACGTCGGCAGCATCGTCTCCGTTGACGGCTATGGCGCTGACCGCGCCTACCAGGAGGTGGACCGCGGTCAGTACGACAAGCCCGAGGATGTCTTCGCCTTCTGCGGCGGATCGGTTGCCTTCCGGCGCGAGGCGCTGCAAGAGGTCGGCTACTTTGATGATGACTTCTTTATGTACTACGAAGACACCGACCTGTCGTGGCGGTTTCGCTCGGCCGGCTGGCGCATCGTGTATGAACCGAAGTCCGTCACGCGGCACATCCACTCAGCATCCTCGGTTGAGTGGTCGCCCTTCTTCACCTTCCACGTTGATTTGAACCGCCTCTTGATGCTGACCAAGAACGCGACGCCGAGGCTGGCACTACGTGAGGTGCTTCGGTATCCTGCCACGACGGCATCGTTGGCGGCCCGCGAGATTGCCCGGTCGCGGCACACCAGGCGACGGCCAGCGGTCCGTCCGACGCTGTTGCGCATCAGGGTCTTTATCAACTATCTGCGGCTTCTGCCGCGGATGCTACGCAAGCGGCGCAGCCTCGGCAAGCACCTGGTCGCGAGTCGTCGCGAGCTGCAACAGCGCTGGCTGGTGCAGCGACCGGGATGAGGAGCGCCCGATCGGTTACGACCCAACGCCACCATCACCGGCCATCCTGATGACCTCTTGCCGGGCAGTCCACTGGACGGCCAGGGCCAGGCGTCTGGGGTCGCGCGTTGGGAGACCCGCGTGATATGGCGAAAGCTGGATTGCTTGAAGCCTAACCTCCGGTGATGGAACTTCGCATCCTCCGGAACGGCGCCTGGAACCGGTGCCCGTGCCCTGCTCTGGTGATGAAGCACAGCCGGGGCAACCTGCGGGACTCGGGACGATGCCCAGCGAGGGCAGTGAAAGAGATGAGCGGGCCGCCTACGTCACGCCGTTATGTACGGCAGGGACGAACGTGGGATCGCCTACGGACATCGAGGGCCGGGAGGCATGCGAAGTTGCAGAACGCTGAAGCGATGCTGGGTGTCCTCGGGGCCAGCCGTGCGTGACGATCAGCGGCAGCGCGTCGTCGCGCTTCGACCGAACGTGGATGAAATAGATGTTCAGCCCATCGATCTCGGTCACGAACCGCGGCAGGGCATCCAGCCTCGCACTTGCGCCAGTCGTACTCCGTCGCCCAGTAGCCGGTCGGCCAGCTCGTCTTCCGGAATGTCGACGCGGAAGGGGCGGATCGTTGCGGCGCCCGCTGACTTTTCGGTTGCAACAGGCATGTCGGTCTCCTTGCGTTCGGTGACAGCACTAAGCCTGATCGTCTTGTCAGCACGTCGCGCCCGTCGAAGACCCTAAGCCTGCTCTGGTCGCCGGTCCCCGCGTCGCCACGAGTGCAGCCGAGCGGCTCGGTGTTGAGCCACGTCCCCTTTGACAAGACTTGCCCAGCAGGCCGGCGACCAGCTCCGCCTCTGTGCGGCTGGTAACGACCGCCACAGGCACAGACGCGCCGTCCACGATCACCTCCTCTGCTCCTGTCACTGCCCCGTGGGAGCTACTGGCATCATGGTCGCACTGTGGGCGGGCTCGGCGCACCCGTGGGAGACCCTGGCCTGCGCTCTGGTCGCCCACAGTGGAACCCTGACCCGACCCAGTCGGCGGGTCCGGCGGCGGACGCACTACGGACCTCTGGGGCCACCGCCGGGTCCTGCTCGCCGGCCTCGGCATATCCGCTGCCCCCTCACCAAGGGCCGACCGGCCACCTCCGCGGCCTGACCGCCGCCCGCGCCCCGCGGTGCCCGGGCGCAACCTTCATCCCCCTGCCTTGGCCCTGGTGATGGACCCCGTGCCCGCGGAGCCGGGCTCGCTATCATGAGACGCGCTGTCATCGGCATGCGCGTGTACAGCCGAGCGTGCTACCCGCGCCCGGCCACCAACCGCCCGGTAGTCCCGGCGGCGCGTCGACCGTAGTGGGACCGATGGACCGCAGACCAGCACACCGCGGTTCGTCGCCGGGCGGGGGGCCGCGGGCTCAACCCGGTGGCCCGGTGACCCGGCGGTCCCGACCAGCCACCACCGAACCGTCCGCGCCGAGACCGGCACAGCCCCCCGACCACCCGACGAAGATCAACACGACACGCCGCGGCCCAACCACGGACGAGGCCGTCAGTTCACCTTCTTTCCCTTGAGCCCGGACTTCACCATTCCGGTCAGCAGCGCGCGACCGAGCTCACGCATCTCCGGCGGCGCCTGGGTGTTCGTCCACCACAGGAACTTCAGCATCGTCGGCGTGGACGGCAGGAAGTAATGCTGCTCCTCGTCCTTCCAGCCGAACGGGGTGTTGACGACGTCGCATTCGCGGTAGGCCTTGAAGAGAATGTCGGCGGCGGTGTCGCCGTCCAGCTCGCCGGCCTCGTACTTCTCGCAGGTCTCCGACACGGTGTCGAACAGCCGCTTGAAGGTGGGGCTGTCCGGCCACCACAGGCCCGTGTACTGCGACTTCTCCAGCTCCTGGAAATGCCGGTCGTCGCCGTCCAAGGCGAAGCGCTGCCGGGCCTTCAGCAGCCGCATGGTCGTCGGCGTGGTGAAGCTCGCCCACATCCGGAACACCAGGTTCCAGAGCCGGAAGTGGGAGAACGAGATGTACGAGTTGTTCACGATCTCGTCGTTGTAGTTGAGCAGGCCGCGCTCAAGCTGCTCGACGTACTCGTACCGCTCGACCGAGAAGTCATCGTCGCGCAGCGAGGCCAGGAGGCGGCTGCACAGGGCGTCGACCACCTCGAACGTGTTGGACAGCCCGCGCGAGAACAGCGGGTCGATGAAGCCGGCGGCGTGTGACATCAGGCACCAGCGGGGCCCGACCGTCCTGCTGGAGGAGTACTGCAGCCGGTCGGTGGAGACCCACTCGCGGATCCGCTTCGCTCCGTCGAACTGCCGCTTCACCGCCGGGTACCGGTCGAGGTAGAAGTGGAACTCCTCCTCCGGCGTCATGTCCGTGGGCTTGGGGTAGACACGCTCGTCGAAGGTGAGGCCGACGCTGCAGACCGGGTTCTTCGAGTCCTTGTAGTTGTCGAACGGGATGATCCAGAACCAGCCCCGGTCAATCAGGTGGTGCAGCGTCCCGGCGTGGAAGGGCGCCGGCGGGCGGAGCTCCTCGGGATAGAAGCAGACGTCGTCGTACGGCTTGATCCCGACGTAGTGGGTGAACAGCGAGCGCGAGTGGTGCTTGAACCGGGCCGGCTTCTCCCGGAGGTCGAACTTCTCCGCCAGCGGCGAGCGAAACCCACTGGCGTCGATGAGGAACTTGGCCCGGAAGACCTCGCCGTTGTGGCCGGTGACGGTGACCCCGTCGTCGTCGAAGTCCAGCCCGGTCGCGCGCCAGTTCTGCCGCAGCGTGGCGCCGTACCGCGCGGCCACGTTGAAGTAGTACGAGTCGGTGTCCTGCCGGTACAGGTGGCCGGCCTCGGTAAGCGTCTTCGGGCTGGCGAACATCGTCGACTCGTGCGGGTTCGGCTCCTTGCCCACCTCGTGCCGGACGAAGCCGAAGTTCTGCTTCCTCCCGTGGAACGGCCCGATGTTCTTCGTGATGGCCTTCACGTCCAGCAGGTGCCCGATCTCCGGGACGTCGTAGCGCAGCCTGAGCAGGTGCAGCCATTCCACGAGCTGCGGGGTCATCGACTCGCCGACCGCGAACCGCGGGTGGCTGCCGGCGTCGACGAGCACCACGGTCGCGCCCTGCCGGGCCAGGATGGCGGCGGTGATCGAACCCCCCAGGCCGGAGCCCAGGATCATCACGTCGCACAGATGCGGGTCGGCGGCCCCAGGTCCCGCCGTCGCGGCGGCCCTGTCCTTCGCGCCCGTCTCGCTGTCGGTCACAACGGCACTCCTCTCATGTAGTCCAGCGGCGCGTTCACCAGCGCGGGTTGCGCTGGGATGCCGTCGTCAAGCTGGCCGAACCAGCGGGTCAGCGTCGTGGTGAGGTCGTCGAGGTCGGGCTCCCCGCCGCTGGCGACCCAGGCGACGTAGCCGTCCGGGCGGACGAGCAGGCCACGGTACGGCGAGCCCGGGCCGGCGGCCCGCGCGGTGACGGTGGCGACCCGGTCGGCCCACGGACCGGCGGCCTGCCGTACCCGCGGGTCGTCCCGCAGGTCGAGCAGCAGCGCGCGGCCGGTCGCGAGCAGCTCGTACACGCTGGTCGGAAGGTCGTCGACGACCAGGTCCAGGTCAGGTACCCGGCGGCCGAGCAGCGGGTCGTCGCCGGCGCCGACGTCGTACCGGATGTCCAGGCCGGTGATCATGCCGGCGAGGTGACGTTGCACATCGAGGTACGTCATCAGCTCGGCGAAGACGTCCCGCAGCGGCTGCATCTCCTCGCCGCTGAGGTAGAGGTCGCGCTGGGCCAGGGTGTTGGTGATGATCCGGGCGGCGACCGGCTGCCGCTCGGTGTGGTAGGTGTCGAGGAGCCCGGGCGGCGCGTGGCCATGGATCTCGGCGGCGAGCTTCCAGCCCAGGTTGACGGCGTCGCCGAGGCCGGCGCTGATGCCCTGCGCGCCGATCGGCATGTGTATGTGCGCGGCGTCGCCGGCGAGGAAGACCCGACCCCGCCGGTACTCGGTGGCCTGCCGGCTGGAGTCGGTGAAGCAGCTGGTCCACAGCGGGGTGCCGTGGTGGATGTCCTCGCCGGTGATCCGCTCGAAGGAGTCCGCGACCTGCTCGAACGTGGGCGGGTCCTGGGTCTGGCGGACCGGGGCGTTCCGTTCGCGGACGACGACGCGGGTGACGTCCGGGCCGACCGGGAGCACGAGGACCATGCCGCCGCGGCCGTTCTCGCCGGACGGGCGCAGCCGCAGCCGGACACCGCCGACGTCGGCCGTCCACATCTCGAGGGTGGGCTCGGTGCCGGGGAAGTCGATACCGGCGAGCCGGCGGACGGTGCTCCGGCCGCCGTCGCACCCCACCACGTAGCGCGCCCGAAGCCGGCGCCGGCCGCCGGGGGTCGCCACGTCGACGTCGACGCCGTGCTCGTCGGGCTCGATCGCGATCACGTCGAACCCGCGTAGTATCCGGGCGCCCAGCTCACCAGCCCAGCCGGCCAGGATGGACTCGGTGCGCGCCTGGGGCACGCCCCGGACGCCGAACGAGCCGCCCTCGATCACCCGGAAGTCCAGCGGCAGCCCCCCGAAGTGGCCGACAGGGATGAGACCGATGTCACCGAAGCGCGGGCGCAGCCCGCGCTGGCTAAACTCCTCGACGGTGCGCACGGAGAAGCCGAGCGCGCGGGACTGCCGCGTTGGTTCGGTCAGCCGTTCGACGACAATCGTCGAGATGCCGGCCAGGCCCAGCTCACCGGCGAGCATGAGCCCTGTGGGGCCGGCTCCCACAACAATTACTTCCGAATCAGTCTGGTCCATTGGCCCTTCTTCCGGATGAGGTCTCGTCTAGTATCGCGACACCCCGGCGGCCCGTACACGGATGCCTTATCAGGGCTTCGCCAAGTTCGTTAACTCCGCGACCAGGAGTACCGGGACCAGCCATTCGGCCACACATAGGTGACGGTGCCAGGAATGATTTCCTGGCACCGTCATGTATCAGCGGTCCGATACGTCAGTAGAGGCCCATCATGCGGTCGACCGCGATCTCGATCACCACCAGCCCGGGCGTGCTCGGCGGCCGCGAGCGGTAGCGCATGGCGTAGTGACGTACGCCCTCGGCGACCCGGAGCGGGTCCGCGGACACCTCGGCGGGACCCTCCAGCGTGATCCAGCTATAACCGACCATCTGGCAGAGCGCGGCCCGGCTGCCCGGTGCGGCGAGCAGGTTCCTGGCCTTGCGCCGGGTGGCGACCGTCATCACCCGCGCGAGCCCGGCCCGGCCGTCCCAGGTGAACCGCACCGGCGCCACGTGCGGGGTGCCGTCAGGGCGGATGGTGGTCAGCGAGCACAGGTGGTCCCCACTCAGGAACGCCTCGACCTCGGCCGACAGTGGCAACGTCAACGTCATCGCGCTGGTCCGCCCCCTACCCGACAGGGACGGCGTCGGGCCGCTCGGACGCCCTCATCGCCGGCAGCAGCAGTGACATCGCGACCGCGGCGAGCGCGAAGCACGCGCCGACGACGAACGCCTCGTGGAAGACGATCGCCCGGCCCTGCAGGATCCGGGCCGGATCGCCGTTCGCCCACGCGGTCAGCTCCGGGATCCGGCTGAAGGCGATCGTCGCGGCGACGGCCACCCCGAGCGCGCCGCCGCCCTCCTGGCTGGTGTTGATCAGCCCGGCCGCCAGGCCCGAGTGCGGCTCATCGACGTCGGCGAACGCCGCGATCTGCAGCGGCACGAACGCCAGGCCCATCCCGATCCCAATGATGAGGAACGGCGGCAGCAGGTCGACGAGGTAGCTGCCGTGGACCGGCAGCCGGGCCAGCAGCAGCAGCCCGGCCGTGCTCATCAGCAGGCCGGTGATCAGCACCCGCTTGGCCGCGACCTTGGTCACCAGCTTCGTCGAGATGCCCGCGCCGACCGACACCACCAGCGCGAGCGGGACGTACGCGAGGCCGGTGCGCACCGGCGAGTAGCCGAGCACCTGCTGCATGAAGAGGCTGGCGAAGAAGAACAGCGTCACCAGGGTCGCCATCATCAGGACCGCGGTGATGTTCGCTGTACGCAGCACCGGCAGCCGGAAGATGCTCAGCGGGATCAGCGGCGCCTTGGTCCGCCGCTCGATCATGACGAACCCCACCAGCAGGACGGCCGCGACAGCGAGGCCGCCGATGATCCGGGCCGACAGCCAGCCGGCGTCGATGGTTTGGCCGAGGGTGTAGATCAGCAGCAGCAGGCCCACGGTCAGGACGACCGCCCCCGCGATGTCGAAGGTCTCCCGGCGCCGCTCCAGCCGGCTCTCCGGCACGATCGCGGGCGCAAGCAGCGCCGCCGCCACCCCGATCGGCACGTTGATGAAGAAGATCCACCGCCAGCCGGGCCCGTCCGCGAGCAGGCCGCCGAGGACGACCCCGATGACCGAGGCGATGCCGCTCACCCCGCCCCACACGCCGAGCGCGCGGGCCCGGGCCGGGCCCGCGGTGAAGGTGTTCGTCAGCAGGCTCAGGGCGGCCGGCGCGATGAACGCCGAGCCCAGGCCCTGCAGGGCGCGGGCCACGATGAGCATCGGCGTCGTCACCGAGACGCCCGCCAGGAGGGACGCCCCGGCGAACAGCAGCAGGCCCGTCTGCAGCGCGCGCCGGCGACCCCAGCGGTCCGCGATCCGGCCGCCGAGCAGCAAGAACCCGCCGAGAACCGTGCCGTACGCCGTGACGATGTACTGGAGCTGGCTTTCATCAATCGACAGGCTGCGCTCGATGGAGGGCAGGGCGACGTTCACGATCGACACATCGAGGAACGTCATGAACCCGGCGATGCAGAGAAATGCCAGGACCAGCCCCGACCGTTCGGGGACGCCTGGCGGGCCCGCGGTACGGGGTGGGTCGCTCACGGAATCGGTGATGGACATGGCGGCTCCTGATCGGGTCGGTCGGAATCGGGGTTGCTCGTCCGGCGGCCATGCACTGGCGTCCTGGCTGCACCGGATGGAGCGACGTTGTTGCCGTGTCCCGGCGAAGCTAGCATCCTGGGTATCGTAGGTACCTAGAGGAAAGTGGCTAGCTGAGGAGTGGGAATGACGGACATGACAAGCCGGCCGGCGCCCGCCCCGGTCCACTCGGAGCAGGCCTGCCCGATCGTCCCGGTGGTCGAGATCGTCTTCAGCCGCTGGACCACGCCGATCCTCTGGACCCTGAACGAGTACGGCCGGCAGCGTTTCGTCGAGCTGGAGCGCCGGATCGGCACGATCACGGCCAAGGTGCTGACCCAGCGGCTACGGCAGCTCGAGCGCGACGGCCTCGTCCTGCGGACGTACCACCCGGAGGTCCCGCCGCGGGTGGAGTATGAGATCAGCGACCTCGGCCGCAGCCTGTCGCCGCTGTTCGCGACGCTCGCCACCTGGTCGGCAGCACACCTGGGCCGGGTCGAGGCGGCCCGGCTGGACTACGACGCCGCGCACCGGCTGCCCGCGGCGCGCACCTGACCCACCCCCGCGCCGACGAGCCCGACCGGAGGCCGCTCCGGTCGGGCTCGGTTAGCCCGGGGTTCGTCCAGGTTTCGGTTAGTCCGGGGTTCGTCCGCTCGGGCCGGCTCCGGCTCCGGCTACGCCGGGGTCGAGTCCGAGGCCGAACGGGTGTGGACGACCCGGTAGGTGTTCCAGTCGTACGAGGTGGCCAGCGCGTCGACCCGCGCCTGCGTCGAGACCCGGCCGGCGGGCCGCTCCGCCTCCGGCTGGGCGCGGTACGCGTCGTAGGACTCCTTGTCGTCCCACTGCGAGTACGCCAGGACGAACGCGCCGTCGTACCCGCGGGCGCCGAGACCGCGCAGCACGGTGTGGGACCGGTAGCCCGGGGTGTCCAACAGCCAGTCGTGCGACGGGCCCAGGGTGTCGACCAGCTCGTCCTGGTTCTCCTCCGCCACCCCGTAGAACTCGATCACGGTGTAGTCGTCGCGGTCCGGCGAGATCTCGGTGACGTCGCCGAGCGAGGGGTGCCGCTGGGTGTAGACGACCTCGTTGCGGGTCAGCCTCATCGACGTCGTCATCTCGCCGAAAAGCGGGACCGTGCGGTGCCGGAACTCATCGCCGGCGTACCTCAGCTCCAGGTCCTTCCCGCTGCGCCACTGGATGAAGTTGGCGGTGCCGAACTTCTCCTCGCCACTGTGGACGGTGCTGGAGATCCAGCCGGGGAATGCGGCGGTGTCGACGATCCTCCGCATCTCGCCGAGCAGGAGGTCCTGCTTCTCGGCGACATCGGTGGTGAACAGGTTGAGGACGGTCAGCGTGCGGTCCTCGGCTTTGATGTACGGCATAGCTCCCCTTCTCGATTTCTCGGTCAAACTGTGGCTGCTGGTGCTGGAACTTCCGTGCTGGCGCCGGCGCGGCCGGTCGGGCTCCGCTGCCGGTCCGTGCCGGTGCCGCCGAACCACCGGTGCAGTGCGCCCACCAGGTCGTCGGAGTCTGTCGCCGTCCAGGCCACGTAGCCGTCCGGACGGACCAGGACAGCGGCTGTCCCGGCGAGCGGGTCGGCACCGTCGACCGGCTCGGGCACCGCGGTCACGGTGGTGACGCGGTCCGGCCAGCCCGCCGCCACCGCCCGGACGCCGGGGTCGTCGGCGAGGTCGAGCAGCACGCCGCGGGCCGGGTGCAGCAGCCGCATCGTGCTGGTCACGCCCGCCGGGCCCCGCAGGCTCCGGGCCGCCAGCCTCCGGCCCACCAGCGGATCCCGCCCGGTGCCCAGGTCGTACCGGACGTCGAGGCCGCTGACGATGCCGGCCAGGTGCCGCTTGACGTCGTCGTACGCGATCAGCTCGGTGAACAGGTCGCGGAGCGGGTCCGCCTCGTCGCCGCCGAGGAAGACCATCCCCTGTGCCCGGGTGTTCATCAGCAGCCGGGCGCCGGCCGGGTGCCGCTCACCGTGGTAGGTGTCCAGCAGGCCGGGCGGCGCCCAGCCGCGCGTGCTGGCCGCGAGCTTCCAGCCCAGGTTGGCGGCGTCCTGCACGCCGGTGCTCAGGCCCTGCCCGCCGGCCGGCAGGTGGATGTGCGCCGCGTCCCCGGCGAGCAGGACCCGACCGCGGCGGTACTCGGTCACCTGACGGGTCGCGTCGGTGAAGGAGCTGACCCAGTCGGCACCGCCGCCGTGGATGTCCTCGCCGGTGATCCGCGCCCACGCGCCGGCCACCTCGGCGAACGTCACCGGCTCGGTCCGCCGCCGTGCCAGCGTCCCGTGTGGACAGACGATGACCCGGTCCACGCCCGGGCCCAGCGGGGCCGCCATCACCATGCCTCCGGGCAGCCGCTCGCCCAGGGGGCGCGGCCGCAGGTCGCAGCCGACGACGTCGGCGAGGAACATCTCCCGGGTCGCCGCCGTGCCCGGGAAGTCGAACCCGGCGGCGTTGCGGACCGTGCTCTGCCCCCCGTCGCACCCCACCAGGTACGCGGCGCTCAGCCGCCGGACGCCGGCGGGGGTGCGCGCGGCGATCTCGACCGCGTCGCCCCGGTCGGCGAGCTCGACCAGGTCCCAGCCGCGGCGGATCTCCGCGCCCAGCGACCGGGCCCAGCCCTCGAGCACCGCCTCGGTCCGCGACTGTGGGACCCCGCGAGCGCCGAAGTGGCCGCCCTCGAGCACGGTGTAGTCGAACTGCACGCCGCCGAAATGGCCCCGCGGGCTCTTCTCCAGGTGGCCGAAGCGCGGCAGCAGGCCACGCTGGTCGAACACCTCCATGGCGCGGGCGGTGAAGCCCAGGCCGCGCGACTGCCCGGTCGGTTCGGCCAGCCGCTCCGTGACGATGACCCGCGCCCCACCGAGGCGCAGCTCACCGGCGAGCATCAGCCCGGTCGGACCGGCACCGACGATGATGACGTCCGCGTCCACCATTCCATCACTCCCCTGTCGACTCAGCGTGCGGAGCTTGCGACGACGTCGTCCTCGTAACGCCAAGGCACCTCGGGGCTCGTCGCTGCCGGACCGGCGGCGGCCGCCGCGTCCGGGGCGCCGTCCGCCGGTGCCAGGCCCCGCGGCAGCAGGGGACCGGCGGCGGCCGTCGTGACCAGCCCCATGACGACCATCATGGTGAACATCGGGCCGTCCAGTACGCCGAGGCTCACCCCCGCGTTGAGGATGATCAGCTCGGTCAGGCCGCGGGTGTTCATCAGCAGGCCGAGCGCGCGGACCTCGGGCCAGGACAGGCCGAAGGCCCTCGCCGGCAGCCCGGCGCCGATCAGCTTCCCGGCGCACGCCACGGTGAGGATCGCGGCCAGCTCCAGGTAGTTGCGGCCGGACAGGCCGCCGATGTCGACGCCCAGCCCGGTGCTGATGAAGAAGACCGGCAGCAGCAGCAGCCCGACGACGTTCAGCGGCCCGCGCAGCCGCACCTGGAGGACGTCGGCCGGCTCCCGCGGCATGATGAACCCGAACAGGAACGCGCCGAAGATGGCGTGGATCCCGATCCAGGTGGTCAGGTACGCGGACAGGAAGACCCCGGCCGCGAGCACCACCACCAGGTACGCGGAGCCGGCGCCCGCGGTGAGCCGGCGGACCAGGACGGCCAGCAGCGGCCGCACCACCGCGAACATGGTCGCGACGTAGACCACGGCGAGGACCACGATCTGCGCGAGGTCGGCGGTGCTGCCGGCCGTGACGATCGCCGAGACCAGCGCCAGCAGGCACCAGGCGAGCACGTCGTCAATCGCGGCGCTGGACAGCGACAGCGCACCGACCCGCGTCCGCATCAGCCCGTTGTCAGTCAGGATCCGCGCCAGCACCGGGAACGCGGTGATCGACATGGCCGCGCCGATGAACAGCACGAACGCGGTGACCGGGATGTGCTTGCCGTGGACCTCGGAGTGGCGCGAGTAGAGCGCGAGCGCAAGGCCGGCACCGAGGAGGAACGCCAGCAGCACCGAGAACAGTGAGATGCTCGCCGCGGCTGCCTTCCGGTTGCGGAGCAGGCTCTTCTCGAACTCCCAGCCGATCATGAAGATGAACAGCAGCAGCCCGACCTGCGCGATCGCCGACAGCATCGGCCGGACCGCCGCCGGGAAGAGCCGTTCGGTCAGGTGGCCCGGCAGGAGCCCGAGCACGCTCGGCCCGAGGACGATCCCGGCCGCGATCTCCCCGATCACCGCGGGCTGCCGGAGGAGCCGGGCGAGACGGCCGAGCAGGGTTCCCAGGATCAGGATCGACGCGACGCTGACCAGTACGGCCGCGAGGGTCAGATCGGCTTGCGATGCAGGAGTCCTCATCCATCGTCCCAACACTCAGGCGTCGACCAGCCGGCCGCGCGGCGACTCCGCGCCGGCAGGTGGCGTGGCTCGTGCGAGGTTCTCGATCCGGCTCGGTCATCCGTCCCAGATCGGATGTGCGGCCGCCGCCACCGGCTCGAGCGCGCTCATCGAGCCGCGGAAGAAGACCAGCGGCTCGTCCTCCCGGTGGACGCCGAGCTGGGTCACCTCGCCGAGGAAGATCCGGTGGTCGCCGCCGGAGAACTCGTCGACCAGCCGGCACGCCAGGAACGCCAGCGCGTCGCTGAGGATCGGACCCGCCGTGCCGGACCCATGGTGGGCCACGTCCCCCAGCACGGCCGTCTCCTTCGCCGCGAATGCCCAGGCGACCCGCTCCTGCCGGCCGGTCAGGAAGTTGACCACGAACCGGCCCGACCGCCGTACCATGTCGCCGAGCCGCGACTGCTCGTGCAGGCAGATCAGGACCAACGGCGGTTCGAGCGAGACCGAGGTGAACGAGTTGACGGTCGTACCCGCCTGCAGGCCCTCGAGCTCACTGGTGATGACGGTGACGCCGGTGACGAAGTTCCCGCACACCTGACGCAGGGTTCTCGCCTCGACCGGCCTGATCTCATGCACACCGGCTGGCGCCCCGTTCTCCATTTGATAAATCTCCCCGTCCGACTCTACGACGCACCATCCGATCGCTGGTCCAGCGTCCCCGAACCGGTCGGGTCTGTTCAAGACCGCGGTCTTCAGGGCTCGGTCGGAATTCGCAGGGCCAGCCCGGTTCCGTCTAACTTCGAACCAGCGAGCGTCAAGAACCTGTAAAGGCCGGGCCGTCGGGTGACCCAGGTCAGGCCGCTCCGGAACCCAGCCGGTATCCCACTCCGCGTACTGTCACAATCCAGTCGCCGTTGCCAAGCTTGTTGCGCAGCGTGCTGACGTGCGTGTCGACGGTCCGGCTCGACATTCCCCAGTCGTCCGCCCATACCCTGGCCATCAGCTCCTTACGGGAGAAGACCATCTCCGGCGCGGACGCCAGCATGTACAGCAGATCGAACTCCTTGCGAGTCACGTCGACGGTGCGGTCGCCGAGACGCACCTGCCGGCTGCGCGGATCGACATGCAGGAAGCCCAGAGAGATTACCTGCGGTGGCCGCACGGACGAGCAGGCCCGGCGTGCGACCGCATCCATCCGAGCCATCAGCTCACGAAACCCATAGGGCTTGACAAGGCAGTCGTCGGCGCCAGCCTGCAGGGTGAGCACCCGGTCCAGCTCCGTGCCGGACGTGAACGTGATGATCGGGGTGCCGCCCCGGGCCCGGATCCGGCGGCACGCCTCCACCCCGTCCAGATCGGGTAGATCGAGGTCAAGAAGGACCAGATCCGCCTGTTCGTACCTCTCGAGCGCAGCCTGTGCCGAACCGGCCCGATCGATCTCGTGCCCCTGCCGGCCCAGGCGACCGGCAAGGACATGTGCCGTCTCATCGTCGGCGTCCACCACGAGAACGCGCATTCCCGCGGCACCTCCTTCCGTTCAGGCAACCGCGGGCGCCGCTGCCAGGTGTGTGGGGCTCGCCGACCACATGGGCAACTCTGGCCTACGACCGACCTGTAGTAGGAGCACGCTCACCGTCCGGCTGATACGTGCATTTGTTCGTCCGTTGCGAGAATCTTGTCGTCGCGACCGGGAAACCGTCGGAGTGGTTCCTCCTCGGACATTTCGCCGACAAACTTGACAGTCGACCGACAAACGCCGCAAACCCTTGTCGGGCCGCGTGTTGACCACTTGGCGTCGTCCGGAAACTATGGACCACGTTCCCCGGTGGAGTTATCGACATCGGTGCCGCACGCCAGTGCCGTCACCGCCGCCGGCGCCATTGAGGAGACTGAGTTGACCGCGCCCGCAGGCATCGCCGGCCCCATGATCCGCGTGACCAACGGAAATGCCAACGCGCCGGAGCTGGCCGCGCTCACCGTGGTCCTGATGGCCCGGATCCGCGCGTCGGAACCGGTCAGTGGATCCGCCCTACCGCGGTCACACCGGCCGGCGGGCCGGCAGGCCGACCGGTTTTCCGGCTTCGCGACCGCGCGTAGCTGGCGCACGACGGGCTAAGTCGCACGACCGACTGGGCCGCACTACCGACTGAACCCGACCACGGTACGCCCGACATGCCCCGCGCCCGGAGACATGCCAGAGGAGAAGACGAGACAATGCACAGCACTCTCATCGTGGCCCGAATGCGGCCGAGCTCGGCCGCCGATGTTGCTCGGCTCTTCGGCGCCTTCGACGAGACCGAGATGCCGCACCGCATGGGGACCCGGCGCCGCCAGCTCTTCCGCTATCACGGGCTCTACTTCCATCTCCAGGACTTCGACGAGGACAACGGCGGCGCGCTGATTGAGAAGGCGAAGGCGGACCCGCGCTTCGTGCGGATCAGCGACGACCTCACGCCGTACATCGAGGCATACGACCCGGGGACCTGGCGGTCCCCCGCCGACGCGATGGCCACCCGGTTCTACCACTGGCAGGTGTCCGCGTGAGCCGGCGGCGGGCGGTCATCACCGGCATCGGCGTGCTGGCCCCGGGCGGGGTCGGGGTGAAGGACTTCTGGAGCCTGCTGAGCGAGGGCCGGACCGCGACCCGCGGGATCACGTTCTTCGACCCGACACCGTTCCGCTCCCGGGTCGCGGCCGAGGTCGACTTCGATCCCGAGGCGCACGGGCTGAGCCCCCAGGAGATCCGCCGGATGGACCGGGCGGCGCAGTTCGCCGTCGTGGCGACCCGGGAGGCGGTGGCGGACAGCGGCCTCGACGTGGAGCAGGCGGACCCGTACCGGATGGGGGTGACAATCGGCAGCGCGGTCGGCGCGACCATGGGCCTGGACGCCGAGTACCGGGTGGTCAGCGACGGCGGCCGGCTGCACCTGGTGGACCCGGCGTACGCGGTGCCGCACCTCTACGACTATCTGGTCCCTAGCTCGTTCGCGGCCGAGGTCGCCTGGGTGGTCGGCGCCGAGGGCCCGGCCATCGTGGTGTCCACCGGCTGCACCTCGGGCATCGACTCGGTCGGCCACGCCGTCGAGCTGATCCGGGAGGGCTCCGCCGACGTGATGATCACGGGCGCCACGGAGGCCCCGATCTCGCCGATCACGGTGGCCTGCTTCGACGCGATCAGGGCGACCACGCCCCGCAACGACGACCCCGGGCGTGCCTCCCGGCCGTTCGACGGCAGCCGCAACGGGTTCGTGCTGGGCGAGGGCGCGGCCGTGCTGGTCGTCGAGGAACGCGAGCGGGCCCTGCGCCGGGGCGCCAGGATCTACGCCGAGGTCGCCGGCTACGCCTCGCGCTGCAACGCGTTCCACATGACCGGGCTGCGGCCGGACGGCGCGGAGATGGCGGAGGCGATCCGGGTCGCGCTGGCCGAGTCGCGGACCGACCCCGGGTCGATCGACTATGTGAACGCGCACGGCTCGGGGACCAGGCAGAACGACCGGCACGAGACCGCGGCGTTCCGGACGGTGCTCGGCGAGCATGCGTACCGGACACCGGTGAGCTCGATCAAGTCCATGATCGGCCACTCGCTCGGCGCGATCGGCTCGCTCGAGATCGTCGCGTCGGTGCTGGCGATGCAGCACGACGTCGTGCCGCCGACGGCGAACCTGCACACTCCGGATCCGGAGTGCGACCTGGACTACGTGCCGCTGGTCGCGCGGGACTGGCGGACCGACACCGTGCTCACCGTCGGGAGCGGGTTCGGGGGATTCCAGAGCGCGATGGTCCTCACCGGACCGGACCGGGTCGCGTCGTGACCGGCGCGGCGGTGGTGACCGGGATCGGGGTGGCGGCGCCGAACGGCCTCGGCACGGAGGACTTCTGGGCGGCCACGCTGGCGGGCCGCAGCGGCATCGGCCGGATCAGCCGGTTCGACCCGGCGGGCTACCCGGCGCGGCTGGCGGGCGAGGTGCCAGGGTTCGTGGCCGAGGAGCACCTCCCGAGCCGGCTGATCCCGCAGACCGACCGGATGACCCGGCTCGCCCTGGTGGCCGCGGAGTGGGCGCTCGCCGACGCCGGGCTCGACCCGGAGACGCTGCCCGCGTTCGACATGGGCGTGGTCACCGCCAGCTCCTCCGGCGGCTTCGAGTTCGGCCAGCGCGAGCTGCAGGCGCTGTGGAGCAAGGGCGGTCAGTACGTCAGCGCGTACCAGTCCTTCGCCTGGTTCTATGCCGTCAACACCGGCCAGATCTCGATCCGCAACGGCATGAAGGGGCACAGCGGCGTCCTGGTCAGCGACCAGGCCGGCGGGCTGGACGCGATCGCGCAGGCGCGCCGCCAGATCCGGGCCGGCACCCGGGTCGTCGTCTCCGGCGCGCTCGACGCGTCGATCTGCCCATGGGGCTGGGTCGCGCAGCTCGCCAGCGGTCGGCTGAGCACCAGCGAGGTGCCGGACCGGGCGTACCTGCCGTTCGACGCGGACGCGCGCGGGCACGTACCCGGCGAGGGCGGGGCGATCCTCGTCCTCGAGGAGGCCGGCGCCGCCCGCGACCGCGACGCCCGCGTCTACGGGGAGATCGCCGGCTACGCGGCCACCTTCGACCCCCGGCCCGGCTCGGGACGCGAACCCGGGCTGCGCCGGGCCGTTGAGCTCGCGCTGGCCGACGCCGGGCTCGAGGCCGCGGAGATTGACGTGGTCTTCGCGGACGCCGCCGGCGTCCCGGAGCTGGACCAGATCGAGGCCGACGCGCTGGCCGCGGTCTTCGGGCGCCGCGGGGTAGCAGTCACCGCGCCGAAGACGATGACCGGGCGGCTGTGCTCCGGCGCCGCGCCGCTCGATCTGGTCACGGCGCTGCTGTCGATCCGGGACGAGCTGATCCCGCCCACCGTGCACGTCCAGCCGGCTACCCGGTACGGCCTCGACCTGGTGTGCGGCGACGTCCGCACCGGTCCGGTGCGCACGGCCCTGGTGCTGGCACGCGGCGCCGGCGGGTTCAACTCCGCCGTCATCGTCCGCGCCGCTGGCGACCGAGCTGGCAACAACAACTGAGCTGGCAACAAACGACTGAGCTGGCAACAACAACTGGGAGGACACTGCGATGGCCCTGAAGATGTTCACGATGAACGACCTTGCGCGGATCCTGCGGGAGGGCGCCGGCGTCGACGCGGGCACGAACCTCGACGGCGACATCGTCGACTACGAGTTCGAGGAGCTGGGGTACGACTCGCTCGCCCTGCTCGAGACGTGCGGCCGGATCGAGCAGGAGTACGGCGTCACGCTCGACGACGGCACCGTCGCGGCTGCCAGGACACCGCGGGCGCTGCTGGACGCGGTCAACTGCCGGCTCTCGATCCCGGCCTGACCGGCCCGCGGTCGAGCTCCGCCAACCACCCACGCATCGGGGGAGAACAGCATGTCCACTCAGGACGACCAGGACCGCAGGGTCGCCATCGTGACGGGCGGGACCAGCGGCATCGGGCTCGCGGTCGCCCGGCATCTGGGCCGCCAGCACGCGGTGTTCATCGGCGCCCGCAACGCCGACAACCTGCTCACGACCGTCAAGGAGCTGACCGAGGAGGGCCTCCGCGTCGACGGTGCCCCCTGCGACGTCCGCTCCCGCGCGGACGTGAGGCGCTTCGTACGGGCCGCCGTTGACACCTTCGGGACCATCGATGTCCTCGTCAACAACGCCGGCCGCAGCGGCGGCGGGGTGACCGCGGACCTCACCGACGAGGTCTGGTACGACGTGATCGACACGAACCTCAACAGCGTCTTCCTGATGACCCGCGAGGTGCTGACCGCCGGCGGCATGCGCGCCAAGCACCGGGGCCGGATCGTCAACATCGCGTCCACCGCCGGCAAGCAGGGGGTCGTGCTCGGTGCGCCGTACTCGGCGTCGAAGCATGGCGTCGTCGGGTTCACCAAGGCGCTCGGCAACGAGCTCGCGCCCACCGGGATCACGGTGAACGCGGTCTGCCCCGGCTACGTCGAGACCCCGATGGCGGCCCGGGTACGCCAGGGCTACGCCGAGGCGTACGGCACCAGCGAGGCAGCGATCCTGGCGAAGTTCGAGGCCAAGATCCCGCTCGGCCGCTACTCCAGCCCGGAGGAGGTGGCCGGCATGGTCGGCTACCTGGTCTCCGACGCCGCCGCATCGGTCACGTCGCAGGCGATCAACGTCTGCGGCGGGCTGGGCAACTTCTGAGCCTGTCCCCCGTCATCGCGGCCCACCGCGCCGCCCATCCCGACGATTGAGGAGTACCCGCATGCCGTCGAGCGCAGTGCGTGAGGTCGCGCACGACATCACGATCGAGGCCCCCGCCGCCGCCGTCTACCGGCTGATCGCCGAGGTGGAGAGCTGGCCACGGATCTTCCCGCCGACCATCTACGTCGACCACCTCGAACGCGGCCCCGGCTCCGAGCGCATCCGCATCTGGGCCACCGCCAACGGCGAGCCGAAGAGCTGGGTCTCCCGCCGTGTTCTCGACCCCGGTGAGCTGCGGATCGACTTCCGGCAGGAGGTCTCCGTCCCGCCGGTCGCGGCGATGAGCGGGACCTGGCTGATCCAGGCGGTGTCCGACACCGAGTCATGGGTCCAGCTGCTGCACGGCTACCGCGCCGTCGACGACGACCCCGCCGGCCTGCGCTGGATCGACGAGGCCGTCGACCGCAACTCCCGCTCCGAGCTGGCCGCGCTCAAGCGGAACGTCGAGCTGGCTCGCGCGACCGAGGAGCTCACGTTCTCCTTCGTGGACACCGTCCAGATCCACGGGCGGGTCGAGGACGTCTACGACTTCGTCCACTCGGCACAGATGTGGGCACAGCGGCTCCCGCACGTCGCCGCCGTCCGGCTGGAGGAGGAGACGCCCGGCCTGCAGACCCTGGAGATGGACACCCGGGCGAAGGACGGGTCCGTCCACCGGACCAGGTCGTACCGGGTCTGCCTCCCGACGTACCGGATCGCCTACAAGCAGGTGACCCTCCCGGCGCTGCTCACCCTCCACACGGGAGTGTGGACGTTCGAGGAGACCGAGGCGGGGGTCGCCGCGTCATCGCAGCACACCGTCGTCCTCAACACCGACAACATCACCGCCGTCCTCGGACCCGAGGCGGGCGTGCCGGAGGCCCGCGAGTACGTCCGGGCCGCGCTGAGCACGAACAGCCGCGCCACCCTCGGCCTCGCCAAGGACCATGCGGAGAGCATCGTCCGGTCATGACCGATCTGCGTACCGAGGTCGTTGTGGTGGGCGCCGGACCGGTCGGTCTCGCGCTCGCTGGTGAGCTGCGCCTGGCCGGCGTCGACGTCACGGTCCTCGAGCGGCGTACGGCTCCGTCCGGCGAGTCCAGGGCCTCGACCCTGCACGCCCGGACGATGGAGATCCTGGACAGCCGGGGGCTGCTGGCACAGGTCGGTACCCCGCCGCATGAACCGATGGGGCACCTCGCCGGGATCCCGCTCGACCTCACCCTGCCCAGCGGGTACCCGGGACAGTGGAAGGTGCCGCAGACCCGGATGGAGGAGATCCTGCACTCGTGGGCACGGTCGCTGGGCGCGCGGATCCGGCGCGGGCACCGGCTGCACTCGGTCGTCGCCGAAGCGGAGGACGTCGAGGCCGTCGCGGTCGGGCCGGCGGGGCCGGTCCGGGTCTCGGCCCGGTACCTGGTCGGTTGCGACGGCGAGGACAGCACGACGCGCCGGCTGCTCGGGGTACGGTTCCCCGGGCACGACGGCCGGCGGCGGCTGCTACGGGCGGACGTGGCCGGGATCGAGATCCCGAACCGGCGGTTCCAGCGGTTGGCGCGGGGGCTCGCCATCGCCGCCCGGCGCGGGGACGGGGTGACCCGGGTGATGGTGCACGAGCTCGGCCCGGTCGCGGGCGGGCCTGGGCCCGATGCCGGCCCGGCCTCGGGTGAGCCCGGGTTCGCCGCGGTGGCCGATGCCTGGGAGCGGGTGACCGGGGAGGACATCCGCGGCGGTGAACCGCTGTGGGTCAACGCCTTCGACGACGCGAGCCGGCAGTTGTCGGCGTACCGGCACGGCCGGGTGCTGTTCGCGGGCGATGCCGCGCACCGGCAGATGCCGATCGGCGGCCAGGCCCTGAACCTCGGCCTGCAGGACGCGTTCAACCTCGGCTGGAAGCTCGGGAACCGGCTGCACGGCGGCAACACTGACGAGCTGCTGGAGACGTACCACACCGAGCGGCACGCGGCCGGCCGGCGAACCCTGGCCAACATCGCCGCGCAGGCGGAGCTGCTGCTCGGCGGGCCCGAGGTCGAGCCGCTCCGTACGGTCGTCGCCGAGCTCGTCCGGATCGAGGCGACCCGCCGGCACCTCGCGGGCACGATCTCGGGCCTGGACGTCCGGTACGACGTCGGCCCCGGCGACCATCCGCTGCTCGGGGCCCGGCTGCCGAACTTGTGCCTGTGCACACCCGCCCGGGTCAGCACGACGGCACTGCTGCGCACCGGCCGTGGGCTGCTGCTCGATCTGGCCGGGAACGCCGGCCGCCGGGCCGAGCTGTCCCGGCTGGCCGAGGGGTGGTCCGGCCGGGTGGACCCGATCGTCGCCGGGCTCGACGCCGGCTCCGCGGGGGCGGTGGAGCCCGGTCGGCTGCTGGTCCGACCAGACGGGTACGTCGCCTGGGCCGGCGACGGGGACGCCGACCCGCGGCCCGCCCTGCGACGCTGGTTCGGCGCACCCGCCGTACCGACCTGAAGGAGAGGCAACCCGTGCGGCAACGCGTGAACGAGCTGGCCGAGATCAAGCGCTCGGTGCACCTCGGGGGGAACCCGGAAGGCACCGAGCGCCAGCACACCAAGGGCAAGCTGACGGTCCGCGAGCGGATCGACCTGCTGCTGGACGAGGGGTCCTTCCAGGAGGTCGAGCCGTTGCGGCGGCATCAGGCGACCGGCTTCGGCCTGGAGGCGAAGCGGCCGCACACCGACGGCGTGGTCACCGGATGGGGGACGGTGCACGGGCGGACCGTGTTCGTCTACGCGCACGACTTCCGGATCTTCGGAGGCGCGCTCGGCGCCGCGCACGCCCAGAAGATCCACAAGATCATGGACCTGGCCCTCGCCGCCGGCGCGCC
The DNA here is from genome assembly GCA_035476575.1 of Mycobacteriales bacterium. Lineage (GTDB taxonomy): Bacteria > Actinomycetota > Actinomycetes > Mycobacteriales > JACQDL01 > DATILL01. The sequence continues at coordinate 24,609 of DATILL010000045.1, forward strand.
CCTGGTCAGCCTCAACGACGGCGCCGGCGCCCGCATCCAGGAGGGCGTGACGGCGCTGGCCGGGTACGGCGGGATCTTCCAGCGCAACACCCGCGCCTCCGGGGTCATCCCGCAGATCAGCGTCATGCTCGGCCCGTGCGCCGGCGGCGCCGCCTACGCGCCCGCGCTGACCGATTTCGTCTTCATGGTCCGCGGCATCGCGCAGATGTTCATCACCGGTCCGGACGTCGTCCAGGCGTCGACCGGCGAACAGGTCACCCAGAACGGCCTGGGCGGCGCCGACGTGCATGCCGAGATATCCGGCGTCTGCCACTTCGCCCACGACGACGAGGCCTCCTGCATGGAGGAGGTCCGCTACCTGCTCTGGCTCCTCCCACAGAACAACCGCGAGCTGCCCCCGCCGCAGCCGACCGCCGACCCGGTGGACCGGCGCTGCGACGCGTTGCTGGACCTGGTCCCCGTCGAGAGCAACCGCCCGTACGACATACGAGCGGTGATCGAGGAGATCGTCGACGACGGCGACTACCTGGAGGTCCACGAACGCTGGGCCACCAACATCGTCGTCGTGCTGGCCCGGCTGGGTGGTCAGGTCGTCGGGATCGTCGCGAACCAGCCGAACACACTTGCCGGCGTCCTGGACATCGACGCCAGCGAGAAAGCTGGCCGGTTCGTGCAGATGTGCGACGCCTTCAACATCCCGATCATCACGCTGGTGGACGTGCCCGGCTTCCTGCCCGGGGTCGGCCAGGAGCACAGCGGGATCATCCGGCACGGCGCCAAGCTGTTGTACGCGTACTGCAACGCGACGGTGCCGCGGATCCAGGTGATCCTGCGCAAGGCGTACGGCGGGGCCTACATCGTGATGGACTCGCGCTCCGTCGGCGCCGACCTGTCCTACGCCTGGCCGACCAACGAGATCGCGGTGATGGGCGCCGAGGGGGCAGCCAACGTGATCTTTCGCCGTCAGATCGCAGCCGCGGACAGCCCGGAGGCGACGCGCCAACGCCTGGTCAAGGAGTACCGCGCGGAGCTCATGCACCCCTACTACGCGGCCGAACGCGGCCTGATCGACGACGTGATCGAGCCCGCCGCGACCCGGACGGTCCTGATCCGGTCGCTGGACATGCTCCGCACCAAGCACGCCGACCTGCCGAGCCGCAAGCACGGCAACCCACCGCACTGACCCACCGCGCTGGCTCCCGCACTGACCCACCGCACTGACCCACCGCACTGGGAGCTTGCCGGCACGTAGGGTGCGCCACGCCGGCTGATGCCCGGCGCGCTGCCCCTCCCGCTCTGGCGGGGCCTTGATCTGTCATCTTGCGCAGCTCGGCAACTACGCTCGTCCATGCACGTGCTTTCACTACCTCGATGACGAGGCAGAGCCGGACGCACCAACCCCAAGGCTCGAGTTACCACAGGTTCCTTGCTGCCGGCCGGTTCAGGGGGATCTGCCCACGAAGACGGTTCGGATGGGCCCGCCATCGTGCCGACCTCCTCCCCAGGAACAGCCGGGCGCACCCTGCGTCCGGTCTCCCGGCCGGGGAGGCCGACTGGAAGACCGACTTTCCCGAGAGGCCGTGCCGGAGGGTCGTTGCGGTAGTGGACGGCTAGCCGGCGGTACGGTTCCGGGCATGACCGGTGCCACGCCTCACCCCGGTGGGGAGATCCCGTTCGACCAGGCCCCCGGGCTGGCGGAGCTGGCGGAGCGAGCTGACCGGCACGAGCGGCTGCGCCTGGTCCGCGGCGGTGTGGCGTCCGCGCTCGTGGTGATGACCGAGGACGACTATGACCAGGCCGTCCAGGACACCGCGGATCTGCAGTTGTGCCGGGAGCTGTTGTCCCGCATCGAGCCCCTCGACTCAGCCCAGGCCGAGGCAGAGCACGCCGCGACCGTAGCCTTCCTAGACGGGATCCTGAGCCGCACGAGCCGCCCGTGAGCTACCGGGTACGCCGCGGCCCCGGAGTCACCCAGGCGATCGAACGACTGTTGAGCGCAACCGAGGGGCTGCACCGGCTCCACCTGGACCGGCTCGACCCGGACACCCGGCGGTCCCTGCGGTACCGGATCCTCTACCGGATCAACGACAGGGACCTGGTCGTCATCGTCGTGGCTGTCGGCGCGATGCCACGGCCGAGCCGCAGGAGGCCCTGACGCGGCGTGCTGAACGCCGACGAGGCCCCAGAGTAGCGAGGCTGGTGAATGGCCCAACAGATCGTGAAGGATTAGCACGACGCCATCCGCCGCGCTTACGCCGACGACATGCCCGTCGGCGCCCCACTCGACCGGCACGACGACGTACGCACCACCCTCCGCTACTACGAACGCCGCGGCGCAAACGAATGCAACGCGAAACCATGACCGCCGACCTCGCCCGAGTCCTTCACCGCCGTCCCAGATGCCCTACGCACCACCCTCTCGGCAACCCCGCTCGGGTCTCCCCGCCCTCGTCTATGGTCCGGACGCGCTCGGGCAAGAGGCCCCGTTGCCGCAGGGGCCTTACCCCCTTGATCGAGGCGGACGCGGGGGCTGGTCGAGGTGTTGCCGGCGCCTACCTCCCACTCGGTCCGGCCCATCGGCAGGTTGCTGCCGAGCTCTCTCCACGGACCTGGCCTCCGGGGCAAAGTGGCTGCGCCCCTGCTCGTGGCCGCTGTGGCCTGCTCCGCCGCCCGCCCGGGGCCACCGGCCCGAGAGGTGCGACGAGCTGGCGACAGGCCATGGTGAGTCCTTCGAGTGTTTCGTCACTCGGATTTGACGGAACTTCGGGTGACGTGCCGTCACGGGTGGGGGGAGGTGGTGCAGCGGCGGGGGCGTCTGGTGGGCTGGGCATGGTTGTGTGTGTCGACGACGGCGGCCGTGGGTGGGCCAGGTCGAGCCGGCGCCAGTGACGGGCAGCGCCAAGCCCGGGGCAGGGCCACCCGGCGGCGCGTGGCCGCCGAGGCACCGCCCATGGGCTAGCAGGGAGCGGGGACGGGCCGCTCTGGGATGCTGACCCCGACCTTGCCGAGGGTCCGGGTGAACGCCCGGGTCCATTCGCCGTCGCTCTCGGCCTCGATGATGGTGTCGGTGAGGAACCGGCAGAAGGCCAGGTCACCCTTCATGTAGCCGATGCCGTAGCGCTCCTCGGTAAAGGGCTGGCCGACGACACTGAGCCTGTCCGGCTGTTGCGCGGCGTAGACGGACAGGATCGCGTCGTCGGTGGTGACGGCGTCGACGGCGTCGGCGGACCTGCTCAGCAGCAGCTTGACGCATTCGGTGTAGGTCGCGAGCCCCACCGGCCGTGCCCCATACGTCGCCTGCACAGTCGTGATCGAGGTGGAGCCGGCGACAGAGCACACCCTGACACCGGCGAGCTTGTCCGGTCCGGTGATTCTGTCCTGGTCCTCCTTGCGGACCAGGATCCGCTGGCCAGTCACGAAGTACGGCCCGGCCTGCCCGACCTTCTTGCTGCGTTCGGGAGTAATGGAGTATGTCGCGATGACAATGTCCACCCGTCCCGAGGTGATGGCATCTTCCCGCTCTTTCGAGACGGTCTCGACGTAGTTGATCTGGCTTGGTTCGAGGCCGAGCCGGGCCGCGACAATTTTGGCCATCTCAATGTCGAACCCCTCGAGCTGTCCGGTGGCGAGGTTCCGGAAGCCTTCGCCGGGCTGGTCGAACTTGACCCCGACGATGATCTTGCCGGCCTGGTGGATCCGGTCCATCGTGCTGCCGGGCGCGAACTGTACCGACGTGCGGTGGGTGCACCCCGCCAGCGTCACGGCGAGGACCGCCGCGCACACCCAGGCACACACCGAAGTCACCCGCCCCGGTGCCGTGACCCTGGTCCGGTTCATCGGTCGTCGCTGCTTCCCAGGCCGGCGTCCCGGGCCTTCGCCACAGCTTCCGCGCGGTCGTGGACCCGCAGCTTGGTGAAGATCGTGGAGACGTGGTTGCGAACGGTCTTCTCAGACAGGTCGAGCCGGCTGGCGATGTCGTGGTTGCCGCGCCCGTCGGCGAGCAGCCGGTACACCTCCAGCTCACGCTCGGTGAGCTGGGGGAACGCCCGGGCGACGTTGTCCCGCCGTTCGCGGGTGAAGTGTTCGGTGATCCGGCGGTGGACCGCGGCGTCATAGACAGCCTCGCCGGAGGCGACCGCGAGCACGGCGCGGACGATCTCCATCCGGTTGGCGCCCTTCAGCAGGTAGCCGCGGACGCCCGCGCCCAGTGCCCGCTGCAGCATCCGGTCGTCCTCGTGCATGGTGAGCACGATGACGTGAACACCCGGGTGGCGGGCGAGGATGCCCGCCGTGGCGGCGGCCCCGTCCATCCCCGGCATGACCAGATCGGTGAGGACGACGTCAGGGGTGGTGTGCTCGACCACGGCGAGCAGCTCCTCGCCGCTGGCGGCCTCGCCGACGATCTCCACCTCACCGGCATCGGCCAACGCGACCCGCAGGCCGTAGAGGAACATCGGGTGGTCGTCGGCGATGACGACCCGGACGGGCGCTGCTGTGGTCACTGCTGCTCCAAGGTCACTGCGGCTCCAAGGTCACTGCTGCTCCAGCGGGAGGACGGCGGTGATGGTGGTGCCCTCGAGTGTGGACTCGACGTCGAGGCGACCGCCGAGCGACGTGGCACGGCGACACATCGAGTCCATGCCGACGCCGGGCGGGGCGGCGCCCATACCCTGGCCGTCGTCGGCGACGGTGATCCGCAGCAGCCCGTCCGGGGCGGCCAGGCTCACCTCGATGTGGTCCGCGTCGGCGTGCCGGGCGGCGTTGCAGAGTGCCTCCAGGGTGATGCGGTAGGCAGCCTGCGTGACGTCCGGCGACAGCGGCGGCAGCGCGGCGGCCGTCACCTGGACGGGCAGCTTGGTCGACACCGCCTCGGCGTACTGGCAGATCGCTCCGGCCAGGCCCCTGTCGTCCAGCGCGGTGGGCTGCAGGCCGTTGATGATGCGGCGTACCTCGGTGACGGCCTTGGCGACCTCGGTCTGGATCACCTTGAGCTGGCCGGCACGGCGCTCGTTGTCCTGGGCGTGCGGCGGGTCGTCGCGGTCGAGGTCGGCGGCGAGCACCTGCAGGACCAGGTTGACGCCGGACAGGGACGGCCCGAGCCCGTCGTGCAGCTCGTCGCGCAGCCGCATCTGCTCGGCGGCGGTGGCGGTCAGGACCAGGTCGCGTTCGGCCTCCATCGCCTCGGTGAGCTCGAACGCCCGGGCCACAACGGCGACCTGCAGCGCCAAGTTGGCCAGCATGGCCCGTTCGGACTTGGTGAACCTCCTGTCCTCGCGGGCGGCCACCCGTAGCTCACCGACCTGGACCCCGCCGAACCGCAACGGCAGCACCGTGCTTCCGTGGCCGCCGTCCGATCCGGTGCCGACCGCGGCGATGATCCGCCCGTCCGGTGCCGTCACGGCCGCGCCGGGCGCCCGCACCGCGTCCTTCACGATCGTCAGCGCTCCCGGCAGCAGCTCCCGTCCGCTGGTGTCCGCGACCCGCTGTCCCAGCCGGGTCACCGCCCGTAGCGGATCCCGTCCGCTCCCGTAGACCAGCCGGAGCACCGCCCGCTGCAACCGGTCCAGGACCAGCCCCACCGCCACCAGGGCGGTCGCCAGCACCCAGGGCAGCGGACGGCCAGCCCACGCCACCCCGGCCACCGCCGCGACGAGCAGGTAGGCGACCACGACCGTGGCGGTGAACCTCAGGAAGGCGAACCCGCGCCGCACCGGCTCGAAGCCGAGCAGCCAGTAGCGCCGCACCGGCTCGATGCCGAGCAGCCGGTAGCGCAGCGCACCCGCGGCCACGGCCAGCGGGACGAACTGCAGCGAGAGCAGGACCAGCACGTTGGCGACGGCCGGCGCCACCAGCGCCGCGGCCAGAAACGGCACCAGCACCCACATCAGCAGGGTGAGCTGTTGCCGCCGCGGCGGCCCGGCCCGGGCCAGCCGAACCGCCGTACCCACCCAGATCGCGAGCATCGAGAGCACCAGCAGGAGCTTGCACACCCATCCGGCGATGCTGGTCCACGCCGGCCACCAGTGCGGGGCCAACGGGATGCCGGCGTCCTGCACCGAGACGAACGTACGAATGCCGTACATCGGCTGGTTCGGCAGCAGGATGTCGCTCAACTGTTCCGGAAAGGTGGGCACCATCACCCACCCACGGGTCTGGCTCGCGCCCAGCACCGGCCGCGGAACGCACACCATGAGCACCAGGATCGCCACGCAGGCCGCGCCGACCGGCCAGCGCCACCACCGGCCGGGCAGCCGGCCGTCCGGGTACAGCGCGAGCAGCAGCGTGGGCGGGATCAGCCAGCCCGGGGTGTAGAGGGCGGGCCCCAGGTAGGCCGGCCACCAGGGCGCGCCGGGGCTCAGGCCGTACCCCCAGCCGTACGCGGTCAGGCCGACCGCCCACGCCTGGGACACGCCCACCCCGAGGATCAGCCAGCCCAGCACGTTGCGCGGTCGTACCCCGACCAGCACCGCGCCGGTGACGGCCCAGACCACCCCCAGGACGCCCCAGCCCGCGACGAAACCGTTCGAGTCGAACGGCGAGTGGGTCAGGAACACCGCATCCGGCCGCGGCTGCGTCATCATCCACGCGGCGAACGCCACCGAGCCGATGGCTGCCAGCACCGCGCCAGCGGCCGTCGCCACCGCCACTCGGGAGTGTTCGCGGGCCACGGCCATTTCCTCAGTCTGGGGCCAGGTGTGTCCCGACGGCTACCAGGACTGTCCCGACTCATCCGGGCAGTGTTCCCGCCGCGGTCGAGACATCAGCCTCAGGCGGCCGGCCACCCGGGCGGCACATAGTTGAGTCGGGGGAGTTCTCCCGACAACCGGCATTCCTCGGACGGAGAACGCAATGACCAGACGACGGATCGACGGCGTACCCGGAGCCGGTGACATGCCGGAGACGGAGCCCTGCGGGGACGGCCTGCTCTACGAGCTCTCGCCCGTGTTGAGCGGCCTGGACAGCGTGCTGGGACAGACCGACTCACCGCGGTGGATCGAGTTCGTCGGTGAGGACCAGGCCGACAAGTTCGCGACGGTGATGGACGACCTCCGGCGCCGGCACTCCACGACCGGCGACGGCAAGCGGATCATCTCTGGCTACTCCTATGTCGGCGTCGAGCCGACGATCGCCTGGGCCAACGCCTGCCGGGACCGTCTCTACCCGGTCATGAAGCAGAGCATCGAGTCGTTCGACCGACGCTGGGCAAGCGTCCGCCCGAGCCTGGGCGCGGTGCCCTACCACTACGTCAGCCTTGGCCCCGGAGACGGCCAGAAGGACGCCGTAATCCTGCAGGACCTGCGGCGGGACAACGCACAGTTGTGCTATGTGCCGGTGGACACCAGCACCGAGATGTTGCGGCTGGCCGTTCGCGACCTGATCCGCCAGCTCAAGTTCTCCGGCAAGCGAATCCTGTCGGTGCCGTTGGACTTCTCGGCCCAGGACAATGCCACCGAGCTCCGCCGGCTGTTGACCGGGCTGTTCGGCGACACTCCGGTGTTGTTCTCCCTGCTCGGCAACACGATCGCCAACTTCGACGACGACGTCGAGCTGCTCGGAATGCTCGCCACCGAGCTGCTCCGCCCGCAGGACCGGTTCCTGCTGGAGGTCGCGACGACGCCACGTCTCGATGCCGACCTGGCGACCAAGGCCGCTGCCGAGTACGAGCTCAGCCGGAGCTTCGGCGAGTTCGTCATCAGTGCGCTGCGGCGCTACACGGACCTGCACGTCGACACGGAGAACCTGCTGCACCAGGGCACGGTGGAGGGCGACCGGGCGCTCCTGGTCAAGATCATCTATCAGAACCAGACTGGCGAGGACATCCTCATCACGCTGCCGGACCGGGCCAACGTCCGCTTCGGTCGCGACGACACGATCCGCCTGCTGATCACCCGGAAGTACGGGCAGGAAGGGCTCGGCGCGCTGCTGGCGGACAGCGGCGTACGAATGGTGCGTAGCACCCACCTCGACTTCGCCGCGGCGCACAACCGATCCCAGTTCGGCATGGATCTCATGATCCTGGCGAACCAGCCGGACCGTGTGGTCGTCCCGGCCGGGCCGACCCTGGCGGACGACGTCTGGAGTGGGTGAGCCGCGGATGACCCGGTCGTCGTTCATCGCCGTCGCCACGTTCGGCTGCATCTGCGTTGCCTGGGTCATCAGCGGCGTCTGGCTTTTCGTCGCGTCGGGCACCTCCCGGTTCGAGCCGGCGGTGCAGATCCTGGGCCTCCTCGCGGGTGTGACCGGGATTCTCGCCGAACGTCGGGCGACCGGGCAGGAACGGCGGCGGCTGGCCCTGACCAGTCTCGCGGACGAGCTGCGGCGCGGCGCGGCCACGCTCGCCGACCCGCGGCTGGCCCCGGCCGACGGGACCAACCGGCGGCCCCGCGTCTACCCGCGGCTGCCGGTCTCGGCCGTTGACGCCGCGCTGGTCTCCGGCGCGCTGGCCGAGCAGGATGACGCCGGCCTGCTCGGCCGGCTACACGAGTGGCGAGACGTGGTCAGCGGGTTCAACCGCAGGCTCGACCTCACCGAGATGCGAATTTTCACCGCCGGGGCGGCGGAGGAGATACCGGACTTCGACCGGGCACTGCACCGCAGCGACGGCTACCTCGACCAGATCCGCCGCCACCTGCACGAGCTCCAGGACTACGTCGACGGGTCCCATCCGGACCTGTCGCCGCCGGGACGTGCGGCCGACCGGCCGGTCGCTGAGGCCGCCGACGTCCGCTGAGGCCCCGCGCCGGCCCGCATCCGGACCCGCGCCTGACCCGCGTGGTCTGGCCGGGATGGTCACCGGGCAGAGCCGCTCCCGCCGCCCGGCCATCCTGCCGGACGTATCCGAGCCGTTCCCGGACCCCGTCTGGCTCGGTCCCGCCACCCTGTCTACCGGTGCCGTGCGCCGCGGTGTAGGCATGGGCCGTGACCGATCCCGCGCCGGTGGCTGCCCGGCCCGCTCGCCTGCCGGCTTCGGCCGTGCCCGCCGCTGCACGGAGCGGGTTGATGATCGGTGCCCTCGGGGTCGTCTACGGCGACATCGGCACCAGCCCGCTGTACGCGCTCCAGACGGTGTTCTCCATCGACCACGGGGCCGTCCGCGCCACCGCCGGTGACGTCTACGGCGTGATCTCGCTGGTCTTCTGGTCGATCACGCTGGTGGTGTCGGTCAAGTACGTCACGTTCATCCTCCGGGTCGACAACGAGGGCGAGGGTGGGGTGATGGCGCTCGCGGCGCTGGTGCGCAGGGTGCTCGGCGACGCCCGGGGCAGCGTCGCCCTGGTGATGGCGCTCGGCGTGTTCGGTGCGTCGCTGTTCTACGGCGACAGCCTGATCACCCCGGCGATCTCCGTGCTGTCCGCGGTGGAGGGCCTGAAGGTGGCCGCGCCCGCCCTGTCGCACGTGGTCGTGCCGGTGGCGGTGGCGATCCTCGCGCTGCTGTTCATGCTGCAACGGTGGGGAACCGCCCGGGTCGGGAAGCTGTTCGGACCGGTCATGCTCGCGTGGTTCGCGGTCCTGGCCGTCGCGGCACTGCCGGAGATTGTCCGGCAGCCGGGCATCCTCAAGGGGCTGTCGCCCAGCTACGCCGGGGCCTTCATCCTGGATCATCCCTACATCGCGTTCATCGCGATGGGCGCCGTCGTCCTGGTGATCACCGGTGCCGAGGCGCTGTACGCGGACATGGGTCACTTCGGCCGCGGGCCCATCCGGCGGGCGTGGTTTGGCGTGGTCTTTCCCGCGCTGACCCTGAACTACCTCGGCCAGGGCGCGCTGATCCTGCGCGACCCGACGAGCACGGCGAACCCGTTCTTCCTCCTGCTGCCCGGCTGGGCGCGGCTGCCGATGGTGGTGCTGGCGATGGTGGCGACGGTGATCGCCTCCCAAGCGGTGATCTCCGGAGCGTTCTCGGTGTCAAGCCAGGCGGTACGGCTCGGGTTCCTGCCCTACCTGCGGATCAGGCACACCTCACACCACGAGATCGGCCAGGTGTACGTGCCCGCCGTCAACGGGATCCTCTTCGTCGGCGTGCTGGCGTTGATGCTGGGCTTCGGCTCGGCGGAGCGGTTGGCGGTCGCCTATGGGGTCGCCGTCACCGGCACGTTCATCATCACCACGACGCTGTTCCTCGTGGTGGCGCGGGCGCTGTGGCGGTGGCCCAGATGGAAGGTCGCGCTCGCCGCGGTCATCTTCGGCAGTGCCGAAGTGACCTACTTCGCCGCGAACCTGACGAAGATCACGCACGGTGGCTGGCTGCCGCTGCTGATCGCGCTGTCGGTGTTCACGGTGATGATGACCTGGCAGCGCGGCCGGGAGATCGTCACCGCCCGGCGGACCGCAAAGGAGGGTTCGCTGTCGGACTTCATTGAGCAGATCCGCGAGATGAAGGTGCCGCGGGTGCCGGGGACCGCGGTGTTCCCACATCCCACCATGCAGACCACCCCGCTGGCACTGCGGGCGAACCTGGAGCACAACCACGTCGTGCACCAGCATGTTGTGATCATCTCGGCGAGATCGGAGAACGTGCCGCACGTCCCACCGGCGCAGCGGCTGAGCGTCGACAACCTCGGCTACACCGACGACGGCATCATCCATCTCACTGCCCACTACGGCTTCCAGGAAAGCCAGGACCTCCCCGCTGCCATCCGCCTAGCCCGCGACCCGGCCGCCGAACACGACATCGACCCGGACAACGCCTCCTACTTCGTCTCGCAGGTGACGCTCCGTCTCACTCGCGCGCCCGGGATGAGCGCGCCAGGGATGAGCCAGTGGCGCAAGAAGTTGTTCATCGGGTTGGCGCACAACGCGACAAGCCCGGCCGAGTACCTGTGCCTACCCGAGGCGCGCACCGTGCTGATGGGATCCCACATCGACATCTGACCTACGCCGGCCTACCGTCGCCCGGCACCCACAGCCGGCCAGCCGAGTCGATATGCGAGCGTTGCCAAAAGCGATGCGGAGCGCTACCAGAGGTCGCCGTCGCGCCAGTCGCAGGTGAGCTCGCCGGACAGGTCCAGCGGGACCGCCATTGGAAGGACGTAGATGCAGCCGTCCTCCTCCTGGGTGCGGGTGACGCCGGTCGGGGTGAGGGCCGAGGACGGCC
>DATILL010000046.1:0-6416 GCA_035476575.1 Mycobacteriales bacterium
GGCCGTCCTCGGCCCTCACCCCGACCGGCGTCACCCGCACCCAGGAGGAGGACGGCTGCATCTACGTCCTTCCAATGGCGGTCCCGCTGGACCTGTCCGGCGAGCTCACCTGCGACTGGCGCGACGGCGACCTCTGGTAGCACTCCGCATATCGCGCCACCATGACGTGCGTTGCCGGCAGGTCTTCAACGGCGTCCTGGACCCACAGGCAGGCCACCTGGCTACGACGCGAGCACGGCCAGCACCAGCCCGGCGAGCAGGCCGAGGGCGAAGCAGGCGAGCGCGAACTTGACGGCGAAGGGGACCGACAGGAGCAGTTTCACATTCTCACCCGCCTCGTCTGCGGTGGCCGGCTACTCGACGACATGGGCGGCGAGCGTGCCGCGGCCGATCTCCAGTCCGTGCTTGACCTTTGCCTCGGTGCCGCTCCACACGGGATCTTCGTGCTCGATCGAGATCACGCCGTCGTAGTGGTGTTCATAGAGGGAGTCGACTAGGGCCTGCCAGTCGACGTCGCCTCGGCCGGGAATGCGGTAGCGCCACCAGCCGGTGTTCCAGGGGTCGGTGCGGTCGAGGGCAATGCCGTAGATGCTGTGTTGGCCGCGTCCCGGTGGGTCGATCTGGGTGTCTTTGGCTTGGACGTGGACCACCCGTCCTACGTGGCAACGCAGCACGTCGCGCAGCGCCACGACCGGGTCGATGCCCAGCCAGACCAGGTGGGACGGGTCGAAGTTCAGATAGAGCCCGAGCTCGAACATCCACTCCCACAGCTCGGGGGAGTAGGCGAGGTTGGCGGGATATCCGTCCGGGTGCCAGCCGGGCATGGGGCAGTTCTCGATCGCGAGCCGGACTCCCCGCTCACCGGCGTAGTCGACCAGCGGGGGGAGTACCTTCTTGGCCTCGGCGAGGTTGTCGGCGACGGTCATGCTGGTGTCGCGACCGATGAACGTGCCGACGCAGTCGACACTCAGCAGCGCCGCGGCGTCAACGCAGGCGCGTAGATGGCCGTGGATGGCGGCGCGCCGGGTGGGATTGCCGTGCAGGTTGTTCTCGTAGTACCCGATAGCTGAAAGGGTCAAGCTGTGGTGGGCGAGCAGCTCCCGGACTCGCGCGGCCTGGGCCGGGCCGAAGTCGTCCGCGTCAAGGTGGCATGCGGTGTGCCCGCGAGACTCGGCGCGGGGCCAGGCGGCGACTTCCAACGCCGCGAACCCCTCCTGCGCGGCCCATGCGGCAAGGGTGTCGAGGCTGAGGTGCGGCAGGCAGGCGGTGAGGAATCCGAGCTTCATCGTGGGCACCTTCCGTCAGTGAGGTACGAAGGCGGAGCCAGGAACAGCGCCGCCGGTTAGGTTGCCATCGATCGAGAGTTCTCAGAACTCAAGGTTAAGAAACTCTCAATCGTCCGTCAACAGATCAACTTTGTTCGATGCACGACAAAAGTAGCGAGTCTTGGGATAGGCTGCGATCTATGGCGAACTCTGCCCGTCCCAAACGAGCCATGTCGACCGGCATGGACCAGAGCGAGCTAGCGGTGCTGCGCCGACTGCTGCAGTCCGCCGCGGAACTCGGCTCGGCCACCCGTGCCGACCTCGCCCGGTCCACCGGCCTGGCCCGGTCCACGGTCTCCCAGTACGTCGACCAGCTCCAGCAACGCCGGCTGCTCGTCGAAGACCCGGGCACCCAGCCGACCGGAGGCCGGCCAGCGCATCGGCTCCGCGTCAACCCCCGGGCCGGCGTGATCCTCGCCGCCGACCTCGGCGCCACCACCGCCACCCTCGCCGCCACCGACCTCGGCGGCCAGATCCTCGGCGAACCGCAGACCACCACCCACTTCGACATCGCCGGTGGCCCACAACGAGTCCTCGAATGGGTCGACGAGGGCTTCGCGGCCCTGCTGGGTGAGGCCAACCTGCACCCGCGTGACGTGCGTTCGGTGTCCATCGGCGTGCCCGGTCCGGTCGCACACACGACTGGAACGGTGATCCGGCCCCCGATCATGCCCGGCTGGGACGGCTACCAGATCCCCGGCTTCTTCGCGGACCGCTATGCTGCCCCGACACTCGTCGATAACGACGTCAACCTCATGGCAGTTGGCGAATACCACTTCCGCCGCGCCACGGGCGACTTTCTCTTCGTCAAGGTCGGCACCGGCGTCGGCTGCGGCATCATCAACAACGGCAGGCTCCATCGCGGCGCTGAAGGCGCCGCTGGCGACATCGGACACATCCGAGTCCCTGACGCCAACGCACTCTGCCGCTGCGGCAACACCGGCTGCCTGGAAGCCGTCGCCAGCGGCGGGGCACTTGCCCGCGACCTCGCCAAGTTGGGCAAACTCGTCCGCACCAGCACCGACGTCGCCCGCATCGCCCAGGATGGCGACACTGAGGCTCGCCGCGCCATCCGCGCCGCGTCCGACCACCTCGGCGAGGTCCTCGCCACCCTTGTCAGCTTCCACAACCCAGCACTGATCGTCATCGGCGGCTCACTCGCGAAGCTCGACGAGGCACTGCTCACCGGCATCCGCAGCCGCATCTATCAAAGAGCACTCCCACTGGCCACTCGCGAGCTCCGCATCGAGACCAGCAAGCTCGGCGACCGCGCCGGCGTCACCGGCGCCAGCAGCCTCGCCCGAGACCACCTGCTCTCCGTCGGCCTCGCAAGCCTGCTCACCAGCCCGCCACCCACCCCGCGCCCCTCGACGTCACGGTGACTGCCGAGTCCTGCGTCTGAGATCAGCCCGGCCTAAGTCATCCGTTGGTGGTGCGGCAATCCTCGACCAGTCGGATCGCGATGATGTTGGCTGCTGCTGGCCGAGTCGTGGCTGGCACGTCGTTGTTCACACCGCCGCGCACTCCGCACACGCCACGCAGGTCTCCCCCGGAACCCGTTCAGCATCAGCCGGCGTGACATCCACGCCCGCCACGCCGTGCACGCCCGCCGCGGAGCCGAACGGCCAGCGCCTGCGGCGACCGTCCCGCGCAACGTCATGGTCGGTCCCTGACCAGTTGCCCCAGCGGTGATCTGGCCGCCACCCAGGCAGCGGCATCCGAGCAGATCCACCTGGTCAGCTCAACAGCCGCAGCAAGATCTTGGTCGAGACTCCGACGGTGGATGGGCTCATGGTGCGCGGCCCGGTTCCGCACAAACGCCAACCGCTGCAACCGCGCCTCGACCGCAGCGCGCCTGTGTCGAAGATCGCCAGCGCCGCCCGGGAAGGCCGCATGAGTCGCCGGAACCCACAACGAGGTCAGGTATCGCGAGGCGACCAAGTACCGCCAGAAACCCAACGGCAGCTCGGCAATCACCTTGCCATGCACCTCCTGCTGCCGGCCGCGCCGGGTCGCCCGCTCCCGGGCTGCCACGACGTCGGCCGTCCCCCGCTCGTCGAGCGGTGCCGCATCGAACCACGACCGCCCCGGCTGCCGCCGACCTACCCACTCGCGGAGTCGCTCGTCCAGGGCGTTACGAACCACCACCTCCACCAGCGCCACCGTCGTCAGTACCCCGGCCGACGCCCGGAGGTTCCACTCGTACAACTGGAACGCCCGCTCCAGATCCTGCCCGGACGCTGCCAGGTACGACCCCAGGCGCTCAACAGTCAACCGATCCCGGATGACCCTGTAGTCCCAACCAGGCTCCGAGGTCGCGGACCCGCTTGACATCCTCGAAGCCTCCCGTACCGTTGCCAGGGAAGACCCCGGAACGATCCCTGGCCCAGCCACATCGCCGGGGTTTCGCCATCCCGCAAAGCACGGAGAATAGCCTCAGTCCCGGCCGGGTGCTCTGTCGCCTGCGGCTCGGCGTGGTGTGCCTCGCTGATTCCGGACAGCGGACCCAATAGGATTTTCTGTGGAAGGGAGAGTTGATTCGTGTCGAGGAAGCGGCTTCCTCCGCCAACGATTCGGCCCGGTCAACGTAACAAGCATTGACATCGAACGCCGGCCTGGGTGGCATCGAGACGGCGTACCAGGAATGCAGCACCTCGGCCGGCACCCGCGAACGCTTCGGACTGACCGGTCCACGACGGACAGCACGTCACCTGGTTGGACCACTCCGATGACCCGCACCGCTGGAACCTGGCCACCCGAGGCATTTGACACGGCGTGAGGGGCAAGGCGTGGCCGGGTAGCCGTGTCGCCGACGGCCGCTCCATCAGGAGCCGATGGCGAGCAGGGTGCCGCTGGTGGTCCGAGGTAGAGCGGGCCGCCTCGCCCGAGCGCCGGGTCGGAGTCGACAGGGGAGCCCGCGTCGAGATCGAACAGTGGCGTACCGGTGGGCGCCGAAGCCGTACACGTGGCCGCTGATCGTGCCGTCGGGGGCGACCGCGTTGGACACCTCGACCGTGCTGCGGCGTGGAAGCGCCAGCGCTGGACGCCCGTCTCACCTTGGTCGAGGAGGGCGACCAGGTCGTTTCCGGACGCGGTGTAGACGGTGCCGTCGGCCGTGCCCCGCACGTCGAGCGTCCGTCCAGCGGTCCGTGCCGTCCGCTGGGTGAGTGCGTGCGGCACGCCGACGTTGGACGTGGCCAGGATGCTGCCATCCGTGCCGATCACCGGGCCAGGGGTGATGTTGCCGTCGAGCTGGCACCGCCAGCGAAGCCGAGCCGTTGTTGGTCCCGGGCCTCCTCCAGACCGAGGTGATGTTGCCGTCGAGCCGGCGCCGCCAGCGAAGCTGTGCGCGTTGTGGGCGACGGAGAGGCGATCAGGTATCGCCGCGGGCCGCGGGTTCCGCACGACGTCGTCGAGGCGATGATGGTCGCCCACGACGTCGCCCACGACGCCATGGCGGTCGCGTTGGACGCTCGCGACGGCCAGGACGTGCCCACCGGCGAGGTCAGGGCGGTGTGGGAGAAGATCAAGGTTCGCTACGGCGCATGACCCGCACCTCGTCTGGATGCAACGAGGTGCGGCAGGCGCTGAGTCGGCTGCGGGTGGCTGGCCCGCCCGCCGCGAAGCTCGTCACCGCCGCCGTGCGCGGGCTCGCCGCGGACCCGCATCCGGAGATCAGCAACCAACTTGGACGCTCTCGCTTCTGGCGGCTCAGGCTCGGCGAGCTGCGAGTGACGTACGAGGACGACGACGTCGGCCGTACGATCCAGGTGTACACGGTGGGTGGGATGCCAGCCGCCCGCCGACGCTAGGCTTATGGTCGCGTGGCCGGGCCGGGAGACCTGGTCGAGGTCGTGCCGGCCTGGACCGGCCGGGTTGCGGCCGGCCTGGTTGTGGGCTGGCCCGGGCAGCCGGGATGCTGCTTGTCGTGAGGTTCTTCCGGTGCCGGTCATGACGGCCGGCGGTGTGGCTGAGGGCGCCGTGGCGGTGGTGCTGACGATGGGTCGGCCGTCGCCGTTCGCGCGGGGCTTCGCCGCTGTCGGCGAGGTCGATCTGTACCGGCTGGCCGGCACGTGGCGGCTGGCTGGTCAGCCTGCGGACGGGGCCATTCCTGGTGCGCTGGCGGGCAGGCCGGCTTCTTGGGCGGCGGCGAGCAACCGCTTGTCGTAGGTGACGAAGGCCGTGATCGGTTTGCCGGAGGACACAAGGTGTTCGGCGGTGGCGAGCTGGACGGCGTCCAGCGACCGCAGGTAGGGGTCTGTGTAGGCGGCGGCGGTGGCGCGAACGGCCGCGTCGATCTCGATCCGGACGAGCCGCGCCAGGGTTGCGGCCACTGCACTGAGGACGCCGGGCTCACTGCGTCGCAGCGCCCGGGGCACCTCGACCTCGACGAGGGCGGAGGCGACGAGCTGTTCGCCGGGGCGGGCGTTGAGCCAGGTGACCAGCTCGGCCGTCTCGTCTTCCTCGCGGATCATCTTGATCAGCGCGGCGGCGTCGAGGTAGATCACCGCTCCTCGTCTCGGAGAGCCCTCAGCAGCTCGCCCGCCTCGGAGCCGGGCGCAGCCTTGTGCGTCGGCATCGGGATCGGCCCGGAGACCGTCGCCGGGATGGCGCGGCCGGCGGCGACCCAGTCATCGAGCGCTCCGGGGATGGAGGCTGGCACGATCCGCCCATCTGCCCGGCTGTCCTGTTCCACCCAGTCACCGTACTATTCGCATATCCCCCATGCGTCGCTCCAATGGGCAATCTGCACACGAGCTACCACACCCGGCTCACGAGCGCGTTCGCGGCAGGCGGTGGCCAGGGCGGGGTGCGGGCGGGGAGGATGAGGCAGGTGGCTGAGGTGCGTACCGCCCATACCGCCGACCTGGACGCCGGCATCCTGAAGGCGGCACGAGCCCTTCTCGACGATGTCTTCGCGGGGGACATGACCGACCATGACTGGGAGCACGCCTTGGGCGGGGTGCACGCCTTGGCGTGGGAGGGTGCCGAGCTCGTCGGGCACGCGGCGGTGGTCCAGCGGCGGCTGCTGCATGGTGGGCGGGCGCTGCGCACCGGCTATGTCGAGGGTGTCGGGGTGCGCGCGGACCG
>DATILL010000047.1:0-14851 GCA_035476575.1 Mycobacteriales bacterium
CCCGTGTGGTGACCTGTCGGCGTTGTGGTGACCTGTCGTTGTCTGCCGTGCCCGTGTGGTGACCTGTCGGCGTTGTGGTGACCTCTTGTTGTCTGCCGTGCCCGTGCCTGTCTGGCAGTGTTGGTCCCGTGCTTGGTGACGAGATCAGCCTGCGGTACGTCGGCGACCGCGCCGTACTGCTGGAGACCGACGGGGCCGCGGCGGCGCACCAGGTCCGGTCCCGGCTGGAGAGGGCGCGGCCGGACGGCGTGGTCGAGTCGGTGGTCGGCGCCGCCGGCCTGCTCGTGCTGCTCGACCCGGCCCGCTGCGACCTGGCCGCGCTCCGGCGGGCCGCCGCCACGCCGTCCACCACGGACGGCGCCCGGCCGGTCACCGTGCACATCCCGGTGGACTATGACGGCGCGGACCTGGCCGAGGTGGCCGAGCTGAGCGGGCTGACCATCGAGCAGGTGGTGGCCCGGCACGCCGTGCCGACGTACACCGTGGCCTTCCTCGGCTTCGCGCCTGGCTTCGGCTACCTGTCCGGGCTGGACCCGGCACTGCGGGTGGCCCGCCGGGACTCGCCGCGGCAGCGGGTGCCGGCCGGGTCGGTGGCGATCGCGGGGGAGTACGCGGCGGTGTACCCGCGGGACACGCCTGGTGGCTGGCGGCTGCTCGGCCGGACCGACGTCGCCATGTTCGACCCGGACCAGGACCCGCCCGCACTGCTGGCGCCCGGGACCCCGGTGCGGTTCGTGCCGTGCTGACCGGGGTACGGCGATGATCGAGGTGCTGGCGCCCGGGTCGCTGACCACGGTGCAGGACGCCGGGCGGTTCGGCTGGCGGCACGTCGGCGTGCCGGTTGCCGGCCCGGCCGACTGGCTCTCGCACGCGCTGGCCAACCGGCTGGTCGGCAACGACGACGGCGCGGCCGCGCTGGAGCTGACCCTGACCGGCCCGCGGCTGAGGTTCGGGGCGGCGGCCACGGTTGCCGTGCTGGGCGCGACGGCCGCCCTGGACGGCGAGCCGCTGCCGGCCGATGCGTCGTTCCGGGTGCCGGCCGGCGCGGAGCTGGCGGTCGGGCCGGCCGGCCCGGGGGTGCGCGGGTACGTCGCGGTGGCCGGCGGGCTCGCCGTGCCGCCGGTGCTGGGCAGCCGGTCCACCGACACCCTGGCCGGTCTCGGCCCGCCCCCGCTCGCCGTCGGCGCCATCCTGCCGGCGTCCACGGTGGACTGTCCACTCCGGACGGTGCGGTGGGCGGCCCTGCCCGCGCCGCGGGCCCGGGCCGGCGAGCCCTTGCGGGTCGTGCCCGGGCCGCACGAGGACTGGTTCACCGTCGAGGCGCTGCACACGCTGTGCTCCGCGGCGTACGTCGTCACCCCGGCGAGCGACCGGGTCGGCGCCAGGCTCAGTGGCCCCGGCCTGGCCCGGGGGCGGCCCGGCGAGCTGCCGGTGACCGGGATGGTGGCCGGGGCCTTGCAGGTGCCGCCGGACGGCCAGCCGATCCTGCTGCTCGCCAACCACGGGCCGACCGGCGGCTACCCCATCGTCGGCGTGCTGGCCACCGCCGACCTGCCGGCGGCCGGCCAGGCCCGGCCGGGCGACCCGCTCCGGTTCGCGGCGGTCAGCCGGGACGCCGCGGCGCGGGCCGACGCTGAGCTCCGGGCCGCCCTTGCCGCCGCCGTCATCCCGGTGGGCTGACCCGCAGGCGGTAGCGGTGGTGCTGGCTGAAGCCGAGCCCCTCATACAGGGCCTGCGCGGCGTCGTTGCCCGCCTCGACCTGGAGGTGACACCGGGTCGCGCCCTGGCCCGCGCCCCACCCGAACAGCCCGCGCACGATCCGCCCGGCCAGCCCACGGCGGCGGTGCTCCGGCCGTACCTCGACCGCAGCCACGCCGAGCCAGCCGTCGGTCACCACGCCGCGGGCGATCGCCACCACCACGCCGCCGTCCTCGATCGAGGCGAAGACGACCTGGTCCGGCCCGGTTATGACCCGCCGAGCCACCGGCGGCACCGGCCGCACCTGGTACGCCGCGGCCCAGGCGTCGGTCAGCTCGCGGTCCAGCCGGACGCCCGGCCCGGCTTCCACCGGTGGCCCGGGACCGATCGGTGGCACCGGCCGGACAAGCACCTCGCTGTCGGCCTCCACCGCGAAGCCGAGCTCGCCGGCCACGTGGTCCACCGCGGCCATCGCGGGCAGCGGGATGGTGAGCCGGGCCGGCAGCCCGCGCTCGGCGTACCAGCCCCGCACCACGGCCAGGGCGTCCCGGGTCGGGCGGCTGGGGTCACCGACAAGCAAGGCGGAGCTCGTCCGGCGGGTCCAGCCGGCGACATCCATGTGCTCGGCTCCGGCGGTGGCCCGCAGCAGCCAGTCGCCAAGCCGCGCGGTGTCGGTGGCCGGCCAACCGCGGGCGGCCACCTTCTCGAGCGCGAACACCGCTGTCCGGTCCGGCGGCACGGTCCGCACCCGGTGCACCTCGGCTGCCGGCACGTGGACCGTCGTACCGTCCGCCCGTCGCACCACGAGCGCAGTACCGTCGGCGGAGAGCAGTTCTCCGAGCACGTCGGCGTACACCGGCCGGCCGTCACGGTGACCGGCTCTGCGACGCAGCACGACCCGTGCTCCAACCAGGCTCATGCCGACAACCACGAAACTGGCACCCCCAGGTGTGACGCCGCGGCCCGCCGTGGCGATACTAGAAAGCTACTGGACTGAGAGGACCACGCCGTGACCTACGTCATCGCCGAGCCCTGCGTGGATGTGCTCGACAAGGCGTGCATCGAGGAATGCCCCGTCGACTGCATCTACGAGGGTGGTCGGATGCTGTACATCCACCCCGACGAGTGCGTCGACTGCGGGGCCTGCGAGCCCGTCTGCCCAGTCGAGGCGATCTTCTACGAGGACGACGTTCCGGCGAAATGGAAGGACTACTACACCGCCAACGTCGACTTCTTCGAGGACCTGGGCTCGCCAGGTGGTGCCTCCAAGACTGGCAAGATCGACAAAGATCATCCGATCGTGGCCGCGCTGCCTCCGCAGGGTGAGGGCCACTGACCACGAGGTCGCCAGCATTCTGGGTCGGGCGGCTGCCGGACTTCCCCTGGGACCTCCTCACGCCGTACGCCGAGACGGCTCGCCGGCATCCCGGGGGGGTCGTCGATCTTTCGGTCGGTGCGCCGGTCGACCCGGTGCCGGAGGTGGTGCGGGCCGCCCTGGCTGGCTGCACAGACACGCCGGGGTACCCGACGACCCATGGCACCGAGGTGCTGCGGGTGGCCGCGGCCGGATGGCTGGCCCGGCGGCTCGGGGTGGCCGTGCCGCCGGACGCGGTGCTGCCCACCATCGGCTCGAAGGAGCTGGTGGCGTTGCTGCCGCTGCTGCTCGGTGCGCGCGGCGGCCGGGTGCTGCTGCCCGCGCTGGCCTATCCGACGTACGACGTGGGTGCCCGGCTGGCCGGCTGCGAGCCGGTGCCGGTGCCGTGTGACCAGCCACCGGACGACCCGGCCGGTGTCGTCCTGGTCTGGCTGAACTCCCCGGCGAACCCGACCGGCCGGGTGCTGAGCGTGGCCGAGCAGCGGAGCTGGGTCGAGTGGGGCCGGCGGTACGGCGTCCCGGTGGTGTCCGACGAGTGCTACGTCGAGCTGGGCTGGGAGACCGAGCCGGTGTCGGTGCTGCACCCGAGCGTGTGCGACGGCTCGCATGACGGGCTGCTCGCGGTGCACTCGCTGTCCAAGCGGTCCAACCTGGCCGGCTACCGGGCCGGCATCGTCACCGGCGACCCGCGGCTGGTCGCCGGGCTGCTGGCGGTGCGCAAGCACCTCGGGCTGATGGTGCCGGCGCCGGTGCAGGCCGCCATGGTGGCGGCGTTCGGGGACGACGAGCACGTGGCTGAGCAGCGGCGGCGGTACGCGGCCCGCCGAGCGGTCCTGCGGCCGGCACTGGCGACGGCTGGGTTCTGGATCGAGCACTCGGCGGCCGGGCTCTACCTGTGGGCCAGCCGGGACGAGGACTGCTGGCAGAGCGCGTCCTGGCTGGCCGAGCGGGGCATCCTGGTCGCGCCGGGCACGTTCTACGGCGCGGCCGGCGGGCGGCACATCCGGGTCGCGCTGACGGCCACCGACGAGCGGGTCGCCGCCGCCGCAGCCCGCTTGACCTCCTGACCCGCCCCGGTCAGCCCAGCCCTCGGTCAGCCCAGCCCGACGGAGACGTCGGCTGACCGGACGTAGCCGATCCGGTGGTCGAACGCGATCACGTCCCAGCCGCCGGGAAGCTGGCCAACCAGCGGGTAGGACTGGCCGGCCAGGATCGGGCTGGCCGTGGGGGCCGGCTGGTCGGGCTCGGCGTACACCTGGATCTCGCCCAGGCCCGCGGCCGGGGTGACCAGCGGGGCGCGCACCTGCCGGGTCACGCCCCCGCCGTCGCGGAACCAGGCCCGCTGGCCGCCGTACCAGATCGCCGTCCAGGCCCCCTGCCGCCCGGCCACCGCGAAGACCTGCCCGGCCACCGCCTTGTCGCCGGTGTCGGCGAGGTCGGTGCTGCCGGGCTGGCCGTCAGGGTGCAGGGCTGGGTCGCTGAGCAGCGGCGCGGTGTCGCTCGGTGCGGTGCGCAGCGGTACGAAGTTCACCGCGGGGCTGCCGATGTCGGCGCAGTCCAGGCCGAGCGCGGCGCAGGACTGGGCTGGCTGCGTGTTGGCGCCGAACGCCGGCACGAACGCCACCGTGTGCCCGAAGTCGTCAGTGGGCCCGGCCAGCGGCGCGCCGAGCAGGCTGAACAGGTGGCCCCAGTCCCAGAACGCGCCCGGGTCGGCGGCTGGTGGTGGGGTGGCGTCCGGCCAGGCCTGCGGTGCGGTCGACGGCAGCTCGTCGCGGCCGAGGATGTGCTGGCGGTCCAGCGGGATCCGGTACGCCGCGGCCAGGTAGCGCACCAGAGCGGCCGTGCTCGCGTAGGTCTGCTCGGAGTAGGTGGATCGGACGGTGTCCAGCGCGATGGAGACGGACTGCTGGTTGAGCGTCAGGTTGCCCGCGTACCACGCCACGTCGGCGGTCCGGACGAGCTGGGTGACCTGGCCGTCGCTGCCGCGGACCAGGTAGTGGCTGCTGGTGGCGCTGGCCGGGTCGGCCATCCGCGCGGCGGCCTGCTCGTAGGTGCTGCCAGCGGTGCCGAGCACGACGTACCGGACCTGGTCGGCGCGGCGCCCACCCTTGTCGTACCCGGCTGCCTGGACGAACTGGCAGGACAGTGCGGCCGGGCACTGCGCCCCGGCCGTCCGCTCGGCACCGGCCGAGGCGTCGGGCCGCGCGGCCAGGCTCATCCACTGACCGTCGGATGTGGTCCGCCGCGCCCCGGACCGCAGCACGTCGTACACCGAGTCGGTGAGCTGCTGGGCGACCGGCGTGCTGGCGCCGCCGCCGAGGAACTTCGCTACCGCGTCGCGCCAGTCGTTGAGGCTGGTGGGTCGGGGGGTGCCGGCGTAGGAGGCGAGCAGCGCCGCACCGGCCCGGATGTTCTGCCTGGGGTCGCGGGAGACCTGGCCCGGCGGGACGTGGACCAGCGTGGCCGCCGCCTCCAGGGTGTGCCGTGCCGGGTCGGCGTCGATGGCTCTGGCGATGGCGTCCAGGTTGAGCACGTCGGTCAGCGCGCCGCGGGCGGTGGAAACGACGTTCGCCGCGTAGGACCGGCCGTCGGCGAAGGTCAGGTGCATCGGGCCGAACCCGCCCGCGGCGTCGGGCTGGCCGGCGCCGGCCTCCCAGCGGGTCAGCGCGTAGGACAGGGCGAGCAGCAGCGGCTCCGGCACGCCGAACTCGTGCGCGGCGGCGGTGAACTGCTGCTGCCGGGGCGACGGGGGAGCGGTCGGGGCGTGGCGTTGGCCACGAGCACCCGCGATGCCGCTGGAGACCAGAAGTGCCAAGGCGATGACGACGGCGACGGCGATCCGCCGTTGTCGCGTGTGCGGGACGAACCGCAAGTTGCCCTCCGTGGCGGCAATATAAAGAAGGGCGACGCACGTCGGGAATGCGTCGCCCCGACTGGCCCAACGAGGTCCTGCCCTATGGAGATGTGATCCGTTCGGGTGAACTTCTCTGGGTGACGGAGCGAGCAGGTCCGGTGCACGCCCAGCCTGGTCAACACCTTAACGCCAGCGAACACCCAACGCCGGGAACGCGGGTCGGGCATGGCTCAGGCGTTGCTGTGCAGCGCGGCGTTGAGCTCGATCCCGCCACCGGACCGGTGCCTGGCCTCCAGCGCGCCGGTGACGGAGTTGCGCCAGAAGAGCAGCCCGTCCCGGCCCGACAGCGCGGCCGCCTTGACCACCTCGCCACCGGGGAGGGTGATCTTCGAGCCAGCGGTGATGTAGCAGCCGGCCTCCACCACGCAGTCGTCGCCGAGGGAGATGCCGAGCCCGGCGTTCGCGCCGAGCAGGCAGCGCCGGCCGATCGAGATCACCTGCGTGCCGCCGCCGGACAGCGTGCCCATGATCGACGCGCCGCCGCCGACGTCCGAGCCGTCGCCGACCACCACGCCCTGGGAGACCCGGCCCTCGACCATCGAGCTGCCCAGGGTGCCGGCGTTGAAGTTGACGAAACCCTCGTGCATGACCGTGGTGCCGAGGGCGAGGTAGGCGCCGAGCCGGACCCGGTCCGCATCGGCGATACGCACCCCGGTGGGCAGCACGTAGTCGACCATCCGTGGAAACTTGTCGACGCTGTACACCGTGACCGGGCCGCCGGCCGCGCGCAGCCGCAGCCGGGTGGCCTCGAAGTCGTCCGGCGGGCACGGGCCGTGGTTGGTCCACACGACGTTCGCCAGCAGGCCGAACAGGCCGTCCAGGTTGACGCTGTTGGGCGTGACCAGCCGGTGGCTGAGCAGGTGCAGGCGCAGGTACGCGTCTCTCGCGTCGGTGGGTGGGGCGGCCAGGTCCGCGATGACGGTGCGGACGACGTCCAGCCGGACGCCGCGCCGGTCATCCTTGCCGGCCAGGGCGGCGAGGCCGGCGGGTGGCTCGTCGCCTGGGGGGCCCGGGGCTTTGCCTGGGGGGCCCGGGGCTTTGCCGGAGAGGCCCAGGGTTTCGTCGGGGAGACCCAGGGCCGGCGCGGGGTACCAGGTGTCCAGCACCCGGCCGTCCTCGGTGCTGGTGGCCAGGCCGAAGCCCCACGCGCTAACCGGTTGGCGGGTGCCGGCGGGAGGGGTGTCTGTCACGTGCGCCACGCTACCGACGGATCCGCCCGACGCCAGCACCGGCCGATGCGCGGGTTGCCGGGCGGGTTACCCTGCCGCCGTGCTCGATCTCGCCCTCGACGGCCCGGCCCTGACCGCCGCGCTGGTCGACGTACCCTCGGAGTCCGGCGCTGAGGCCGCCCTGGCCGACCAGGTCGAGCAGGCCCTGCGCGGCCTGCCGCACCTCGCCGTACGGCGGGACGGCGACGCGGTGCTGGCCCGTACCGACCTTGCCCGGCCCGCCCGGGTCGTCCTGGCCGGGCACCTCGACACGGTGCCGATCGCCGGCAACGTGCCGTCCAGCCAGGCCGGCGACCTCATCTACGGCTGCGGCGCCTCGGACATGAAGTCCGGTGACGCGGTGATGCTCCGGCTGGCCGCCCACGTCCGCGCGCCAGCGTACGACGTCACCTACATCTTCTACGACTGTGAGGAGGTCGAGGCGACCCGCAACGGTCTCGGCCGGCTTGCCCGCACCCAGCCGGACTGGCTGCGCGCCGACCTCGCCATCCTGCTCGAACCCACCAACGGCGAGATCGAGGCCGGCTGCCAGGGCACGATGCGCGCCACTGTCACCGTTCCCGGCCGCCGCGCGCACAGCGCCCGGTCCTGGCTCGGCGTCAACGCCATCCACGCCGCCGTCCCGGTGCTCGACCGGCTGGTGTCGTACCGCCCGCGGGAGGTCGAGATCGACGGCTGCGGCTACCGGGAAGGGCTCAACGCGATCGCCGTCGACGGGGGTGTCGCGGGTAACGTGATCCCGGACGAGTGCCAGGTCGGCGTCAACTACCGGTTCGCCCCGGACCGGTCGGTCGAGCAGGCGGCAGACCACGTGCGCGAGCTGTTCGACGGGTACGACGTACGGCTCGACGACGCGGCGGCGGGCGCGCTGCCCGGGCTGGCTGCGGCCGCCGCGCGGCACTTCGTCGAGGCGATCGGGTCGACCCCGCGGGCCAAGTACGGCTGGACCGACGTGGCCCGGTTCGCCGCGCTGGGCATCCCGGCGGTCAACTACGGCCCCGGCGACCCCAACCTCGCGCACACCCGGGAGGAGCATGTCGACGCCCGCATGGTCGTACGGTGCGAGCAGCGGCTGGCCGCTTACCTCGGCCACCCGGCCTGACGTCGACTTGTCGGGGATAAGTCGAGCAAATCGGGCGCCGCGATGGCGAAATTCCCCCGACAGGTGAGCCCCCTAGCCCGTCATCCGGCGCCGCTACGGTGTGCCTATGACGTCCGCCCATCCTCCTGAGAGACATCCCGGCCCAGCGGTGCTGCGGCGCAAGCAGGTGCCCCGCAGCACCACCGACCAGCGGCTGCTGGACCAGCGCGGTGCCTCGGACTGGGTGCACACCGACCCGTGGCGGGTGCTCCGGATCCAGGCGGAGTTCGTCGAGGGCTTCGGCCTGCTGGCCGAGCTGCCGCGGGCGGTCAGCGTCTTCGGCAGCGCCCGCACCCGCCCCGACGACCCGGACTACGTGGCCGGGATGCGGCTCGGCCGCGCGCTGGCCGGCGCCGGGTTCGCGGTGATCACCGGTGGCGGGCCGGGGGTGATGGAGGCGGTCAACCGGGGTGCCTCCGAGGCCGGCGGGGTCAGCGTCGGCCTCGGCATCGAGCTGCCGTTCGAGCAGCGGCTGAACGACTGGGTCGACATCGGGATCAACTTCCGCTACTTCTTCACCCGCAAGACGATGTTCGTCAAGTACGCCCAGGCGTTCGTCATCCTGCCCGGCGGGTTCGGCACGCTGGACGAGACCTTCGAGGCGCTCACCCTGGTGCAGACCGGCAAGGTCACCCGCTTCCCGGTGGTCCTGCTCGGGACGGCGTACTGGTCCGGGCTGCTAGCCTGGCTGCGCGACTCGGTCAGCGTTGCCGGCAACATCAACCCAGCCGACCTGGACCTCGTCACGCTCACCGACGACGTCGACGAGGCGATCCGGATCATCGTCGCGGCCGACCGGGCCAGCGACGAGCAGCTCACGGCCAGCGGCAACGGCACCTGACCTCCCCACGATCATCATCCCTAACGATCATCGAGCTGTGGTCGCCAGCAGAGATCGACTGACGACAACAACCCGATGATCGGCGTGGGAGACCCGGGGGGCGGGGAGGCGCTGGGTCAGGTCCGGACGATGAGGCGGGTCGCAGTCAGCGTGTCGCCGTCCTTGCGGGCCAGGACGGCGGCGGTGTTGCCGACCGTGACGCCATCGATGGCCTTCGCGTCGCCGTTCACCCTGACCTTGGTGCTCGCGACGATCGGGTACGTCGCCGTGTAGCCGTCGTCGCTCTTCACCGTGACCGAGCTGCTCGACACTGCGGTGACCTGGCCGCGCTGCACCACCATGGTCACCGGCTTGCCGTCCTTGCCCTTGATCACGAGCTCGCCATGCTCGATCCGCCGGGCTAGCAGGCCACCGCTCAGCCTCGGGTGGGCACCGGCCTTCGGGCGGTCTGGGCGGTCCAGGCGGCCGGGGTTGCCCGGGCTGCTCGGGTTGTTTGGGGCGGAGGTCGCCGCCGGTGTGGGCGTGGGGTCGGAGACCGCCGATGCGATGCCGAAGCCGGCCGCCGTACCGCCACCCAGGACGAGCCCGATGGCGAGCGCCACCCCGGCCTTGCCGAGAAACGTCGTCGTAGTCACGCCGTCCACCATGCGCCAGCGACGGTCGGCCGCGGGTTGGTTCCATGTTCGGAGTCTGTAAGACCGTCAGGCCAGGCCGCGCCGGCACACCGCCGGCTCGCGGGTGCCGCGGATCGCGGCGACCATGTCCAGCACCCGCCGGGCGGCCCGCACCTGGTGCACCCGGAACACCCGCGCGCCTAGCCAGGCGCAGACCGCGAGCGTCGCCAGGGTGCCCTCCAGCCGCTCGCCGGCCGGCAGGTCGAGCGTCTCGCCGATGAAGTCCTTGTTCGACGCGGCTACCAGCACCGGCCAGCCGGTGGCCACCAGCTCGGGCAGCCGCCGGGTCAGCTCCAGCGAGTGCCGGGTGTTCTTGCCGAAGTCGTGGGTCGGGTCGACCAGGATGCTTCCCCGCGGCACGCCGAGGCCCGCCGCCCGCTCGGCCAGCCCGGTCACCGTGCCGATCACGTCCGCCACCACGTCGGCGTACGTCGTCCGGTGCGGGTCGGTCCGCGGCGCCAGCCCGCCCGTGTGGCTGCATACGAGGCCGACGCCGGTCTCGGCCGCCACCTCGGCCAGGGCTGGGTCGGCGCCGGCCCAGGTGTCGTTGAGCAGGTTCGCGCCGGCCGGCACCACCTCCCGGGCCACCTCGGCGCGCCAGGTGTCCACGCTGATCACCAGCTTCGGGTGCCGGTCGCGGACCAGCCCGACGAAGCCGGCGACCCGGTCGATCTCCTCGGCCGCCCCGACCGGCTCTCCATACCCCGCCTTGACCCCGCCGATGTCGACGATGTCCGCCCCGTCGGCGACCGCCTGGTCCACCGCGGCGAGCGCCGCCTCGGTCGAGTACGTCGCGCCGCGGTCGTAGAACGAGTCCGGCGTGCGGTTGACGATCGCCATCACCACCAGCTCGGTGTCGGCGAACTCGCGCGGTCCGAGCCTCAGGGTCACGGCGGATCCCTCCTCGGCGGTACGGCGAGCCCAGCGGCACGGCGACCCGGGCGTACGGGCGGTACGGGCGGTACGGGCGACCATGCTGGTCGGCGGTCCGGCTAGCGTGACACGATCGGCGGGTGAGCACGCTGCTGGTGTACCTGCTCGGCATGATTCTGGTCGGCGGGGTGCTGTTCCTGATTGCCTCGTTCGTGTTCGGCCGGGGTGAGGCGCTGGCCCCCATGCCGCCGGACGCCGTACCGGTCGAGCTGCCCGAGGACCGGCCCACCACGGCCGACGACATCCGGCTGCTGCGGCTGCCCGTGGTGCTGCGGGGGTACCGGATGCACGAGGTCGACTGGGTCCTGGACAAGCTGGCCGGAGAGCTGGAGCTGCGCGACGCCGAGATCCGCCGGCTGCGCGCCGAGCTGGCCCGCGACCCGCTGCCGGCCGAGGCCGAGGAGGAGCCGCCGATCTGGGTGCCCCGCTCCGGTGGCTGAGCCCACGTCGCGGTCCACAGTGGACGGTGTGCTGCTCGGGCCGGATGGCCGGGGCAGGTGCGGCTGGGCCAGCGGCGCGCCGGAGTACCTCGCCTACCATGACGAGGAGTGGGGCACGGCGCTGCACGGCGACGGCGCGCTGTTCGAACGGCTGTCGCTGGAGGCCTTCCAGGCCGGGCTGTCCTGGCTGACGATCCTGCGCAAGCGGCCGGCGTTCCGGGCGGCGTTCGACGACTTCCGGCTGGGCGCCGTCGCGGCGTACGGCGAGGACGACGTACGCCGGCTGCTCGCCGATCCCGGGATCGTGCGCAACCGGGCCAAGATCGAGGCGACCATCGCGAACGCCCGAGCCGCCGAGAAGGTGACCGAGGGCCTGTCCACGCTGCTGTGGAGCTTCGCGCCGGCCCCGCGCGCCCGGCCGCGGTCGGTGGCCGAGGTGCCGGCCAGCACCGCGGAGTCCGCGGCGATGGCGAAGGAGCTGAAACGGCGCGGCTTCCGGTTCGTCGGGCCGACCACGGCGTACGCGCTGATGCAGGCCACCGGCATGGTCGACGACCACATCGCTGGCTGCTGGCGCGCCGCACTGTCCTAGCCGGACTGTCCTAGCCGCACTGTCCTCAGCCGTACAGCCAGCAGCAGTACTGTCCTCAGTGGACTGTACTGTCCTAGGTGCCCCCACCGTCCTGGCTGGACAGCACGTCCCCGGTGGACGGCGGCGCCAGGGCTCAGCGGCCGAGGAAGACCGGTTTCCGCTTGGCCACGAACGCCGCGGTCGCGGCGTGGTGGTCCGCGGACGCGCCGCACCGGGCCTGCAGCTCGTCCTCCTTCTCCAGCGCGTTCTCCAGCGCACCGCTCTCGCCGAAGGCGATCGACTCCTTGATCGAGGCGTACGCGACGGTTGGGCCGGCGGCCAGCTTGGCGGCCAGCTCCTGCGCCGCGGGCAACACCTGGTCATCTGGTACGACCGAGGTGACCAGGCCCAGCTCCAGCGCGGTGGTCGCGGTCACCGGCTCGGCCAGCATCATCATCGCGGTGGCCCGGGCGTGCCCGATCAGCCGCGGCAGGGTCCACGACGCGCCGCTGTCCGCGGACAGGCCGACGTTGGCGAAGGCCAGCAGGAAGCTCGCGCTCTCCGCCGCGATCCGAAAGTCGGCGGCGAAGCTGAACGACGCGCCGGCGCCGGCGGCGACACCGTTGACCGCGGCGACCACCGGCTTGGGCATCCGGGCGATGCCGAGGGTGATCGGGTTGTAGTGCAGGTGCACCGTCCGCATCGGCATCGGGTCGCCGGAGGCCAGCATGTCGACGTGCTCGCGCAGGTCCTGCCCAACGCAGAAGGCGCGCCCGGCTCCGGTCAGCACCACCGCCCGCACCGCCGGGTCGTCGCGGACCTCGGTGAGCCCGGCCACCAGCGCCTCCTTCAGCTCGACCGACAGCGAGTTCAGCGACTGGGGGCGGTTCAGGGTCAGGGTCGCGACGCCCTGGGAACGGGTGATCAGGAGTGTGTCGGACATGCTGTCCTCCCGCGTGTCACTGCTGCCGCCAGAACCCTATCCGCGCCGGTACCGGCCTCGCTTGCGGTGGTTTCCCAATCTTCCGGGGATACGGAACAATGATCGGCGACACCCGTCGACCGCGTTCGGTGTCACGCATGGTCGGTGTCGTGCGTGGTCGGCATCCCGCGCAGCCAGCGTCGGCACGGCTATCGGGGGTCCTGAACTTTGAGGAGGCATGGATGGCGGCGATGAAGCCGCGGACGGGCGACGGTCCGCTCGAGGTCACCAAGGAGGGGCGCGGCATCGTGATGCGCGTTCCCCTCGAGGGTGGCGGGCGGCTCGTGGTGGAGATGTCAGCCGACGAGGCGACCGCCCTGGGTGACGCCCTGAAGTCCGCGGCGGGCTAGAGACCTGTCCGCTGGAACCGTCCCGCTGGGAACGGCCCGTTAGGCCCGCGATGGGCGACAGTCGGCCCCGACCGTGCTCGCTGCCCAGCCGAGTGGTCGGGGCTGTCGCATGTGTATGGTTCTGTCCCCTGTGGAGGATGGCGGCGTGCTCGACGTACGGCTGACCGAGCGGATCCCGGCCGCTGACGCGCTGGCCGTCGCCGTACGGCCGGGGGCTGTCGCTGGTGACGCTGCCGCGGTGTCCACATCGGACGGTCCGGCGGCCGGCTTCGGTGCCGACCGGATCGGGGCGGACGTCGCCGCGTT
This sequence comes from Mycobacteriales bacterium, assembly GCA_035476575.1. Classification (GTDB taxonomy): domain Bacteria; phylum Actinomycetota; class Actinomycetes; order Mycobacteriales; family JACQDL01; genus DATILL01. The sequence continues at coordinate 13,455 of DATILL010000047.1, forward strand.
CCTGGCCGAGTCCGGGTCCACCGGCGGCGCCGGCACGGTGGACACGCTGCCGTTGCCGGGGCACCGTCCGCCGGTCGTGTACCTGGTCGGAGTCGGCGTCGGCGGGCCGGCGGACCTGCGCCAGGCCGGGGCTGCCGTGTTGCGGGCCGCCCAGGGCCGGGCCGAGCGGGGGCCGCGCCACCTCGCGGTCACGCTGGGCCACGGGTCCGAGCCCGAGGCGGTCCGGGGGCTGGTCGAGGGGCTGCTGCTGGCGTCGTACCAGTACAGCCTGAGGTCGGACCGCCCGGCCGCGCTGCGCCGGGTCAGCGTGGTGGTCGACGATGCCGGCCCGTATGCCGACGCGCTGGCCCGCGCGGTGGCCACCGGGGACGCGACCTGTACCGCCCGGGACCTGATCAACACGCCGTCGCTGGAGAAGTCGCCGGCCTGGCTGGCCACCCGGGCGACACGCTGGCTGGCCCCGCTCGGCGTCGAGGTACGGATCCGGGGCACGCGGGAGCTCGCGGCGGAGGGGTTCAACGCGATCCTCGCGGTGGGCGGCGGCTCGGCCCGAGGGCCGAAGCTGATCGAGGCTCGCTGGGCGCCGCGGGGTGCGACCGGCCCACGGGTGGTGCTCGTCGGGAAGGGGATCACGTTCGACACCGGCGGGCTGTCGATCAAGTCGAGCGACGCCATGATCGGGATGAAGACCGACATGGCCGGCGGGGCCGCCGTGCTCGGCGCGCTGGCCGCCGTCGCCCGGCTCGGGCTGCCGCTGCAGGTGACCGCGCTGGTGCCGGCCGCGGAGAACGCCGTGTCCGGCGCGTCGTACCGGCCGGACGACGTGATCCGGCATTACGGCGGGCGGACCACCGAGGTCCGCAACACCGACGCCGAGGGCCGGCTGGTGCTGGCCGATGCGCTCGCCTACGCCGCGGCCGAGCTGGCACCGGACTACCTGGTGGACGTGGCCACCCTGACCGGGGCCATCCGGATCGCGCTCGGCACCAGGACGGCCGGGCTGTTCGCCACTGACGACGACCTGGCCGCCGGGCTGCTCGCCGCCGCCGGGGTCGCGGGCGAGGGCCTCTGGCGGATGCCGCTGCCGGCGGAGTACGAGCCGCTGGTCGACTCCCACATCGCGGACGGCAACAACGCCGCCGGCAACCCGGGCGCGGTGACCGCGGCGCTGTTCCTCAAGCCGTTCACGGGCGGCCGGGCGTGGGCGCACCTCGACATCGCCGGGGCCGGCCGGGCCGCTGCTGACGACGGCGAGACCAGCCGGGGCGGCACCGGCTACGGCGTCCGCACCTTGCTGCGCTGGCTGGAGGCCCTCGCCACCCCTCCCGCCTAGCACCTGCTCCGACTGTGGTCACCTCTCGGCGTTGTGGTGACCTCTTGGGGTCTCGCGGCAACAA
>DATILL010000048.1:0-10486 GCA_035476575.1 Mycobacteriales bacterium
TTGCATGCGGTCCACGCTCGGGTTGTCGCGTGCCTCCGGCCGCGCACCGTGATCCATTTAGCCTTAACGACAGGGAGTCCGCGTCCGATGTACGCGATCGTCAAGACCGGCGGCAAGCAGTACAAGGTTGCCGAGGGCGACGTGATCGAGGTCGAGAAGCTCGCGGGTGCGCCCGGCGATGCGCTGACGCTCGCCGCGATCCTCCTCGTCGACGGTGACAACCTGGTGACCGACGCGGCCAAGCTTGCCAACGTTACGGTGTCCGGCGAGATCGCCGAGCACACCAAGGGTCCGAAGATCCGGATCCACAAGTTCAAGAACAAGACCGGCTACCACAAGCGCCAGGGTCACCGGCAGAAGCTGACCCAGGTGAAGGTGACCGGGATCGAGAGCGGGAAGTAGGCCACCGGCAATGGCACACAAAAAGGGCGCGTCCAGCTCCAAGAATGGTCGTGACTCGAACGCGCAGCGGCTGGGCGTGAAGCGTTTCGGCGGCCAGGTGGTCAAGGCGGGGGAGATCTTGGTCCGGCAGCGCGGCACCAAGTTCCACCCCGGGGTGAACGTCGGCCGCGGCAACGACGACACCTTGTTCGCGCTGGCCGCTGGTGCGGTCCGGTTCGGTCAGACGCGGGGCCGCAAGACCGTCAACATCGTCCCGGCAGAGGGCTGACGGCCCACCGGGAAGCACGTTTCCAAGGGGCGGGCCGGGTCTCACCGGCCCGCCCCTTCCTGCCACCCCACTTGTCGCGAAAATCTGGCGTGACACGCCCGCATGTCCGGCCGGATCTTCGCGACAGGTGGGGGCAAGGAGAGAGCCAGCCATGACGTCGTTCATCGACCGGGTCGTGCTGCATGTTGCCGCGGGCGGCGGCGGGCATGGTTGCGCCTCGGTGCACCGGGAGAAGTTCAAGCCGCTGGGCGGGCCAGACGGCGGCAATGGCGGCGACGGCGGCGACGTGGTGCTGGTCGTCGACCCCGGCGTACACACCCTGCTCGACTTCCACCACCACCCACACCAGCGAGCCGCCAACGGCCGTCCTGGCCAGGGTGACAACCGCGACGGTGGCAACGGCGCGGCCCTGGAGCTGCGCGTGCCGGACGGCACCGTCGTACAGAAGACCGACGGCGAGGTGCTGGCCGACCTGACCGGCGCCGGCACGCGGTACGTCGTGGCGCGCGGCGGCCGGGGCGGCCTCGGCAACGCCGCGCTGGCCAGCCGCCGCCGCAAGGCGCCCGGCTTTGCCCTGCTCGGCGAGCCCGGCGAGGCCCTCGACGTTGTCCTGGAGCTGAAGAGCGTCGCCGACGTCGGCTTGGTCGGGTACCCGAGCGCGGGCAAGTCCTCGCTGGTCGCGGCCATGTCCGCGGCCCGTCCGAAGATCGCCGACTACCCGTTCACCACGCTGGTGCCGAACCTCGGCGTGGTGAACGCGGGAGACTCGGTCTTCACCATGGCGGACGTGCCGGGCCTGATCCCCGGGGCCGCCGAGGGCCGTGGCCTGGGCCTGGCCTTCCTCCGGCACGTCGAGCGTTGCGCCGTGCTCGTGCACGTGGTCGACTGCGCCACGCTGGAGCCCGGCCGCGACCCCGTCAGCGACGTCGACGTGATCGAGGCCGAGCTGCGGGCCTACACCGGCTCGCTGGCCGCCGGCCTGGCCGACCGAGCCCGGATCGTCGTGCTCAACAAGGTCGACGTCCCCGAGGCCCGCGAGCTGGCCGAGCTGGTCCGGCCCGAGCTGGCGGCGCGCGGCTACCAGGTGTTCGCGGCCAGCGCGGCCAGCCACGAGGGGCTGCCGGCGTTCGGCTATGCGCTGGCCCGCGAGGTCGAGGCGCACCGGGCCGCGCTGCCGCCGGTCGAGCCGACCCGGTTGGTGCTGCGACCCGCGGCGGTTGGGCGCGATACGTTCCGGATCGTTTCGGATCCCGACGACCCGGGCCACTTCACCGTGTACGGCGACAAGCCCGAGCGCTGGGTCCGGCAGACCGACTTCACCAACGACGAGGCGATCGGCTACCTGGCCGACCGGCTGGCCCGGCTCGGGGTGGAGCAGGCGCTGGCCGCGGCTGGTGCCGAGCCGGGCGCTGAGGTGACGATCGGCTCGGTCAGCTTCGACTGGGAGCCGACCGGAGCCGGCGAGGAGGAGGCCGAGTTCAGCTCGGGCGTGCGGGGCACCGACGCCCGGCTGGAGCGCCGTACCCGCGGCCGCCCGGCCGACCGGCTGGCCGCCAGGAAAGCGCGCCGGGCCAGCGCGGACGACCGATGACCAGACGTGCGTTCGCTGGTGGCCGGCTGGTCACGAAGAAGGCGCGCCGGGCCAGCGCGGACGACCGATGACCCGGGGGGTGCTGGCCGCCGCTGGCCGGCTGGTCGTCAAGGTCGGCTCGTCGTCCCTGACCAGCCTGTCCGGTGGGCTGGACGGGGACCGGCTGGATGCGCTGGTCGACGCCCTCGCCGCCCGCCGCCGGACCGGTAGCCAGGTGGTTCTGGTCTCCTCGGGCGCGATCGCGGCCGGGCTGGCCCCGCTCGGGCTGGCCCACCGGCCGGGCGACCTGGCCACCCAGCAGGCGGCGGCCAGCGTCGGTCAGCTCCTGCTGGTGGAGCGGTACGCGGCGTCGTTCGGCCGGTACGGCCTCACGGTGGGCCAGGTGCTGCTGACCGCCGACGACCTGCACCGCCGGGTGCACTACCGCAACGCGCACCGCACGCTGGAGCGGCTGCTCGCCCTCGGCGTCGTCCCGATCATCAACGAGAACGACGCGGTGGCCACCGACGAGATCCGGTTCGGCGACAACGATCGGCTGGCCGCGCTGGTGGCGCACCTGGTCGCGGCCGAGGCGCTGGTGCTGCTGTCCGATGTGGACGGCCTGTACGACGGCGACCCGCGGCGGGACGGCGCGACGCTGGTGCGCGAGGTGCGCGGGCCGGCCGACCTGGCCGGGATCGAGGCGGGTGGCCGCCGTGGGGGCGGGCTCGGGACCGGCGGGATGCTGAGCAAGCTGGAGGCGGCCCGGATGGCGGCGGGGGCGGGTGTACCGGTGCTGCTGACCGCGTCGAGCCTCGCGGCCGCGGCGCTGGCCACCGGGCCGGGCCTGCCCGAGGTCGGCACGTTCTTCGCTGCCCAGGCGCGGCGGACGGCGTCCCGGCTGTTCTGGCTGCGGCACGCGACCCGGCCGCGTGGCCGGCTGGTGCTGGACGAGGGCGCGGTCGAGGCGGTGGTGGCCCGGCGCAAGTCGCTGCTGCCGGCCGGGGTGACCGCGGTGCAGGGCGTGTTTGACGCTGGCGACCCGGTCGACCTGGTCGACCTGGCCGGTACGCCGGTAGCCCGGGGGCTGGTGGCGTACGACGCCGACGAGCTGCCGGCGCTGCTCGGCCGGTCCACCCGCGAGCTGGCCCCGGAGTTCCGCCGCGTGATCGTGCACCGCGACGACCTGATCCTGCTGTGACTGCCAGCCGCTCCCGCTGTGGTCACCAGTCGGCGCAGAGGTGACCACAGCGGGAGCGGAGCCGGGCGGGATCGTTACGCTGGGTGGCATGTCCATCGAGAACGACGTGCTGGGCGCCGCCCGGCGGGCCAGGGAGGCGGCCGCGGTGCTCGCCCCGATGTCGCGGCTGGGCAAGGACACCGCCCTGCACGCGATGGCCGACGCGCTGGAGGCCGCTGCGGCGCCGGTGCTGGCGGCCAACGCGGCGGACGTCGCGGCCGGCCGGGCGGACGGCCTGGCCGAGGCGATGCTGGACCGGCTGGCGCTGTCCGGGCAGCGGGTCGCCGCGATGGCCGCCGGCCTACGCGACCTGGCCGGGCTGCCCGACCCGGTGGGCGAGGTGGTCCGCGGCTACACCCTGCCGAACGGCCTGGAGGTGCGCCAGCTCCGGGTGCCGCTCGGCGTGGTCGGCATCGTCTACGAGGCACGCCCCAACGTCACCGTGGACGCGGCCGGCATCGCGCTGAAGAGCGGCAACGCCGTGCTGCTGCGCGGCTCGGCCTCGGCGTACCGGTCCAACGCCGCCCTGGTCGAGGTGCTGGCCGAGGCCGGCACCAAGGCCGGGCTGCCCGAGCACGCCGTACAGCTCCTGCCGGCCGACCGCGAGTCGGTGACCCACCTGATCCGGGCCCGCGGGCTGGTGGACGTGATCATCCCGCGCGGCGGCGCCGGCCTGATCGAGCACGTCGTCCGCGGCTCGACGGTGCCGGTCATCGAGACCGGCGTCGGCAACTGCCACGTCTACGTCGACGCCGCCGCCGACCTGGACATGGCGGTGGCCATCACGATCAACGCCAAGGTCTCCCGGCCGAGCGTGTGCAACGCCGCCGAGACGCTGCTGGTGCACCGCGACATCGCCCCGGCGTTCCTGCCGGTCGTGCTGCCCGCGCTGGCCGAGGCGGGCGTGACGGTGCACGGCGACCCGACCGTCCGCCAGTACGGCGGCGAGCGGGTGCTGGCCGCGACGGACGAGGACTGGGCGGCAGAGTACCTCTCCCTGGACCTGGCCGCCCGGGTGGTGGACTCCGTCGACGACGCCGTCGCGCACATCCGGCGGTGGAGCAGCGGCCACACCGAGGCGATCGTGACCGGCTCGCAGCCCGCCGCCCGGCACTTCGTGTCGCATGTGGACAGTGCCGCCGTGATGGTGAACGCCTCGACCCGGTTCACCGACGGCGGGGAGCTCGGGTTCGGCGCCGAGATCGGCATCTCCACCCAGAAGCTGCACGCCCGCGGGCCGATGGGCCTGCCGGAGCTGACCAGCACGAAGTATGTCGTGACCGGCGAGGGCCAGGTCCGCTAGGGCCAGCTCCGCTAGGCCCAGATCCGCCAGGCCCAGGCCATCCCGCCCCCCGTCGCAAGAAGGTCACCCACGCCCGTGCCGGTCAGGGCCACCGTGCGAGGCAGGCCCGCGGCACATCCGGCCACGTCGAGATGTGAGTTAGCTCACACTGGCGTCTCACCGGGGCTGTTCGGCACTCCCTTCAGGGACGCGGCGGAGAGCTTGGTTGGTACAGGCGCTCCATGGCCCCCAGGGCCGGGCGGGCATGCCGGAGCCGCCTCGCGTCTCGTGCCCGGGGGTGCGAGGTCGACCGGTCTGCACGGGGGGACCGGTCGACCGCGGGCCCGCCGCTTACCCGGACAACCCCTAACATCGCGGCTCATGAGGCGGATCGGGGTGATGGGCGGGACGTTCGACCCGATCCATCACGGGCATCTGGTCGCGGCCAGCGAGGTCGCCGCGATGTTCCGGCTCGACGAGGTGGTCTTCGTGCCGACCGGCGAGCCGTGGCAGAAGACCGGCCGCGAGGTCAGCCCGGCCGAGCACCGTTACCTGATGGCGGTCATCGCCACCGCGCCGAACCCGCGGTTCTGGGTCAGCCGGGTGGACATCGACCGGCCCGGTCCGACGTACGCCATCGACACCCTGCGCGACCTCGCCGTCGCCCGGCCGGACGCGACCCTCTACTTCATCACCGGCGCGGACGCGCTGGCCAAGATCCTGTCCTGGCGGAACGTCGCGGAGCTGTTCGCGCTGGCGCACTTCATCGGGGTGACCCGGCCAGGCTACGACCTGTCCGACGCGCACCTGCCGGAGGACTCGGTCAGCCTGGTCGAGGTGCCGGCGATGACGATCTCCTCCAGCGACTGCCGGGAGCGGGTCCGGGCCGGGCAGCCGGTGTGGTACCTCGTGCCGGACGGGGTCGTGCAGTACATCCACAAGCACCGGCTGTACCGCTCGTGAGAGGCTTGGACACCGTGACCGAAGACCCGACTCGACCCAGCGCGAGCCAGCCTCGTGACAGCGTCTGAGCGCGCCGCCGAGCTCGCCGTGGCCGCCGCCGTGGCCGCCGCCGACAAGCTCGCCCAGAACATCGTCGCGATCGACGTCAGCGACCATCTGGTCATCACCGATGTGTTCCTGCTGGCCTCAGCACCGAGCGAGCGGCAGGTCGGCGCCATCGTCGACGAGGTGGAGGCGCGGCTGCTGCGGATCGGCGCCAAGCCGGTCCGCCGCGAGGGTGAGCGGGACGGCCGCTGGGTGCTCCTCGACTACGTCGACATTGTGGTGCACGTGCAGCACTCCGAGGAACGCTCGTTCTACGGGCTGGACCGGCTGTGGAAGGACTGCCCCGTCCTCCCTCTGCCGGACGGCGTGACGGCCGGGGAGCGCTCCTGAGCACGGTGCGAGCCGTGCTCTGGCGGCACGGCCAGACCAGATGGAACGTCGAGCGCCGGTACCAGGGCCAGACCGACATCCCGCTGGACGGGACCGGCCAGGCCCAGGCCAGCCGGGCCGCCCGGCTGCTGGCCGCGGTCGGGCCGCAGGCGATCGTGTCCTCCGACCTGTCCCGGGCCGTCGAGACCGCCCAGATGCTGAGCGAGATCACCGGCATCCCGGTGCGGTACGACAAGCGGCTGCGGGAGCGGTCCGGCGGCGTGTGGCAGGGCCTGACCAACGACGAGATCCGGGAGCGGTACCCGGATGAGTGGGCGCGCTGGTCCCCTCCGGACGGGGAGACCGAGGCCCAGCTCGGCGACCGGTTCGCCGAGGCGGTGGCTGACGGGGTCGGGCTGCTGCCGGCGGGCGGCACCCTGGTGGTGGCCAGCCACGGCAGCGCGATCCGGGCCGGGCTGGGCCGGCTGCTGAACCTGCCCGAGGGAAGCTGGCGGATGCTCGGCCCGGTGCAGAACTGCTCCTGGTCGGTCATCGCGCCGGCCCCGGAGGGCTGGGATTACGCCGGCTGGCGGCTGCTGGAGCACAACGCGGGCACCCTGCCGGTGCCGGTGCTGTCCGACGACCGGTGACACGTCGACGGCGCGTGCACGGAGCGGGTCGTTCACGCCGCCGCCGGGCCGTGCCGCCGCCGACCTGCTCCGCCCCTCAGACGATGATGAGCTCTGGTCGGTGTGATCCGGCCGCCGCGGCCAGAGCAGCGAGATCATCGGGGTCGCTGGTGACGATGGTGGCCCCCAGCTCGGTCGCGACCGCCACCACTATCGCATCCACCACATCACTGGTCCGGGTCATACCGCAGAGAACCCCTGCGCGGTATGAGACCGCTTCGGTGGTCGCCAGCAGCCCGGTCGGTCGCGATCAGGCGCCGGCGTCGTACACCAACGGCCGGGCCGTCGTCAGCTCGCCTTCAGCTCGCGGTGGTCCATGGCATCGTGCGCGGCGGCGAGCTCGGCGCGCATCGCGGCCAGGTCCTCGGCGGGGATCGGGCCGAGCCCGGCCTCCCACTCCTCGACGGACTGCCGCCGGGCGATTCGGACCGCCTCGTGTTCGATCGCCTGGGAGACCCAGCCGGAGACGGAGAGGCCTTCCTTCGTGGCGGTCAGCTTGATGAGCTCGGCCAGCGTGTCGGGGACCGAGATGGTGATGCGCGTGGTCATAGAGCGAGCGCACGAGAGTATGCGTCGGGCGCTCAAGCGGATGGCGCTATCATCATGAACCATGAGCTTCGGCCGGAGCCTGCTTCTTACCGGGCCGTGCTGACGACGGCAGAGACAGTCAGCGCGGCGAGCCCTTGCGGTGTGCGAGGGCTCTTTTCATTTCCGGGGCCAGGAGCAGTGAGGATGACACCATGACCGAGACGAGCGGCGTCCCGCCGTACCGCTACACCGCCGCGCTGGCACAGCAGATCGAGGCGCGCTGGCAGGACCGCTGGGAGCGCGAGGGGACCTTTCACGCGCCCAACCCGGCCGGTCCGCTGGCGCGTGGCTTCGAGGAAGCGGTGGGCCGGCCGAAGTTCTTCGTCAACGACATGTTCCCCTACCCCTCCGGCGAGGGGCTGCACGTCGGGCACCCGCTGGGCTACATCGGCACTGACGTGTACGCCCGCTACCTGCGGATGACCGGGCACAACGTGCTGCACACCATCGGGTTCGACGCCTTCGGGCTGCCGGCCGAGCAGTACGCCGTGGAGACCGGCCAGCACCCCCGCGTCACCACCGAGAAGAACGTCGCCACGTACCGGTCCCAGCTCCGCCGGCTGGGGCTGGGTCACGACCCGCGCCGGGCCGTCTCGACCACCGACGCCGGGTACTACCGCTGGACCCAGTGGATCTTCCTGAAGATCTTCAGCTCCTGGTACGACGAGACGGCCGGGCGGGCCCGCCCAATCGCTGAGCTGGAGGCCGAGCTGGCCGAGGGCATCCGGGCCACCCCGGACGGCCGAAGCTGGGGTGAGCTGACCCGGGCCGAGCAGCGCCGGGTCATCGACGGCTACCGGCTGGCCTACCGGCACGAGGCGCCGGTCAACTGGTGCCCCGGCCTGGGCACCGTCCTGGCCAACGAGGAGGTCACCGCCGACGGGCGCAGCGACCGCGGCAACTTCCCCGTCTTCCGGCGGCCGCTGACGCAGTGGATGATGCGGATCACGGCGTACGCCGACCGGCTGATCGACGACCTGGACCGGCTGGACTGGCCGGAGTCGATCAAGCTGATGCAGCGCAACTGGATCGGCCGCTCGACCGGCGCCACGATCCGCTTCCCGGCCGGGACCGCGGCTGAGACGGCGGCCGGGACAGCGGAGATCGAGGTCTTCACCACCCGACCGGACACCGTGTTCGGTGCGACGTACCTGGTGCTGGCGCCGGAGCACCCCCTGGTGCCGGACCTGACCGCGCCGGCCTGGCCGGCCGGCGTCCGTCCACAGTGGACGAACGGGGCGGCGACCCCGGCCGAGGCGGTCGCGGCGTACCAGCGCTACGCGGCGCAGCGCTCGGAGCGGGACCGGCAGGCCGGCGACAAGACCAAGACCGGCGTGTTCACCGGCTCCGTCGCGACGAACCCGGTCAACGGCAGGCCGATCCCGATCTTCGTCGCCGACTACGTGCTGATGGGCTACGGCACCGGCGCGATCATGGCGGTGCCCGGCCAGGACGAGCGAGACTGGGAGTTCGCCGAGGTCTTCGACCTGCCGATCGTGCGGACCGTGCAGCCGCCGGACGGCTTCGACGGCAAGTGGTACCTCGGCGAGGGCCCGGCGGTCAACTCGACCGCTCCGGACGGGTTCAGCCTGGACGGGCTGGGGGTCACCGAGGCCAAGGAGCGGATCATCGCCTGGCTGGAGGCGCACGGCGTTGGCGCGGCCCGGACGACGTACAAGCTGCGTGACTGGCTGTTCTCCCGGCAGCGGTACTGGGGTGAGCCGTTCCCGATCGTCTACGACGAGGACGGCGCGCCGCGCGCGGTGCTGGAGTCGATGCTGCCGGTGAAGCTGCCCGAGATCGACGACTTCGCGCCGAAGGCGTACGACCCGGACGACGACCGCTCCGAGCCGGAGACCCCGCTGTCCCGGACCAAGGAGTGGGTCGAGGTCGAGCTGGACCTGGGCGACGGCCGGCGCACGTACCGCCGGGAGACCAACACGATGCCGCAGTGGGCCGGCTCCTGCTGGTACGAGATCCGCTACACCGACCCGACCAACGACGAGCGCTTCGTCGACCCGGCGAACGAGCGGTACTGGATGGGGCCGACCGGGCCGGGCGACGTCGGCGGGGTCGACCTGTACGTCGGCGGCGTCGAGCACGCCGTGCTGCACCTGCTGTACGCCCGGTTCTGGCAGAAGGTGCTGTACGACCTGGGTGAGGTCAGCGCCGAGGAGCCGTTCCGCACGCTGTTCAACCAGGGCTACGTGCAGGCCTACGCCTACGTCGACGAGCGGGGGGTGTACGTGCCGGCGGCCGACGTGGTCGAGCGGGACGGCGGGTACTTCTACGCCGGCCGGCCGGTCCGGCGCGAGTACGGCAAGATGGGCAAGTCGCTGAAGAACTCCGTGACGCCGGACGAGATGTTCACCGAGTACGGCGCCGACACGCTGCGGCTGTACGAGATGTTCACCGGGCCGCTGGAGCAGTCCCGGCCGTGGGAGACCAAGGCCGTGGTCGGCTCGTACCGGCTGCTGCAGCGGATCTGGCGCAACGTCGTCGACGAGGAGACCGGTGCGGCGCGGGTGTCCGACGTGCCGGCCGATAACCAGACGCGGCGGGTGCTGCACCGTACTATCGCGGCTGCCCGGGCGGGCTTCGAGTCGTTGCGGTTCAACACCTCGATCGCCCGGGTCACCGAGCTGAACAACCACATCGTGCAGGCCTGGCCGGACGGCGGCGCGCCGCGCGAGGTGGTCGAGCCGCTGGTGCTGCTGCTGGCCCCGCTGGCGCCGCATGTGGCCGAGGAGCTGTGGTCGCGGCTGGGGCACGCCGGCTCGCTGGCCTGGACGCCGTTCCCGGTGGCCGACCCGGCGTACCTGGTCGCCGAGACGGTCGAGCTGCCGGTGCAGGTCAACGGCAAGCTGCGGTCGAAGATCACCGTGGCGGCCGACGCGGAGGGCGCCGCGGTCGAGGCGGCGGCCCGGGCGGACGAGAAGGTCGCCGCGCAGCTCGACGGGCGGACCGTGCGCAGGGTGGTGCTGGTGCCTGGCCGGCTGGTCAACTTCGTCCTCGCCTGAGGCGCCTTCCCTCCCGGACGATCATCGAGTTGTTGCCGCTGTTGGAGATC
>DATILL010000049.1:0-16084 GCA_035476575.1 Mycobacteriales bacterium
CTCCCGCGTGTGGTCACCTCTCGGCGTTGTGGTCACCTGTCGTTGCCCGCAGCGCCCGTGTGGTCACCTCTCGGCGTTGTGGTGACCTCTTGTTGTCGCCAGACCCCAAGAGGTCACCACTCGGCGCACAGGTGACCACACGGGGTCGACAGGGAACGAGAGGTCACCACGACGCCGAGAGGTGACCACACCGGGAGACACACCGGGATCGCCACGGATCCGGGCGGCTGGGCGGCTAGACGGCCGGGCGGGCCCGGGCGGCGTCAAGGCATACGCGGGTCAGGACTGCTGCTGGGCGGTCTGCCCGCCCGAGCTCGACGTACTGTCGGCGATCGGCGGAGCGGCCTGCTCCGCCGGCTCCCCGGCGGTGACCTGCTGCGGCTGCGGCGCGCTGGAGAGCTGGCCTCCGTGCAGGCTGGCCCGGATCTGGTCCAGCCGGGCAGAGCCGGCCATGTCCAGGGTGGACTTCTGCACCTCCAGCATCCGACCCTCGACGGAGTTCTGCGCGAGCTCGGCCTGGCCGAGCGCGGTCGCGTACCGCCGCTCGATCTTCTCCCGGACCTCGCCCAGCGACGGCACGTTGCCCGGAGCGGCGAGCTCGGACATCTGGTTCAGCGAGGCAGAGACCTGCTCCTGCATCTTGGCCTGCTCCAACTGGCTGAGGAGCTGGGTCCGCTCGGCCAGCTTCTGCTGCAGGAGATGGGCGTTGTTCTCCACCGCCTTCTTCGCCTGCTCAGCGGCCTGCAGCGACTGGTCGTGCAAGGACTTCAGGTCTTCGATGCCCCGCTCGGCGGTGACGAGCTGGGTCGCGAAGGCGGTCGCGGTCTGCTCGTACTCACCGGCCTTTTTCAGGTCGTCGCCGGCTCGGGCCTGGTCAGCCAGCACCAGCGCCTGGCGGGCGGAGGCCTGCAGCTTCTCCACATCGGACAACTGCCGGGTCAGCTTCATCTCAAGCTGGCGCTGGTTACCGATGACCTGGGCCGCCTGCTGACAGAGGGCCTGGTGCTGGCGCTGCGCCTCCTCGATGGCCTGCTGGATCTGGATCTTGGGGTCGGCCTTCTCGTCCACCTTGGCGCCGAACCACGACAAGAAATATTTCCAGGCCTTCACGAAGGGGTTGGCCATGACTATCTGTCCTCCTGTCAGCGGCGCGTTCCCTCACCGTACGCCGCGCCGTCGTCATCGTCTCAGAGCGCGGGCCCCGACCGCGACCGGATCCACACCCGCTCCATCCCAGTGTCAAGCCTCAGCGGTCCAGCCTCACCGCTGGCCCAGCACCTGGCGGGACAGCTCCTCGGTCTCGGCGAGCCCGGCGCGCAGCCCGTCCAGCTCGGCGGCCAGCTCCGACACCCGGTCGTCCGACCCGCCCGCGCTGGTCGACGCCGCGAGCGCCAGCACTTCCGCGACCCGTGCGATCAGCCCCTCCAGCCCAAGCGCGGTCGACTGCAGCCTGGCCAGCAACGTGTCGCACGCCGACTGCAGCCGTGCCGCCACCGCAAGTTGTTCCTCCACACTACGCAGGGAACGGCGATGTTCGTCGCGGAGCTCCTCGGTCGCCGCGCTCTCGACCATGGCCGTGAGCCGGGCCCGGTCCTCGGCCAGCCGCGGCGTCGGGATCCGGTACAGCGCCTGGGTGACGGCCGTCACCTGCCCGGCCAGCCGGCGGACCTGCTCCTCAGTCGCGGCGGCACCCGCGTCGACCGAGGCGAGCGCGGCCGGCGCGTTCGGCTGGGAACTGGCGAGCTGGTGCAGCTCGTCGATCGCCCGCAGCGCCCTGGTCTGCCAGCTCTCCGCCGGGCTGCCTTTCTCCGGGCGGGGCAGCTCGGGCTGGCCCGGCCGGGGCCGCTCGCGGGGTCCGGTCGCGGCGCCGGCCACCACCTTCACGCCGTACACCACCGCCGCGACGCCCAGCCCGAGCGGGATGGCCGCCGCCGTCAGCGGCGCCGTCACCGCCCAGGCCAGGCCGCCGGCGACGCCAGCGACGACTCCGCCCCACGGGTCGACCAGGTTGTCACGCAGTCCCACGCCGCCCAGTCTCCCGCACGCTCGGTCCCTCCTGGCTCGGTCGCCCACCCGGTCAGAAGTTGCTGAACACGTTGACCAGCACCCGCTCGATGGTGGCCGGGTTGCTCGCGTCGTACGCCGTGGCCCGCGACGCCGCACCGATCCGCTGCAGCACGCCGAGGTCGGCCGCGTCGCCGTAGGCGATCGGGAACACCCGGACCGACCGCTCGGCGTCCTCCTGGGACAGCGAGCCGATGAGGCTGTCCAGGTTGTTGTCGGGCGGGTACTCGTTCTTGCCGTCGGTGAGCAGCACCACGGCGTTGATCTTGTTCACGTCGTACGACGATCGCACCGCGGCCACCGCGGCCCGGGTGGTCGCGTACAGCGCCGTGCCACCCTCCGGGACCAGGTCTCTGACCCTGGCCCGGTACTCGTTCTTGATCTGGCTGACCGATGCCGGGCTGACCAGCTCCCGGTATGGCGCCGCGGCGTTGCCCAGCGGCGTGCTGAACACCCACAGCCCGAGCCGGTCGTCCGGGGCGAGCGCGTCGACCGAGGCCAGCGCGGCCTTCTTGGCCAGGTCCAGCTTGCTCTCCCCGGTGCCGGCCACCGGCTCGCCCATCGAGCCCGACACGTCGATCACCATCAGCACCCGGGCCCGCTTGCGCAGCGCGTTCCAGGACTGGGCGAGCTGGTCCAGCACGGCCGGCGAGGGCGGGTTGATGGTGGTGAACCTTGCCTCCGGCAGCATGCCGTTGTCCCGGTTGACCACCGCGCCGGGCCTGCCGTCGAAGGACCGGAACGCCGCGTCGGTGAACCGGCGCTGCTGGTCCGGCTCCTTGACATAGCTGAGGAAGTCGGCAGCGGCGGCCCGCTTGGCATCGTCCACCCACTCCGCCTTCAGCACGGTGTACGGGTTGTCGGAGAGCAGGGTGCCCTCCTTGGGGTAGATCGCCACCAGCGGCACCCGCGGCACGCCCTGCTGGCCCAGCGTCTTCGGGTCACCGCTCGGGTTGCCCTGGTTGTAGTCCCAGACCGACTTCTCCTCCACCGCCACCGCGCTGATGTAGGACAGCCCCTGGCCGCGCGCCCCGGCGTCGTACAGGTTGGACAGGAAGGTCAGCGTGGTGTCGCCGTAGTGCACGACGGAGCCCTCCACGCCCGTGACATAGCTGACGACCTTGGGGTCCTTGATGTCCCTGGTGGTGAGGTCGGAGGACCGGCCGGTGGCGGCGAAGTACGTCGCGATGGTGGCGTTCAGCCCGGAGGTGGAGAAGTTCGGGTTGGTCTTGCCGAGCTTGAACCTGCCCCACTCGGCGTGGCCGTGCCGGCCCCAGCCGTTCGGGTCGCGGGCCAGCGCCAGGATGTCCGACCAGCCGAGCTGCCTGGCCGGCCAGCCCAGCGCCTCGGCCATCGGCTTGGGCATCGCGATGACCAGTGGGGTCTGCGCGATCGACGGGGTGTCCCGCGGGACCAGGTCGGCCTTGTCCTTCGCGGTGGTGCGCTGCCGCAGCAGCACCGTCCAGGACCGCGACGCCGGCGACCACACGTCCGGCCGTGGGCCGTCGACCTGCTCGTCCCAGCCGCGGGCCAGTGCCTCGGCCGCCCCGCCGGACGCCTTGCTGCTCACCCGCACGTCTACGCAGGTGCCGTTGACCTGGCGGTTCGCACCGTTGTAACCGTCCGCGACGGTGCTGAGCAGGGCGGCCTTCTCGCTGGACGCGACGACGTTCAGCGGGATGCAGCCGGGCCGGTCGCCGCGCTGGGTCGCCCCGGCACCGCTCTTGTCCGCGGTCTGGCCTGCGCCGCTGAACACGTTGCGCACGACGAGCACCAGCACGATGCCGACCGCGGCCGCCACCAGCAGGGGGATGCGCCGACGCAGGCCCGACGGTTGGGTCACACAACTCTCCTGATACCGGTCTCCTGATATCGAGTCAGGCTCCTGACGAGTCAGGGCACCAGTCTTGCAGGCCACACCCACCGTGCGGGGGCGGACGCTCCGGTTAGCGGGCGAGCACGGCGGCCAGCCGGCCGGCGACGGCCCGAATCGCGTCCGGCCCTGCCGGTCGGGACAGGTACGACGCCAGCCAGCGCAGCACCAGCTCGGTGTCGGCGGCGGCGCGGCCGTCGGGCTCGGAGCCATTGGCGTTGGCGTTGGCGAACCGCCGGTGCAGCGCGTCGGCGGCGGCCCGCCAGCCCGGAGCCGGCGGGTCGGTGGGCAGCAGCCCGGCCAGGACGGCCGGCTCGGTGTCGGCGACCTGACGCAGCGCGGGGTGCTGGCTGAGCCGGGTGGCGGCGTGGGCCAGCGCGTCGGCCAACGGCAGGTCAGCACACTGCGTAGCCAGGTCGTCCACCTCGGCCAGCACCAGCGCCGACCACACGTCGTCCTTGGTCCGGAAATGGTTGTAGAGGGTCGCCTTGGCCACGCCCGCCTGGGTGGCGATGTCGTTCATCGTCGTACGCCGCGTGCCCTGCTTGGCGACCGCACGCAGGGCGCCGTCCAGCAGGCCGGCACGGGTGCGAGCCATCGCGTTGCCGGCGCGCGAGCGGGTGCCCGCCTCGCGGCGCGGCAGCGCGGACGCGAGCCCGGCGGGGGGCTGCGTGCCAGGCGGGTCGCGCAACGGCTCAGACACGGGGCTATTCCTGCCATTGGGTGAGTGTGGCCGTCAAGGGGACACGCCAGGGCTGCTGGTTTTATGGGTTGGGGTGCTGGCGTCTTCGCGGCCGCCGCCCTCAGAACTCATGTGGGGTGCGTTTCGCCTCACGCACCGAGCTGGCTCTGTGGTCTTGTCGTAGGTCGGATCGTATGTCGGATACCGTCACCCTCGCGGTCGACCAGGTTCGCGCGCTATCGACCCGTGTCGACCCGGCCCGCGTGTCGACCCGGGCCTATGGGCATTGCCCGATGCCCAGGTTGACGAGCTGCTTGCTCAGGTCACGCGGACTGGTCGGCTGAATGGCGTGAAGAGTGGAGCCGGGCGGCTGGCTCAGGCGGCGATGACGCGACCGGGCTCGACCCGGGCGAGCACCGCGTCGAGCACCTCGCGCGAGTCCCCGCCATACGGCTCCAGCGTGGCGCGCGCGGAAACCTGCGCGACCGGCACCGCCTCGGCACCGTCAGCGGCGGTCGTCAGCTCGGCCGGCTCCACGACGACCGGCTCGGGGGTCCCGGCCGGCAGCACGGCGGGCACCCGGCGGATCGGCAGGCCCGGGCGCACGGCGGCGGCCGGTGTGGCGGCGGCATCGGCCCGCAGGAGGTTGTCGCTGACCTCACGGAGCACATCGGACAGCCGCAGGTCCAGCGCGTTGCAGATCGCACCTAGCAGCTCAGATGAGGCCTCCTTCTGCCCGCGCTCGACCTCGGACAGGTAACCCAGGCTGACCCGAGCCGCGGTGGACACCTCACGGAGGGTGCGTTCCTGACGGAGCCGCTGGCCACGAAGCGTCTCACCGAGCACCCGACGGAGCAGAGCCATGCGGTGCACCCCCTTCTCGCATAGTCGTGCAGCTACGGTACATCGACGGAGATCAAGCTACCGGGCAAGGGCCGAACCGTTACGCGCTCGGCGTAACGGGCATTGTAACGATGTAACCATGTATCTGATTCCCGGGCAGCCCCGATCAGGACACGCGGAGCGTTCCGGCCAGCAGGTTCAGCGCCGCCCGGACCGCCCCGGACCGCACCTCGGCCCGGTCGCCAGGCAGGCACACCCGGCGTACCTGCGTACCCTCCGGACCAGCGACGGCGACGTACACCGTGCCCGCCGGCACCCCATCCTGCGGGTCCGGTCCGGCCACCCCCGTCAGCGCCACCCCGTACGTCGCTCCGAGCCGACCCCGCACCCCGGCCGCCATCGCCTCGGCGACCGGCCCGCTCACCGGGCCGTGCTTGGCCAGCAGCCGTTCGGGCACACCGGCCAGGACGGCCTTGAGCTCGGTCGCATACACCACCACCCCGCCGCGGAACGTCGTGCTCGCACCCGGCGTCTCGGTCAGCGCTGCGGCCAGCAGCCCGGCGGTCAGCGACTCGGCCACCGCCACCGTGGCCCGGCGGTCGGCCAGGGCAGCATGGATGTCGGCCGGGTCCGTCACGACTCGCCGGGAACGGCCGGGTGGAGCCTGGGCCTAGCCCGGTGCAGACTCACCGCGCGGGCCACGTAGTCCATCCCGGTGGCCACGGTCAGCACCAGCGCGACCGCCATCACCCCCGCCGCCACCGTCGTCGCGCCCTCCGACAGCGGCAGCAGGTACAGCCCGATCGCGACCGCCTGTACCAGCGTCTTCAGCTTGCCGCCACGGCTGGCCGAGATCACCCCGAGCCGAATCACCCAGAACCGCAGCAGCGTCACCCCGACCTCCCGGACCAGGATCACGATCGTCACCCACCACCACAGCAGGCCGAGCGCCGACAGCCCGACGAGGGCGGTCCCGGTCAGCGCCTTGTCCGCGATCGGGTCGGCCAGCTTGCCGAACTCGGTCACCAAACCCCGGCTGCGGGCAAGCTGGCCATCGATCCGGTCGGTCATCGAGGCCACGCCGAAGGCCACTGTCGCTGCGACCCGCCAGCCGGTCTCGTCGCCGTCCCCGTGCAGCAGCAGCACCGCGAAGACCGGCACCAGCAGCAGCCGCAGCATGGTCATCCCGTTGGCGACGTTGGCCACCCGGACGGTCCGCGGCGGGAGCGCGGCCGGATCCGGGACCAGCCTGCTCACGGACAGAGCTCCGCGACCAGGTCCACCCCGGCGCTGCCCGTCACCCGCGCCCGCACGATCGTCCCGACCGTGAGCTGGGTCAGGCCGTGAACGACGGTCGAGCCGTCCACCTCCGGCGCCTGGTGCGCGGCCCGGCCCTCCGCCACCACCCCGGTAGGCCCGGCTGGCCCGGTCAGCCCGGTGTCCACCGACTCCACCAGCACCTCGACGATCTCCCCGACCCGCTCCTCGGCGCGCTGGGCGGTCAGCTCCTCGACCAGCCGGGTCACCCGGTCCACCCGCCTGGCCACCGTCGACGACCGCACCTTGCCGTCGTACGTCGCCGCCTCGGTGCCCTCCTCGTCGGAGTACCCGAACACCCCGACGGCGTCCAGCCGCGCCTCGGTCAGGAAGCGCTCCAGCTCAGCCAGGTCAGCCGCGGTCTCCCCCGGAAAGCCGACGATGACGTTCGAGCGGATGCCGGCGTCCGGCCGGAGCCCCCGGATCCGCTCGACCAGCCCCAGGAACCGCTCGGTCGAGCCAAACCGCCGCATCCGGCGCAGCACCGGCTCGCTGGCGTGCTGGAAGGACAGGTCGAAGTACGGCGCGACCTTCTCGGTGCCCGCCAGCACCTGGACCAGGCCCGGCCGCAGCTCGGCCGGCTGGAGGTAGGACAGCCGGATCCGGTCGATCCCGGCCACCCCGGCGAGCTCCGGCAGCAGCCTCTCCAGCAGCCGCAGGTCGCCGAGGTCCTTGCCGTACGACGTGGAGTTCTCGCTGACCAGCACCAGCTCGCGCACGCCGTGGCCAGCCAGCCAGCGTGCCTCTGCCAGCACCTCCTCCGGCCGGCGGGAGACGAACGCGCCGCGGAACGACGGGATCGCGCAGAACGCGCAGCGCCGGTCACAGCCGCTGGCCAGCTTCAACGGCGCCACCGGTGAGTCGTCCAGCCGGCGGCGCAGCACCCGGGGGCCGGACGGCGGCGCCACGCCCGCCGGCAGGTCCGCGATGCCCGTACCCCCCGGCCGGCCCGCACCGTGCCCGGGCACCGCCACAGCAGCCTCGACCCGCGCCACCGGCGAGATCGGCAGCAGGGTACGGCGATCCCGCGGGCGGTGCGGTACCAGCGGCCGGCCGGCCAGCACGTCGTCCAGGCGGGCGCCGATCTCGGCGTAGTCGTCGAACCCGAGCACCGCGTCGGCCTCGGGCAGGCTCCCGGCGAGCTGGTCGCCGTACCGCTCCGCCAGGCAGCCGACCGCGACCACCTTGCCGCCGATGTCGGACGCGGCGAGCAGCGTGTCGATCGAGTCCTTCTTGGCTGACTCGATGAACCCGCAGGTGTTGACGACGACGACGTCGGCGTCATCGTCCTCGCCCACCAGCCGCCAGCCCGCACCGGCCAGCCGCCCGGCCAGCTCCTCGGAGTCGACCTCGTTGCGGGCGCAGCCGAGCGTGACCAGCGCGACCCGCCGTTCGCTGGCCGGGTGGTCGTTGGCTGGGCGGTCGCCGGCCGAGGGGTCGCCGACGGGGACGGAGTGGGGCACGGCGTTGAGAGTACCGGCGCGGACCCGTCCAGCCGCCTACCTAGCCGGCTCAGCCGTTCTGGGAGCTGGGCTGCCGGAACTCCCGACTGCACACCTGGGTGTTGCAGGGCCGGCCCAGGATCTTGCCGTTCAGCTCGATGGTGACTGCCGGAGAGTTACCGAACCGGACCAGCAGTGAGCGAGCGTCGCTGAACTGCATGCTCTGCCCGGCGGACAGGATGCCCTCGTACACCCGGACGCCGGCGCTAGACAGGACCCGGACGTAGCTGGCCTCCTGACCGATCCGAACCAGCAGCCGCACGCCGCTGGCCGGCGAGGTCGAGCTCGTCGGCGCCCCCGTGCTGGACGATGGTGTCCCGCTCGGCGACGGCGTCGCGCTGGCTGTGGGTGTCGTGCTGGGCGACGGGACAGGAGCGGTCGTGGCCGCGGCTGGCGGGGCCTGCCGGTCCTGCCGGCTGCCAACCACCCAGCTCACCGCCAGCAGCACGGTGATCAGGGTGAGCACGGCGATGGCGACCGCCGGCCACTTCGGGGTGGCCTTGGTGGCCTTGCGGGTCAGCTCGCGGACCGGGTCGCCGAGGGTGCTGACCGGAGCCACTCCCAGCGGTGGCAGCGGCTGGCTGTAGCGCCGCTCGTAGTCGGCGATCAGCGGCGTGGAGTCGGTGCCGACCACGTGCGCGATGGACCGGATGTGCCCGCGGGCGTAGACCTCGCCGCCGCAGCGCTCGTACTCGTCCTGCTCGATCGCCCGGACCAGCGTGGATCGGATCCGGGTCGCCGCGGCGACGTCCTCCACCGACAGGCCAGCTACCCGCCGGGCCGCCGCCAGCACCGCGCCAGGGGTCGGGTTGGCCGGCTGGCGGGGCGGGTCACGTGGCTGGGGCGGCTGGTGGGGTCCCGACTCGTCCGTCACAGCACGCACCTCCCCGACTCAACTGCCGGCAAAACCTACGATGGCACGATCAACGACTACGACAAATGGCCGTGTTTCTAGTCTACGGACGGGCCAGTCCACAGGACAAAGCACGATCGCATCTCAGCTAGCCCAGCTCAGCTAGCCGTCGCCGCGCAAGGTCACGAGCACCCCGTCGAGCTCCTCCGGGGTCACCAGGACGTCGCGCGCCTTGGAGCCCTCGGACGGGCCGACAATGCCGCGCGACTCCATCAGGTCCATCAGCCGACCGGCCTTGGCGAAGCCGACCCGCAGCTTGCGCTGCAGCATCGAGGTCGACCCGAACTGGGTCGAGACCACCAGCTCGGCAGCCTGGCAGAGCAGGTCGAGGTCGTCGCCGACGTCCTCGTCGACCTCCTTCTTGCCCTGCTGCGGCGTGGCCATGTCCTCCCGGTACGCCGGCTGGGCCTGGTCTTTGCAGTGCGCCACCACCGCGTGGATCTCGCTGTCGGAGACGTACGCGCCCTGGATCCGCTGTGGCTTGCCGGCGCCCATCGGCAGGAACAGCGCGTCGCCGCGGCCGATCAGCTTCTCCGCGCCAGGCTGGTCCAGGATGACCCGGGAGTCGGCCAGGCTGGCGGTGGAGAAGGCCAGCCGGCTCGGCACGTTGGCCTTGATTAGGCCGGTGACGACGTCCACGCTGGGACGCTGGGTGGCCAGCACCAGATGGATCCCGGCGGCCCGGGCGAGCTGGGTGATCCGCACGACCGCGTCCTCGACGTCACGGGGGGCCACCATCATCAGGTCGGCCAGCTCGTCGACGATCACCAGCAGGTACGGGTACGGCACGTAGACCCGCTCGCTGCCGGGCGGCGCCGTGAACTCACCCTTGCGCACCTTGCGGTTGAAGTCGTCGACGTGCCGGACCCCGCTGGCCTCCATGTCGGAGTAGCGGTCGTCCATCTCCTTGACGACCCAGGCCAGCGCGTCGGCCGCCTTCTTCGGGTTGGTGATGATCGGCGTTACCAGGTGCGGGATGCCCTGGTACGCCGACAGCTCGACCCGCTTGGGGTCGATCAGCACCATCCGTACCTCGTCCGGGGTGGCCCGGGTCAGCACCGAGGCGATCAGCGCGTTGATGCAGCTCGACTTGCCGGCCCCGGTCGCACCGGCGATGAGGATGTGCGGCATCCGGGTCAGGTTCGCCACCACGAACCCGCCCTCGATGTCCTTGCCGACCGCGACCAGCATCGGGTGCGGGTCGGAGGTGGCGACGTACGAGCGGAGCACGTCGCCGAGGTGGACGTTCTCCCGGTCGGCGTTCGGGACCTCGACGCCGACCGCGCTCTTGCCGGGGATGGGGCTGATGATCCGCACGTCCGGCGACTTCACCGCGTAGGTGATGTTGCGGGACAGGTTGATGATCCGCTCGACCTTGACCGCCGGGCCGAGCTCCACCTCATACCGGGTCACCGTGGGGCCGCGGGTGAAGCCGGTCACCTGGGCGTCGACGTTGAACTGCTCGAAGACCTCCTGCAGCGCGGCGATCACCACGTCGTTGGCCTTGCTGCGGATCTTGCCGGGTGCACCCTGGGTGAGCAGCGACGGCGGTGGGAGCCGGTAGTCGCCCTCGGCCAGCGCGAGCTGCTCGGCCCGGGTCGGCGGTGGCGGCCCAGGCTCCGGCGCCGGACGGGGCGTGGGCCTGGCCGGAGCCGGCCTCGGCGACCGCCGGACGGGCGCGGCGTCCGGCTCGCCCACCAGCTCGTCCGCCGACGCGGCCCCGCTCGGGTCGGCCGGGTCGGCCGGGTCGGCCGGGTCGGCACCCAGCGAGCCCGGGCGGCGGCGGTTGGCGTCCGCGCCAGCCGGCCGTACGCCGTGCAGCAGCCGGTCACGCAGCCCCCTCAGCCGGGTGGACACCTGGTTGACCGGGGTGGCGGTGACCACGAGGACGCCGAACACCCCGATCAGGACGAGCAGCGCCGCGCCGACGTAGCGGCCGAGCCCGGCGGTCAGCGGGCCGGCCGCGAGCGCGCCGAACACGCCGCCGGCGTCCCGGCGGCCAGCCTGGTCGAACGGCTGGCCGCCGACGACGTGAGCCAGCCCCTGCCCGGCGAGCGCGAGCGCGCCCCAGCCGACGATGAGCCGGCCGCGCGACTCCGGCCTGGCCGGGTGCCGGAGCAGGAAGAACGCGCCGAAGGCAAGCAGGACGGGCAGGACGAGAGCGACCTGTCCCGATGCGATCCGGAGTGCATCGTCCAGCCAACGCCCGACCGGTCCGGCGCGGTGCCACCACAGGCCCACTGCCAGCACCAGGGCCAGCCCGGCCAACCCGAGCCCCGCACCGTCGCGCCGGTGCGCCGGACCCAGGTCCCGGGTGGTGGCCGCCTGCCGGCCGACCGCTCGCGCGCACCCGCCGACGGCGTGCGCGATAAGCATCCACAGCCCGGCCAGCCCCCGGTACAGCGCCCGGCCGAGCCGGGCCGCCGGACCGGGCGCCACGCCCCGGCGCGTGGTACGCCGCCGCGACGCGGCACGGCCCCGGGTGGCCTGACGCTGCGTGGCCTGACGCTGGGCCGCGGTGGACGACGCGGGGGCACGGGAGCCCGGCGACCGTGCTCGGGACGCCGCGTCTCCCCGCGCCGGCGGTTTTCCCGCGCGCGAACCGGGATTGGTGCGGGCAGGCATGCCACCACGTTATCGGCGGAACCTCGCCGGCAGGCTTCTACACGCCGAGCCGACCGGCTCAGAACCGGGCCAGCACCCGGCGGGCGATCTCCTCGCCGATCGGCAGGGACGCGGTGGCGGCCGGGGACGGCGCGTTGAGGACGTGCACCGCGTGGTCCTCCTCGTCGATCAGGAAGTCGTCCGCCAGGCCGCCGTCCGGGAGCAGCGCCTGGGCGCGCACCCCGGCACCGGCCCGGACCAGGTCGGCTCCGGTGACCGCCGGGACGAGCCGAGCCACGCTGCGGGTGAACGCCGGCTTGGACACCGAGCGCCACACCTCGTGCAGGCCCATCCGCCAGTGCCGGCGGGCCATCCGCCACAGCCCGGCGTACGCCGCGAGCTCGCGGACCTCGGCAGGCGAGACGTCCCGCCAGCGGTAGCCCTCGCGCCGCAGGGCGAGCACGGCGTTCGGGCCGGCGTGCACGCTGCCGTCGATCATCCTGGTCAGATGGACGCCGAGGAACGGGAACCTCGGGTCCGGCACCGGGTAGACCAGGCCGCGGACCAGGTCTCGCCGGCCGGGCGCCAGCTCGTAGTACTCACCGCGGAACGGCACGATCCGGGACCGCGGCGGCCGGCCAGCCAGCCCGGCCACCTTGTCGCCGTACAGGCCGGCGCAGGTCACGAGACAGCGGGCCTCGACCTCGCCGCGCAGCATGCCGACGATCGTTCGACCGGCGCTGGAACGGATCGAGACAACCTCGGCGCTGGTCCACACCTCGCCGCCTGCCTTCAGCACCAGCTCGGCGTACCGCCGGGCCACCGCGACGAAGTCGCAGATCCCGGCACCGGGCACCCACAGCGCGCGCAGCCCGGCAACGTGCGGCTCACGCTCGGCCAGCTCCTCCGACCCGATCAGGCTGGCCTCGACGCCGTTGGCGGCGGCCCGCTCGGCCAGCCGGTGCAGGCCGGGCAGCTCGCGCGCGTCGGTCGCCACGATCACCTTGCCAGGCAGCGCGACCGGCAGCCCCTGCGCACGGCAGAACTCCACCATCCGCCGGGCGCCGGCCCGGGCAAAGCGGGCCTTCAGGCTGCCCGGCGCGTAGTACACCCCGGTGTGGATCACGCCACTGTTGTGGCCAGTCTGGTGGGTGGCCAGCTCAGCCTCCTTCTCGGCCACCAGCACCCGCAGGTCGGGGCGCGCATGGGCCAGCGCCAGCGCGGTGGCCAGCCCCACGATCCCGCCCCCGACGATCACGACGTCGTACCTGTCCACCGGTCAGCTCCACATCCCTTACGACGGGTCCAGCCCGTACGACGGATCCAGTGCCGTGCGCAGCACCTCGGCCAGGTGCCGGGCCGGGCGGCCGGTGCCCTGCCCGATCTGGGTCCGGCAGCTAAAGCCGTCGGCGAGCACCAGCGTGTCCGGCCCGGCCGCCCGCAGCGCCGGGTAGAGCCGGTCCTCGGCCACGGCCTGCGACACCGCGTAGTGCCCGCGTTCGAAGCCGAAGCTGCCGGCCAGCCCGCAGCAGCCGGCCACCAGCTCGGCCCGCACCCCGACGTGGGCGAGCAGCGCGGCGTCCGGTCCGGCGCCGCCGAGCACCGAGCTCTGGTGGCAGTGCACCTGGCCGACCGCTGGCCGACCCGCCAGCGCGCCGGCCGGCAGCCAGCCCAGGTCAGTGCCCGCGAGCACCTCGGCCAGCGTGCGGACCGCCGCGGCGATCGGCTCCGCGGCTGGCAGCAGCTCCGGCAGGTCGGTGCGCAGCGTGGCGGTACAGCTCGGCTCGAGGCCGACGATCGGGACGCCGGCCGCGGCGTACGGCGCCAGGATCCGCGCGGTCCGCCCCATCACCCGCCGGGCCAGGCCGAGCTGGCCGGTGGCGACCAGGGTCAGGCCGCAGCAGCCGGCCGCCCGGGGCACCTCGACCGCGTACCCGGCCGCACGCAGCACGTCGACCGCAGCCAGCCCCACCTCCGGCGCGAAGTACCTGGTGAACGTGTCCGGCCACAGCACCACCCGCCGGGCGCCGGTGGCCGCCGGAACCCGGAGCGCCCGGGCGAACGCCGGCAGGTCGCGCTCCAGGGCGATGCCGCCGGCCCGTTTCACCGCCCGGGCCACCGCCGGCCGGCGCAGGATGGCGTTCACCGTACCGGGCGCCACCGACGCGAGCCTAGCCCACAGCGGCAGCCAGCCCATCGAGTAGTGGGCCGCGGGCCGGCGCCGGCCACGGTAGTGCTGGTGCAGGAACTCCGCCTTGTACGTCGCCATGTCGACGTTCACCGGGCAGTCGGTGCGGCAGCCCTTGCAGGACAGGCACAGGTCCAGCACGTCGAGCACCTCGGCGGACCGCCAGCCGTCGGTGACCACCTCGCCGTGCAGCATCTCCAGCAGCACCCGGGCCCGGCCCCGGGTCGAGGGCCCGGCCCCGGGTCGAGTGCCGCTCGTCCTGGGTGGCCCGCCAGCTCGGGCACATCACCGGCGCGTCGTCCGCCCGGCAGGTGCCCACGCCTACGCACCGGCGTACGGCCGACGCGAACGACCCGCCGTCCGTCGGGTAGCCGAACGCGGTGTCCACGGTGCCGTGCGGCCCGGCCTCAGGCACCGCCCAGCGCAGGTCGGCGTCCAGCGGCAGCGGGTCGAGGATTCCCGGGTTGAGCAGCCCGCTCGGGTCGAAGATGCGCTTGAGCTCCGCGTGCGCCCGCAGCACCTGCGGTGGGTACATCCGGGCCAGCAGCTCGCCGCGGGCCTGCCCGTCCCCGTGCTCGCCGGACAGCGAGCCGCCGTACGCCACGACCAGGTCGGCCGCCTCGGTGACGAAGGACCGGAACGCCGCGACCCCCGGCCGGCTGAGCAGGTCGAAGTCCAGCCGGACGTGGATGCACCCCTCACCGTAGTGGCCGTAGCAGACGCCCCGCCGGCCGTGGCGGTCCAGGAGGACGGCGAAATCCCGCAGGTACCCGCCGAGCCGCTCCGGGGGCACGGCCGTGTCCTCCCAGCCCGGGTACGCGGCGGTGCCATCTGGCAGCCGGGTGGCCAGACCGGCGCCGTTCTCGCGCAGCGCCCAGAACGCCCGCTGCTCGGCCGGGTTGGTGACCACGATGGCGGGTACGCCGGCCGCTGCCAGCAGCGCCGCGGCCCGGTCCCGGGCGCCGGCTGGGTCCGGCCCGTCCATCTCGCAGAACAGCCAGGCTCCGCCGGCCGGGAGCCGCCCGGTCACCGCGCCTGGCCCGCGGGCGACGAGCAGCGCGTCCACGCTCTCCAGGGTCAGCGGGCGCAGCGCCAGCAGGCCGGGCACGGCGTCCGCGGCGATGAACGGGTCGGGATAGCCCAGCACCGCGAGCGCGCGGGCGGCCGGCGCCTCGACCAGCCGTATCGTCGCGGCCAGCACAGCGACGAGGCTGCCCTCGCTGCCGACCAGTACCCGGGCCAGGTTGCCGCCGTTCTCCGGCAGCAGGGCGTCCAGGTTGTAGCCGGAGGTGCGCCGGGAGAGCCGGGGGTAGCCGGTGCGCAGGGTGGCAAGGTGCCGCCGGACGAGGTCGCGCAGCGGCCCGGCCAGCGGCCCAGCGGTGTCCACAGTGGACAGCCGGGACAGCAGGACGCCGTCCCCGGTGAGCACGTCGAGGCAGACGGTGTTGTCCGCGGTGGTACCCCAGCGCAGCGAGTGCGCGCCGCAGGCGTTGTTGCCGATCATCCCGCCGAGCGTGCAGCGGCTGTGCGTGGACGGGTCCGGG
This sequence comes from Mycobacteriales bacterium, assembly GCA_035476575.1. GTDB lineage: Bacteria > Actinomycetota > Actinomycetes > Mycobacteriales > JACQDL01 > DATILL01. Next base: position 15,531 of record DATILL010000049.1, read on the forward strand.
CCGAAGGTCAGCCCGTACGGCGCCGCGGCGGCGCGCAGGTCGTCCAGCACCACGCCGGGCTGGACCGCCGCGGTGCGGGCGTCCGGGTCGACGGCAAGGATCCGGGTCATGTGCCGGGAGTAGTCGACGACCACGCCCGCGCCGCAGGCCTGCCCACCGATCGAGGTGCCGCCGCCGCGCGAGGTCACCGGGACGCCGTGGTCTTGGCACACCGCGAGGATCGCGGCGACCTCCTCGGCGTCCCGCGGGTAGGCGACGGCGAGCGGAGGATGCCGGTAGTTGGAGGCGTCGGTGGCGTAGGCCGCCCGGGTCGCGGGGTCGGCGGCGACCCCGCCGCGGACGGCGGCCCGCAGCGCGGACACCAGCGAACCCATGCCGATCATCCTTGCCCAACCCAACCGAACGCGCCGCCAGCGGGGTAGACCAGTTGCGACGATCACAGCCCGGTTAGGGGTGACCTGCCGCGCGTTTTCCGGACACCTGACTATTTGGTTCTTCAGGCTGCCGTTCGCGTTCTGTAGTACTCGTCCATGACTTCCTGCGGGGTCTTGTAC
>DATILL010000050.1:0-2249 GCA_035476575.1 Mycobacteriales bacterium
GACAACGCGCTGACCGCGGCGTTCCTGCACTCGGGGCAGGTGTGCTCGGCCGGGGCCCGGCTGATCGTGCAGGATTCGCTGCACGACAGCTTCGTGGCCGAACTGGCGGCCCGGGCCGACCGGATCCGGCTGGGCAACGGCATGGACCCGGACACCGAGTGCGGGCCGCTGATCTCCGAGGCGCACCGGGCGAAGGTGGAGCGGTATATCGCGCTGGGCCTGGCCGAGGGGGCGGAGCTGCTAGCCGGCGGCAAGCGGCCTTCCTCGCCCGAGCTCGCGCGCGGCTTCTTCCTGCGGCCCACGGTGTTCGCCGGGTGCCATCGGGAGATGGCGGTGGTGCAGGAGGAGGTGTTCGGCCCGGTGGTGACGGTCGAGCGGTTCGGCACCGAGGAGGAGGCCGTCCGGCTCGGCAACGACACCAGCTACGGCCTGGCGGGCGCGGTGTGGACCTCGGATGCGGGCCAGGCCGAACGGGTGGCCGGCGCGCTCCGCCACGGCACGGTGTGGATCAACGACTACCATCCCTACCTGCCGCAGGCCGAGTGGGGCGGCTTCGGCAAGTCAGGCATCGGCCGCGAGCTCGGCCCCTCCGGGCTGGAGGAGTACCAGGAGAAAAAGCACATCTACCACAACACGAGCCCGGCTCCCGCGCACTGGTTCTCCGGCTAGGGGCCTTTCGGGTCGATGTGCCGTTGGGCCGGCAAGAAACCGGACCGATGCCATCGACCCGGTCGGGCGGAGCAGGGGCGGGGGTGTGGTAGGCATTGGGCATGGTCGATCTCATCCCGCGCGAAGTGCTTTTCGGCAACCCCGAGCGCATCAGTCCCCACATCTCGCCCGACGGCCGCCGGCTGGCCTGGATCGCACCCCGTGACGGCGTGCTCAACGTGTGGGTCGCGCCGGTCGGCGCGGCCGGCGTGGACTGGGACCAAGCGAAGGTAGTCACCGAGGACACCGACCGGGGCGTGCGCGTGTTCGCCTGGGCGCGGGACGACCGGCACCTGCTGTACCTGCAGGACACCGGCGGAGACGAGAACTGGCGGCTGTACGACGTTGACATGGAGACGATGGCGCGGCGCGACCTGACGCCGTTCGACGGCATCCAGGCGCGGATCATCGCCACCCGCAAGAGCCACCGCGACGAGGTGCTGGTCGGGATCAACCGGGACAACCCGCAGCTGCACGACGTCTACCAGCTCTCGCTAGCGTCCGGCGAGCTGGCCAAGCTGATCGAGAACCCGGGATACGCCGGCTGGATCGCGGACGAGGACATGGTGGTCCGAGGGGCGCTCTCCCCGCTGCCCGACGGCGGGTTCGACGTGCTGGTCAGGAGCGGCGCCGACGACGACTGGCGCACGCTGGTCACCATCCCGGCCGACGACGTCGCGGCCAGCGACGTGCTCGCGTTCAGCGGCGACGGCCGGTCCCTGCTGGCCATCAGCTCGATTGACACGGACACCGGCCGGCTGGTCAGGGTCGACCTCGGTACCGGCGAGGCCGAGGTGCTGCTGGAGGACCCCGAGGCGGACGTGGCGGGCGCGATGCTCCACCCGGACACCAGGGAACCGCAGATCGTCGAGGTGCTCAAGGACCGCACCGAGTACCACGTGCTCGACCCGTCGGTCGAGCACGATTGGGAGGCGATCCAGGCGCTGCACCCCGGCGACCCGCAGCCGGTCGGCCGCGACGAGGCCGACAACACCTGGCTGATCGCCTTCACCGACGACGCCGGGCCGGTCCAGTACTACGCCTACGACCGGACCAGCCAGGCCGGCAGCTTCCTGTTCTCCAGTCGTCCCGAGCTCTCCCGGTACGACCTGGCCCGGATGGAGCCGTTCTCGTTCAAGGCCCGGGACGGGCTGACCATCCACGGCTACGTGACCTTCCCGCCGGAATCGCTAGCAGGCGGCCGGTCCGGTCTGCCGACCGTGCTCAACGTGCACGGCGGGCCGCAGGCGCGGGACGTCTGGGGCTGGGATCCGGAGGCGCAGTGGCTGGCCAACCGCGGTTACCTGTGCATCCAGGTGAACTACCGCGGCTCGACCGGCTACGGCAAGTCGTTCGTGGCGGCCGGCGACCGCGAGTGGGGCGCCAAGATGCACGACGATCTGCTGGACGCGGTCCAGTACGCGGTCGATCAGGGCTGGGCCGACCCGGCCAAGGTCGCGATCTACGGCGGGTCCTACGGCGGCTACGCGGCCCTGGTGGGCGCGGCGTTCACCCCGGACGTGTTCTGCTGCGCGGTGGAC
>DATILL010000051.1:0-45155 GCA_035476575.1 Mycobacteriales bacterium
GAGGGCCGTTGCGCTTCCAGAACGTGATCAGGCTGTCGTCGCACACCAACACGACGCCACCCACAAGCAGCACCCGTGATCGTCACCAACCACAACGCCGCTACACAGCAACGCCGTCGTCATGCGGAATGTCGGTCAACAACGGCGCCGACGATCTCGCCGTCCAGCCGTACCTGGTAGCGGCCTCGTTCCTCGCCGGCGAGCTCGGTCAGCGTCCAGCCCGGCCCGAGCTCGGCCGCGAGGTCAGCGACCACCCGCACCTGCGGCTCCGGCTCGGGGGTGGACGGTCCGGCCGGTGCCGCAGGCCTGGGCGGCCCGGCCGCGGGCGGCTGGGGCGCGCCGGCATCCTCGACCGGCGCCAGGCCCGGCGCGGGAGCCGGCCGCGACACCGACCCTTCCGTCACCACTGCTGAGGTGACGGAAGGGGTGTTGAGTGCCGGGACGGCGTGCACGACAGCGCGAGCCTCCATCACCTCACCCAGCCGACGTAGTGCCCCATCGAGCAGGGACACCCGGCGGCGCGTGGCCGCCACAGCGACGGCGACCACCCTCGTGGCCGGACCGTTGGCGCCAGCCAGGTCGGCACTCATCAACACGGCCAGGTCGTCCAGGCCCCGGGCCAGCTCCTCCGCCCGACCCAGCACCTCGGCACGCAGCGCGGACGGGTCCACACCAGCCCGCCGCCGCCGCACGTAGCCGGCCTGCCGGCACGCCGCCGAGCAGTACCGCGGCGGTCGCCCGGTCGTCGGCCGACCGACCAGCCGGCCACACACAAGGCAGGACACCCCCGACAACGTTTCGTCACCCATGGACATGACGAAACCCTAACGCCGGCTCCCAGAGTTCCGTCAAACAATCCCGGTGATGAAACGCTCGAATTGGCCCGTCATGGCCTGCCGCTCAGCTTCCGGGCGACGGCGGTCAGCACGGCACCGCCGACGGAGCCGCCGCTGCCGATCGCCAGTGCGGACGGGCCGAGGACCGCCGCTAGGAGTGCGAGCAGGGACACCAGCACGGCGGCCGCGCTGGTGATCGCGAACACCAGCGTCACCGTGCGGCGGGTCCTGGCGTCGTCGTCCACCACGTACATGAAGGCGTGGGTGCGAGGAGTCTCCACGGGGTCCGGGTCCTTGAGCACCGGGGCCGGCGCGTCCACACCCAGGGAGGCGGTCTGCGGCGCCCGCGCGGTTCGCCGACGGAAGGTCTTCATGCCCTGTCGTATGGAAAGGCACCGGCGCCGCCCACGGCAAAAAGATCTGGCGTGGCCGTGTGCGCCGGGCCGCGGCTGCCATATAAGGGGTGACGACATCGCCGACCAGAAGGTGGACTCGATGACCACAACGCGCGAGCGGTGACCGGGTAGCCGATGACCGGGACCCCTGCCAGAGCGGCGATCTCGGACCACCCACCGTCGACGGTCGACGGCGACGCCAAGCTGTACGCCCGGCTGGCCGTCGACGGGTTCGCCGGGCCAGCGTATGAGTGCGTGATGGACAGGCTCTGCTCCTACGGCTACCGGGTCATCCACGCCTGGGTAGCGGCCGGCCTGGTCTTCGGTCGCTGCGCCGAGAAGGGCGTCAAGGGCCTGCCAGCCTGCGAGGACTGGAGTAGCTGGACGGCCGAGGACATCGAGGACATCGAGCAGGAGACCGTGGCCGGCGCGGAGCGGAAGTTCCGCTCGGACGGGTTGCAGGGCACCGGATGGCAGCCCGACGGCGGCGCCTCACTGGCCGCGTACTTCATCACCGGCTGCCTGTTCGCCTTCGCCTCCGCGTACAAACACCGCCGCAGGAAGCAGGACCAGCACCACGCAGCACAAGCAGCAGCCCAGCAAGCGCCACCGCATCACCAAGCCCCTGATATCGCCGACACCGTCATCGCCCGCGCCGAGGCCGCCGAACGCATCGCCCAAATGATCCCCGACCCACGACTCCGGCTGGTGATCCAACTTCACGCCGACGGCTGGAGCAACGCCGAGATCAGCCAGGTCCTTGCCGACGGCACCACACCCCGAGCAGTCGAAGGAATGATCTACCGCTGCAAACGAGTGAACCGTGGAGACTCCGATGGCCACCGATGAGCACCCGACCGGGATCGACGCACTGATCGCGGCCTCCTCGCTGGGCACCGACGGGATGGCCGAGCTGTGCGCCCGCACCCCGGACGAGACGGTGACCGCAATCCGCCGCAAAGCAACCGCACGCCAGACCGTCGACGACCTCGCTGCCGCGCTTGATCGGGTCCCTCCGCTCGCCCGCCTCCAAGCCCGTGAAGCCCTACAGGAACTGGTCCGCGTCATCAACGACACCCGAGGGGTCGGCAACCCCGCCCGCATCCTTACGGCAGCCCTCGACCGCGCCCTCGCCCTCGCCCTCGACCTCGACCTCACCAGCGACCTCACCAGCGACCTCGCCCTCGCCCGTGACCTCACCAGCGCCCTCGCCCGCGACCTCACCAGCACCCTCGCCCGCGACCTCACCAGCACCCTCGACCGCGCCCTCACCAGCGCCCGCGCCCTCACCAGCACCCTCTACCGCGCCCTCACCAGCGCCCGCGCCCTCGACCTCACCAGCACCCTCGACCGCGCCCTCGACCTCACCAGCACCCTCGACCGCGCCCGCGCCCTCACCAGCACCCTCGACCTCAGCGATTCGTGGTCTGCGCACGTATCCGATCCCTACACCGCTTCTTCTGCTGTGTTCCGGGCCGGCAGCCTTCTCACTGGACAGCGTGACGGGCCGTTGATCACCGCGCTGAACCGCGTCTTCGAGTTCCTAACCACCGTGATGGAAGACGAGGAAGCACACGCACGCCTCGACTATGTTCTCCAACAGGCCCGCGACGACTTCCTCCACGCCGACCTGACCGATGCCGACCTCGCCGGCGCCTGGCTCGAAGGGCTGCTATGGACACCGACGACGACCCGTTGGCCTCCCGAGTGGAGAGACCGGATTGAGCACGACTCGGTCGAAATCTTCCCCGAGGTGTGGCAGATCCGCAGCGGCAACCTCCGGGAGGAGGTGTCGGTGTGAGCCTGTGCGGTGCCGGCCGGCCGCACAGGCTCAACCGCTGCGCCCCCTTGTCCTCTGGGTCTCCAGTTGGAGGATCCGGTCGGAGGGACGTATCGGCGCAGGCAATTTTTGTGATCACATGCGGCTGTGATTTCGGCGTCCGGCGGCCAGTTGATCGGTGAGCTGGAGACCGATTTTTCGCTTGCGGAGATGCTTGCTGGAAGGCTAGCGGTGATGCCAGCATGTGCGCGTGACCACTGGCTACTCCTCCTCCCCCAACGGGCGTCCGCGTTCGGCCGCGTCGTACTCCGAGAAGGGCGGGGTCGGTAAGACGGCTCTGGCCGCCGTCAACCGAGGTACCGAATGAGGCGGTCACGCCAGCTGGCCGGCGGTCTTGTGCCGGCGCGTTCGGCGCGGGCACGTTCGAGTACGCGTCGGCGTAGATAGTCAGGTTCCCGCTTGGCCAGGACAGCGTGCTGCCGTGGCTGCGCCGTCGGCGCTGGCGGTGTGGGGAGCAGCTCCGATGTTGCGGCGAGCCGTTGCCGACGTGCGGCCTGGAGGGATGCGGCGACTTGGTTTTGGGGATCCGCGGCCGGCGCCTGCGCTGGCCGTGGATGATGCCTCCGGTGGTTGCTCCGCCACCCGGGAACAGGCAGGTGGTGATCGTGCCGGTGCCGGTGGAGGTTGCCGCAGGTGCTGGGTTGGGTGGGAGCGATGGGGTGGCGGGTGGGGTGAAGTTGAGGATGATGCTGGCGACACAGGTGCCGTCGAGGACGGCCGCGTTGGCAGGTGCCGTGCCAGCTACTAATGGCATGGCCACGCTGACGAGAGTTGTCAGCAGGGTGACCGCCACACGGCGGCTGCGCCGCGCGGGTAACATCTCAGGAAGCTCATGCGATGCCAGGCCCTTCCGTAATTGCTCATCGGAGCACGGAGGTGATCTCGAGGGTGATGAGCGAGTAGATGCTCGACACTGTGCCCAGTCCCAGCGTGCACAGTGTGATGACGGTGGCGGCCGCGGTGCCGGTTTGGACCACCGAGCCGCCTGCGAACAGCCCTGCGGTGACGTTACCAGTGACGGTGATGACCAATGTGGCGCCAACGGTGGAGACTGTCGTGTTGCCGGAGATGGTGGATTGCTGGCAGGTGTTCCAGTTGATGGTGTAGGTCACGGACGCCGAGTCCAGAAGATCTAGGCAGGATCGGCTGGGATAGAAGAAGGTGGCGCTGCGAGATCCGGAGGTCAGTCCTGGAACGCTCAGCGAGCCGCACGGCCCGTACTGCGTTGATGCCGCCACTGCCACGGGTCCGGGGCTGTTCGTCAGAGGCGGGGTGAAGGCGGTGGTCTGGCTGCTGGGCGGGACGCATGTCACATCCAGCACGCCGGCCGCGGCTGGAGTGGCCGTGGCTGCCAAGCTCGTGATGAAAGCCGCGGCGGTAAGGAAACGTCAGGGCGCGGCATGAGCGCATGGATGCTCCAAGGGATCGGCGCGTGTCTGGTCAAGGAGCCGGTTCAGGGGTAGCTGTTTACAGAGTTCACATTGTTTCATCACAGCCGAACCGGCCGGCTTGAGAGGGGTGCTCAGGGTCGAGTCAGGTTGTTCGGAAAGGTGGATCGAACGGCCCTGCGATTCCTCTTGTCAACACCACCGCCGTGTCGCCCCTTCCGCCCCCCATTGGGTAGGAAACCTCGACCTGAGCATCCTCCCGAACAGTCCTCGCCGTCTAGTGCGTGTCTCATAAGCTTTTGCGCCCGGTAGTTGATCATGTATGGCCGTACGGCGGGTGATCACGGCGGAGCGCCGGAGCTGGTGGAGTTGTTCCCAGGTGTGCCGCCGAGGGCGTTTCGCAGGCTCGTGGCCCATGTCGCTCGCCGCGGTGGACGGCAGGTTGCCGACGGCGCCAACGGGCGGCAGTGGCCGCTGCCTCTGGCGGATCGGGTGCTGTTGGTGGCGACGTGCTACCGGACGAACTTGACGATGCGGCAACTCGTGTTCGAGAAGATCTGGATCATCGACGCCGAGGTGGGAGACGGGACATACCACCGTGTACCGGCCTCACTCCGAGATCTGCTCAGCGGCCTGGATGAAACCTGGCCACGGCTGCACGCCGAGCGGCCACACGGACAGATCCCTCCTGGACACGAAGAACCCTGCTCCCTAGGGGGAGCAGGGTTCGGACGTCATGCGTCTGGTCGGGGTGGCGGGATTTGAACCCACGGCCCCTCGCTCCCAAAGCGAGTGCGCTACCAAGCTGCGCCACACCCCGCGTGCCGGTCCGAGTCTAGGGCCTATCGAGTCCCGGCGTAGCGCCCACATCCGCCGAACCCGTTGCCGGCACCGCCGCAGCGACGCCGTGGGGTCCGCCGCCGCCCGGACGGCTAAGCTTGGCTCCGGCCAGCGGTACGCCGGCCGTGCGGGTGTAGCTCAATGGCAGAGCCCCAGCCTTCCAAGCTGGCCATGCCGGTTCGATCCCGGTCACCCGCTCCGCAGCTCAGCCAGGGTATCCGCGCCGATCTCGGGGTTAGCGCCTCGCCGCCGGGCCATTGGCGGGCCATTAGCTGCGCACCCGGTCCAGCGCACCCGCCGGGCTGTCGCCGACCAAGCCACCGTCTGGGCCGTCTATGCCGCCGCCTGGGCCGCGGGGCGCCGGCTGGCCGGGCCGGTGCCGGGCAACGCGCGCGCCGAGCGCCTCGGCGATCTCCCGGTCCCGCTGGCTGGTCGCGTGCTGGTAGATCAGCGCCGCCCGCATGCTGGCGTGCCCCATCCGGTGCATCAGCTCGCGCGTGCTTGCGCCGGCTGCCGCTGCGAGGTTGTTCCCGGTGTGCCGCAGGTCGTGGAAATGGAACCCGGCCGGCAGCCCGGCCGCCGCCACGGCGTCGGCCCACTTGACCGCGCGGTGGAAGTTGTTCCGGCGAAGCGACGCGCCTTTGGCCCCGGTGAACAGCAGGGCCTCCGGTCCGTCCGGGACGTACGCCGCCAGATGCCCGACCATCACATCGGCCACGAAGGGCGGCAGGGCCACGGTCCGGAAACCCGCCGCCGACTTGGGCGGGCCGGGCACCCGCTGCCCGTTCTGCAGCTCGGCGAGCTTCCGCGAGACCCGCACCGTGCGGTCGGCCAGGTCGAGGTCGGCGCGCCGCAGCGCGATCAGCTCACCCCAGCGCAGCCCGGTGAAGGCAGCGAACAGGACCAGCGCGCGGAACCGCGCCGGGACGCACTCGGCCAGCCGGAACACCTGCTCGACCGAGGCGGTCGGCCGCTCGGGCGTCGGCTCGTGGTCGTAGCCCTTCATCCGGCACGGGTTGTCACGCACGATCCGGTCCTCGCGAACCGCGGTGTTCATGATCGCGCGCAGCAGCCGGTATGCCTTGGCGGCCGTGGTCGCGCTGGTCCCGCTGGCGAGCAGGTGGGAGCGCCAGCGCCGGACGACCTCGGGGCTGATCCGGTCGAGCGCCAGCCGGCCCAGCTCGGGCACGAGGTGGTTTTTCAACAGCCCCGCGTACAGCTCGCGGCTGCGCGGTTCGAGCTTGCGCTCCCGTATCCAGCGCTCGGCGTACTCGGCGAGCACGGCCTGGCCGGGCTCGGGCGGCTGCCAGTCGCCCCGGATGATCTCGCTCTCCAGCAGCGTCAGCCACCGCTCGGCCTCCGCCTTGGTAGCGAAGGTGCGCGGAGCCGACCGCATCAGCCCGTCCGGCCCCTGGTAACGCGCCTGGTACCGGCCCGACTGCCGCTTGCGGACGTTGCCGAACCGGCGGTGCCCCTTCCGGTTCGGCATCAGGCCACCCTTTCGGAGCCGTGCCGGTCGAGGGTGACCGGCTCAACCCGCCCTTCCTGGACGAAGCGCGCGAGATCGGCCTCGGCGATCCGGACGTGCCGGCCGAGCTTGACGAACGCGATCCGGCGCTCGGCCACCAGCCGGCGGATGAACCGTGCTGTCGTGTTCAGGTAGCGGGCCGCCTGCTCGACCGTGCACAGGGAGCCGCCCACTGTGGGCACCCGCTCTGTCTGGCGGGCGGTAAGCGTTGCCATTGTCGGAATTCCCCTGATCGTCGGAGTATCAGGACTCGTCGCGAGCTGCCTGCCGCCGCTCGCGGGCGCGGGCAGCGGCGGACAGGGCAAGGGCGGCGTCTCCGGTGGTGCGGTGGCCGAGTCCGGTGAACTCCCACCGGGCGACGATGAGGGTCGTTTCCTCGTGTTCGTCTGCGCCTAGCTCGTGCGCGTTCTCGGCGGCTTGGCGTTGCCGGTAGGTGCGGCGTTCGGCGCGGATGGCGCCGAGGGTGGTGGAATAGTGGCGCGATTTAGAGGCGAAATGTCCGCGGAAGCACAGCATGTGGACCCAGCGGCGCAGTCCGCAGAATGCTTCGTGCCCGCCGAGCTGCCAGGCGGTGCGGATGAGCTGGTCCACGTGTTCGGATACGCCGAGGGTGGCCAGCGTTTCGGGTGTGATGCGTCGGTGTCCGAGGCCGAAGTCCTCTGCGCTTTTTGTGGCGTACTTGGCGATGTAGGCGGCGGCGTGTTCGGGGGTGAGTTCGCCGGCTGGGCCGGCGTTGATGGTCTGGGTGTCAAGTTGCGCGCCGAACCGCAGCACTAGCCCGGTCCGGTCCGGCATGCTCACCGTGAGCCGGAGGTGCGCGACGGCCTGCTGGATGGCCTCGGCCAGCCCGGCGGCATCGACGCCGATCCCGGGTGGGTCGAAGTCGCCCGGGCCGTCCAGCCGGATCAGCCCATGGAAGTGCACGACGCCGCGGCGTTGGAACTCCGCGACCTTGACGAAGGAGACGCGGCACCGCTGGTGGAACTGGGCTGCGGTCACGCCGGCCCGGCGGGCCAGGACACGGCGCAGCGCGATGGTCAGACGGCGCCACAGCTCGGGCGCGTGCCAGTTGAACGCCACGTGGGCGGGGTAGTCGTAGCAGTCGCCGCACAGTGGTTGGCCGAGCCGCGGGTCGTCCTCGGCGTGCACGCGGTCACACCAGGTCGGCCGGCCGTGCGCACACAACGCAGGCTTACCCCGGGGCGGCCGGCACCGAGCCGAGCCGCCGGCCCGGTCGGTCCGGGTGGTGTGAACCGGGCCGAAGCCGGGCGCGGTGAGGGTGGCGAAGACCAGCGGGTGCGATCGGATCGAGGCCGGTACGCCCTTGCGGCCACCGGCCGCGCCGGCATACAGGAGCTGCCACATGTCCCCGGCGTACTCATGAGAGCAGGACGGGCACACCGACACACGCCGGTTCCGGCATCGGATCAGCAGGGTCCGGTCGGGTTCGGTGTCGGTGGTGTAAGCAATCCGCCGGCCGCCGCTGGCCGAGCGATGCTCCACGTGCCCACGCAAACGGACCGGCCGGGCGCAGTGCCCGCAGCCGGCGACCTGCTGCTCCCACCGGTCGAAGTCGACCCGGCTTGCCCGGTCGAGGATCTGGTTGACGGTGCGGGGGTCCGCTCGCACGTCCAGGACGGCGGTCACCGCCCCACCTCCGGCCCGGCAGCGCTGCGAGTCCGCACGCCGCACGCTCCTCGACTGGTGGTCGCGGGCCGGTCGGCCCGCCTACCCATCAAACGGCGAAACGTCAGCTTCGAGGGGGTCCGCGAGCTAGTCCCCGACTAGTCCGTTTCTAGTCCCGACTCCAGAGGAGCTGGTGAGTCAGTGGCCGAGCGGGCGGTGCATGCCGAGGTAGTACGCCAAGGCGGTGAGCGAGGGGCCATCGCTGATCTGGCCATCCGCGGCGAGCTTGGGAACCTCGGCGAGCGGGTGCCACTGGACGCGGACGGCCTCGATCTTGTCGACCGGTTCGCCGACCCGGGTCACGTCGGACGCCACGAACGCGGTGAACCGCATGTCGCTGATACCACTGATGGCGTTGTACCCGATCATCGGGACGGCGGTGCCGGCGCGCCAGCCGGTCTCCTCCTCGATCTCCCGCCGTACGGCGGCCTCGGAGTCCTCGCCCGGGTTGGCCCAGCCGGCAGGGACCTCCCAGCCCCACGCCCCGGTGATGAACCGGTGCCGCCACAACAGCAGCACCTGGTCACCATCGACCACGACGGCCGTCACCGACGCGCGGGGGAACCGCAGCTCATGATGCTCCAGTCGCTGCCCGCCGGGAACCTCCACGTCATCGAGCCAGACCTCGACCCACGGGCTGCGGTAGACCGGCCGACGGTCATGGACGAACCATTCCACGGCTGGCTACTCCTCCGGGTCGGGATGGTAGGCGATCTCGCCGAGCTGGGCGTCCAGCCGGGCGACCGCCGTGGTGCCCTCCCAGGGTTGCATGCCCGCCCGGACGGCCAAGGCGCGGGCGACGATCGGCCGGACCACCGCCCCGCGGGCCAGGTCGAGCGCCTGCCCGGCCAGCCGGGCGGCCTCCTCCGGCTCGGCGTCCACGACCCGGGCGGCGGCCAGGTCGAGCGTGATCAGGGCGCGACCCTTGGCGTCGGTGGCGGAGCGGCGGTCGAGCGCTTGGGTGAGGAGCTGCCTGGCCTGCTCGGTGGCGTGGAGCAGGAGGAACGTGCTGCCGGCGATCCCGTCCAGCCGGGGGCCGTCGAAGAAGTCCGTGCCGTGCGGCGGCTCGGTGGCCGTAGCGATCGCCTCGCGCGCACTGTCCAAACAGGACAGAGCCACGGCCCGGTTGCCGGCCGCGCCGTACGCACGTGCCCGCAAGGAGGCGATCCACGCCCGCCTGCGTGACCCACACGACCGCCGGGCCAGCTCGTTCGCCTCGTCCAGCAGCTCGGCTGCCTCGGCGGGCCGGCCGGCGAAGAACGGCGCGATGCTGTGCGTGGCCAGCACCCACGCGGTCAAATCGCCGTCCTCGGCCTCGGACCCGGCGAGCCGGCCGAGCTCGAAGAACGTCACGGCCTGGTCCGCCCGGTCAACGTCCAGCCAGAGGTTCCCGGCGATCCCGGACAGCACGCCGACGAGCCGCACCGTCCGGCCGCGGACCTGGAGGGTCTGCGGCTGGGTAAGCGCGTGTCGTAGCCGCCGCAACTGCTGCCGGACCGGCACCAGCAGCACCTCCGGTGGCGTAGACGGATAGCACGTCGCGTAGCCGGTAACGGCCCGCTCCATCATGTCCAGCGCGGTCGGGCTGACAGACGAGTGGGTCAGCGCGTCAGCGATCTCCCACGCTTCCAGCTCCTCACCAGTCACCGACGCCGCCCGTGCCGCCGCAGCGGCCAACTTCAGAAGTTTCCCGTCCGCGTTCAGCGCAGCGTCACAGGCTTTCGCGAAATCATAAGACGCCGACTCCGCGCCGGTCTCGACCTTGCTCAGCATCGACTGCGAGAAATGGATCCGAGCGGCCAGCGCCGGCTGCGACAGACCAGCGAGTTTACGCGACCTGCGCAGCGCCTCACCGAACGTCTCGGTCATTACCGACCTCCACCCGCCCATGAGCTATGAGCATTCGAAAGCTCATCATTCAACCCCTGCTGCCCGCGCACAACATCCCACATGCTCAAAGCCGCCCGGGTCGTCATGGCCCGGGAGCCCGGAGCGTCATCGTCCGGGCGGTCGGCCGAGCGACGCTATCGCCGAGGGGGTGCCCAGCCGTGACCATCGACGCGGGTCACCCCAACCGACTGCGAGAGTACCGTCAGCGCCTCGGCTGGACCCAACAGGAGATGGCTGACCGGCTGGCGCAGTTGGCCTGGATGCAGCGCCGGGAGCATGTCGGCGTGAACGGCGACATGATCGCCAAATGGGAACGTGGCGTGAAAGGCGTCAGCCCCCGCTACCGCGACCTGCTCTGCTGCCTCTTCCGCGTCACCCCCGACCAGCTCGGCCTCAAACCCGCCCCCACCGCGGCCGCCGTACCAGCCGCGCCGCCCGCCGAGGATGAGTCACTGGTCGGGATGCTGGACCACGCCGCCGCGCTGCTGGACCAGCTCGGCGCGGCCGGCACCACGCTAGCCCCGCACCTGCTGCACGCCTGGCGAAACGCCGCCGCCACCCGCCGCACCATGCTCGGCATGCTCGACCCGGCCGCCATCGACCCACCCGGGCACGCCCTGGCCGCCACCGCCACCCTGGCCGACCTTGAACAGCTCACCGGCCGCTACCGGGTGCTGTATGAGTCCGCCGACCCGGCCGCGCTGCTGACCTCGATCGCCGCGCACGTACGGATGGCCCAGGCCGCTCTCGGTCACGACCCCGCACCGCAGGACCGCCGCCGGCTGCTGACCAACCTCGCCGAAGCAGCGACCCTGGCCGGCCGGCTGACCGCCGAGGACGTTGGCAACCCCATGTCTGGCCGCGCCTACTACAGCCTGGCGCTGCAGGCCGCCCGCCAAGCCGGCGACGAGCAGCTCACCACTGCCGCGCACGGCCACGCCGCCCGGCTAGCCGCCGCCGACGGGATGACCGTTGCCGCGCTGGAGCACCTGACCACCGCAGGCGACCACGCCCGGCCCTCCCCCACCCTCACCGGCTGGCTGGCCAGCCTCGAGGCGACCATCCACGCCGACCAGGGCGACCACCCCGCCGCCCGCGACGCGCTACATCGCGCCCGCACCGCCCTGGCCGGCCCCACCAGCCACCCCGCGCCAGCGTCGCTGAGCTGGCCCACCCCCGCTGGCCTGACCGCCGCCACCGGACATACCGCCCTACGAGCCGGCGACCACCCCGCCGCCCGCCAAGCCCTGGCCGACGCACTCGACCAACTCCCCCCAACCGCCCGCCGGCACCGCATCCTGGTCCTGCTCGACCTGGCCACCGCCGAGCTGCAAGCCAACGACCCGGCTGCCGCGTGCGCCCACGCCAGCGACGCCGCCGCCCTGCTCCACCAGGCCCCTTACGCCACCGGCACCACCGCACTGCGCGCCTTCCGCGCCGCCGCAGACCGCCCCCTGGACACCCGCGCCCTGCGCGCACTCGACCAACAACTGGCCCACCTCGCGGCGTAAGAGGACCTTCAACGGTGGCATCGCCGACGCATACCAACTTGCGGGTGCCGCCGCGCAACTGCTAACCGCGATTCCGTACGCAACCGGTGCCGCAGGCTCAGAACCTTCCGCAGTCTCGCAGGGCAAGCCAAGGATCCTCAGTCGCTCCGCGCTCGCCCTTGACGAGCAGATCGCCCGACTAGCCGCCTGAGCAGCGCCTTAAGCCGAGACCAGCATGCGACGTCACCCGGCGAGGTGATCCGCCTCTGCCGTGACCTTCGCCGCACCATCGGCGTCGCCTATCTGCTCCAGAAGCCACGCCTGCACCCTCAGACTCCTGGCGAGGTCGGGCAGGAAGGCGTCGGGTCGGGCCTCGGCCAGCCGGCGGCGGATGCGGACGGCCTCCTCGACGGCGGCCAGGCCCTCCTCCCGCCGACCCAGCTCACCCAGTCGCACCGACAGGTTGTTCAGCGACATGGCGAGGTCGGACAGGCTCGTCTCGTCCTCTGGCATCTGCTTGACGCGTCGCCTGATGTGGTCGGCCTCGGCCGCCGTCACTATCGCCGCTGCCTCGCGCAGGCTCAGCGTGTGCTCGGGAAGCCAGCGCAGTAACGCGCGGGCATGCTCCACGCTGGACGGAGGTTCGGCGTGGAGGGCCGTGAGGACCGCTGCGGCGACCGTGCCAGGGTCGGCCAGGGTTGGAGTAACGCGGATCGCTGCCGGCATCAGGTCGAGGCGGTCGCAGATCAGGGCGGTCAGGTACACCCTCAGACCTGGATGCCTTACCGCCGCGCGGCCAAGTACAGTGAGCGCCAGGTCAGTCCGTTCTGCCGCTGGCACCTCGCCGTCTGGAGCCGATTTCAGCAACGCCGACACCAGCGCCGGCACGCGTAGCACGGTCTGCGCGGCGTGGTCCTCGCCGAGCCGGTCCGGCCGTAGCGGGTACAGCCATGTGCCCGACGGGTCTAGATCAGTCGTCCATCGGGCGTACCGGTCAACCACGTGCGCCCGTTCCTCGGTGAATGTCGGCATCCGGCCCAGGACGGCGACCGCCTCGTCCCTGGTTGCGACCGCACCGTAGAGGGTGCCGGCCGTGACGACCTGGTCCAGCCGATCAGTCTCCGCGCCGGGGAGGGGCGGGTCAGCGGCGGCGGCGGTGGCTTTCCAAAACCGCCGCTCGTGCGCGAGAACCCGCTCGACCGGCCCAGCCTCACCCACGGCGGCAACCGGGTCGGCCTGGTCAAGCAACGCGGCCAGCGCAGCGGCGTGCACCTCTAGCACCCGCTCGTACCGCCCGATGGCAAGGTCGGCCGGGGATCGGACACGTCCCGGGTCACCGTCCCGCAGCACGGCGAACGCCGCTACGGCCCGGCGGAACTCGGCATCCCGATCCGGGGCGCGCACCAGCTCCTCGAGCGGGAGCACGACGCCATCTCCCAGCAATCCGGCCAGGCCGTCATCAGCCTGGCTGCGCAGCTCGGCAAGCCAGTCCCCAGCCGAGCGGGCCAGCAGCATTAGCCGTCCTGGCGCATCCGTTATGGCAGCGCGGTCCCGCAGCAGCCCGGCGAGCTGGAGCACCAGACCCGGAGAGGTCTCGGCGTAGTCGACGACCAGCAGCAACGGCGCACTGCATCCGGCGAGCCGTTCGGCGAGATCCACCGACAAGCGCGCGTCAGCGCCACCAGCCAGCGGCCCGCCGGCCGCCTGCCAGGTTTGCAACAGGCCCGCGACCCATCGCCGCCCCAGCTCCGAGCAGACGTGCGCGGCGAGCCGGGTCTTGCCCTGCCCGGCTGGACCGGTGACCAACCGCAGCCCGAACGGCTCCGGTCGAGCACACCAGTCAAGCAGGCCGTCGACCTCGTCGCGCCGCCCGACGAAGTCGACTAGGCCATACTCCGGCCGCAGCATCGCACTCGGCGGCAGCCCGTCGCGCCACGTGACCGCAGGAACGAACAGGTCCGTGGCGAGAGCAGCCCAGCCCTCAGCGATACGCCGCCAGCGATCATCCGCCGCGTGATACGCGTCGTGCGCAGCGGCGACCCGCGGCCACCGTACCCGGACCAGCTCAGCCGGGACCGCCCATCCGCCAGCCGGCAACGTGGTGTGATGGCTGGTACGCACCATGCCGGTGACCCCGCCGGTGACCATGCTCAGCACCGGGCCGCCACTCATCCCCGGCACGACTGTCTCCCCGCCGAGCTTCAGCAGCCGCACGCCCGCCTCCGGGGTCAGTTTCTGCCCCGAGCAGCCCAACTCGACGGTCTCCGGCGCCACGCCGTCGAAGGACTCGGCCAGACCGCATGCAAGCAGGCGGGCGCCGGCCTGCGGCCACCGCTCGTCCAGCCGCACGCACGGCACGTCGAACGGGCTGTTCATCTCGACCAATGCCAGGTCCGGCGGCCCGGTCAACCCGGCAGCCGACGCTGGCGGCCACACATCCCGCACCGCCCCCTCGGCGCTCGCACCGCTGACCGAACGCACCCTCACCCGGACACCGGCCGTGCCGACGACGTGGGCACACGTCACTACCCAGCCCGGCGCCACCTGAAACCCTGCCCCGACCGACGAACCCGACGCGTCAACCCGAACCGTCGCCGCCACCAGCAGACCCTCCAGGTCAACGAGGTCATCAGCCGCCGGCTGCGTCATCGCCGTGTCCCCCGCCCCACCCAGCAGTGATCTTCACGTGGACCGCCCCGCCGGCTTGCCCCAGCACCCCCAGCGCGACGCCAGTCTTCCCGTTGATCTCCAGACCGAACTCAACCTCGACCCGGTCCGGCCGGTGCCGATCCAACGCCAGTCGCACCGAGTCGACCACACCCTGCACGGTCTCCACGAAACCTGGCACTTGCGCAAGCTGCGCGACCGCGCCGCCCAAGCTGACATCGGTGCGCGTCGAGCCAGCCCCCTCACCCCCGCTCACCGCGACCGGCCGCACCCACACCTGCTCACCACTAGGCAGGACCACACGATCGAACTCGCCCACCACAACCCCCGAACCGGCATACCTACGCTGGCGGCAACGGCGACTATGCCACATCCCCACCAGCCCGACACGGCCTCAACCGGACAGCACCGCCGAAGCCAATGCGGTGAGGAGTTTCCTTTCTCGGGTCAAGAGGCGGCCTTCGGCCGCCGCCGCTCGCCGGGCCGGTCCGGTCCTCGCTGCGCTGCGGGCGGCCGGCCCGGCGGCGGCACAGCGGAAGGCCCGGGGACCCGAGGATGAGAAGTCCTCACGGGCGCCGGGCTTGAACACCTGGCGCAGCGGAGCTGTCAGCGTGCGGCCGGGCCTGTCCTCTCCGCGGCCGATTCTCTCAACGGGCGTCCGGCGCCGGTCAAGGCCGCTACGCGTCCCTTCGGGATCGCACTACGTGCGAGCCTTGACCGCCACCGGCCACCCGGAGAACCGGCAGCTACGAGGAAAGGTCCTCAGAATGATCAGTCGGGGGCGGGGGCTCGGCGGGCGACGCGGCGATCAGCGTCAGATACACGTGCTCGGTCGTCGCCGACGAGCTGCATGCGGCATCCAACAGCGCGTACGCCAACTCCTCGCCACCGTGCTCCTCCGACAACCACCAGGAAGCCGCGTCTACCAGGGCCAGCCGTTGCAGCGCCGACAGCCGGCCCTCACGATCGCCCAGCGCCGCCAACGCGGCCAACCGGCGACGACTCGGCACCGAGCGACCGCCACGCGGCATCCGCGGCACCGGTTCGGCGTCGCTCATCGCGGCTGCCGCAGCCACCAAGGCTCGGGACAGCTCCACCTCATGCGGCCCAGGCCGGCCGTCCCGGCTGAAGGCCCGAGAGACCGCCGACCACTCCTCCAGCACTCGCGCCAGCGCCAGCGCCCGCCACGGCACCAGCCGCAACACCAGCGCCGGCTCCGGCTCTTGCTCGTCGAGCCGCACCGTCCCGCCGTCCAGCTCGATCGACTCACCCTCGCTGAGCCGTACCCGCAATCGGTCCGGCTCAGACTGCGTAGCCTCTGCCATGGGTCTCTACCCTCCAAGTCAGGGTCGGGGATCAAGGCCGGGGGTGGGTGCTCCAACACCCGTCCCCGGCCGCCTTTCACACCAAGGACCTCCATCTCATCCACCGGCAACACCGCCAGAGGGGGCCGCAGCTAGTCCGGTGCGCCCACCCGGCCACCGGTCCGGACACTCCGGTACCCACTGCGCGGCAGCGCGACCGCCGGGCCATTGGCGGGCCATTACGGGCGGTCAACCGGGAGTACTCGCGGTCGCTGGCGGGCCGCCTGCCGAGCACCGCGGGCACCGTTACCTGACCGCCGAGGCGATCTTCCAAGCTGGCCATGCCGGTTCGATCCCGGTCACCCGCTCCGCAGGTCAACGGCCCGCCGACGGGCTGGACCGGGATCGGCCCCTCGCTCGCTCGGCCGAACGGGCCACTGTCCCTTAACATGGCCTGAGCCACCGGCACCCATGCCCCGGGTTGAGCGGAGTCGCACCGTGCAGGCACTGCGTCGCGTCGTCCACACCGTGCACACTGTCGAGCTAGGCGAGACCACCGGGTACGAGCAGGGCCGCCTCCTCGTCGGCCGCAGCCAGGCCGAGGCCCGGTACGCCGACCCCGCCTTGGCGGCGGTCCGCGTGCATGTCGCCTCGCCGGGCGACGCGGTGCGCATCATCGCCCCGCTGGACGTGGTCGAGCCGCGCGCCAAGGGGCCGGGCGGCGGCATGTTCCCCGGCTGGCTGGCGCCGGTCAACCGCCGCCGCGGGCCCGAGACGCACGTGTTGCGCGGGGCAGCCGTGCTCAGCGCCGGGTACCTGCCCCGCAACCAGGAGGGCCTGATCGACATGACCGGCCCGGCCGCGGAGCTCTCGCCGTTCGGAGGCACCCACAACGTCGTGGTCGAGTTCGACCCCGCCGACGGGGCGTCCTGGGCGGAGGTGGACGCGGCCGTACGTCGCGGGTCGCTGCGGCTGGCGGCGCACCTCGCCGAAGCCGCGGTCGAGGCTGAGCCTGATGCGGTGGAGGAGCTGGCCGAACCGCACCGGCCAGGCGAGCCGACCGGCGGGCTGCCTCGGGTGGGCGTGATCACCAACCTGCAGACCCAGGGGGCGTTCAAGGACGTCTTCGTGTACGGCCGCAGCATGGCCGGCAGCCTGCCGACCCTGTTCGACCCGGCCGAGGTCGAGGACGGTGCCGTGGTCAGCGGCCAGTACGGCCACCCGGCCCTGCGCAACCCGACGTACCTGCACCAGAACCATCCGGTGCTGGCCGAGCTGCGCGCCCGGGACGGCCGTGACCTGCGCTTCGCCGGGCTGGTGCTGTCGCCGGAGCCGGTAGAGCAGTCCGGCAAGGAGCTGTGCTCCACGCACGCTGCCTGGCTGTGCCGCGCCGCCGGGTTCGACGCGGCAATCGTGACCAAGGAGGGTGCCGGCAACGCCGACAACGACCTGGCGCTCAAGGTCGACGCGCTGGAGGCGCTGAGCCTGGCGGCGGTCGCGCTGTACGCGGAGATGTCCGGCCCGGACGGCACCGGCCCGCCGCTGGTGGCCGGCCCGCGGCGGGGCGCGCTGGTCAGCACCGGCAACTACGACCAGCGGCTGCGGTTACCGGCGGTCGAGCGCGCGCTGGGCGGCGACCGGCTGCGGATCCTCGACGTCGACGCGACGGCCGCCATCGAGGCCCCGGTGGCCATGATGCTGAGCGCGCTGAGCCCGCTGGGCGCCGGGCGGCTGACCTGCCGAGCCGAGGAGGCGGCCTGATGCGGATCGCGCACTACCTCAACCAGTTCTACGCCGGGCTCGGCGGCGAGGAGGCGGCGGACCTCGGCCCGCGGGTGATCGACGGTCCGGCCGGCCCCGGCCGGCTGCTGCAACAGCTCCTCGGTGAGCAGCACCGGATCGTGGCGACGATCGTCTGTGGCGACGACCACGCGGCGACCACCCCCGGCGTCTCCGCGGAGCTGCTTGGGCTGGCCCGCGCCGCCGGCGCCGAGCTGCTGGTCGCCGGCCCGGCGTTCGGCAGCGGCCGGTACGGGCTGGCGTGCGCCCGGCTGGTGGCCGCCGCCACGGCGGCCGGGCTGCCGGCGCTGGGCTCGATGCACCCGGACAACCCCGGCCTCGCCGAGGCCGGGACGGCGCCGGTGATCGCCGCCGGGGCCACCGCCCGGGAGATGCGGCCCTCGCTGCAGCGGCTGGCCGCCGCCGTGGCCAAGCTCGCCACCAGCGAAAGCCTGACCGCGGCCGACGGCCGGATCGCCCAGGTTGCCCGCGTGGGCCGGCTGGTCGAACGGCGCGCCGCCTGGCGAGCGGTCGACCTCGTGCTGCGCCGGCTCGGCGGCGACACCGAGGCCACCGAGATCCCGGTGGGGGGCTTCGACGCGGTCGTGCCGGCCGCGCCGCTGGACAAGACGGCCAGCGCGGCTGTGGCGCTGCTCACCGAGGGCGCGCTGGTACCCGCCGGCAACCCCGACCGGCTGGAGTCCGCCCGAGCGACCCGCTGGCTGCGGTACCAGATCGAGGGCATCGAGGAGCTCGCCACCGGTGCTTGGGAGTCGGTGGACGGCGGCTTCGCGACCGTCGCCGCCAACGCCGACCCGAACCGGATGCTGCCGCTGGACGCCGCCCGCGAGCTGGAGCGCGACGGCGCGATCGGCCGGCTGCACGGCGAGTTCCTGGTCACCGTCGGCAACGGCACTTCGGTGGCCACCGCGCGGCGGTTCGGCGTGGAGTGGGCCGCGGAGCTACGCAAGGCCGGCGTCCAGGCGGCGATCCTCACCGCCACTTGAGGGACCGGGACGCGTTGCGGGTCAACGCTTGCCAAAGAGGTGGAGCGGGCGGGTATCCCCACCGCCCTGGTCACCAACCTGGTCACCATCGCCGAGCAGGTGGGCGCGCCGCGGATCGTGCCCGGTGGGGGCATCCCGTACCCGGCGGGCAACCCCGCCTTGTCACCGCAGGCCGAGCGGGCCTGGCGACGCCGGCTGCTGGAGCGGGCGCTGGTGGCCGTCACCACCCACGTCGACCGGCCGACGGTCTTCGAGGTCGACACCGCGGAGCCGGCCGGTGCCTGAGACCGCGGTCGTCCGAGCGGCCAGCCTCGTGCTCGCCCATACCCCGGGCCTGGCCCGGCACGGCTCCAAGCCGATGCGGACGCTGGCCGGTGATCCCGAGCAGACCACGCGCTTCCTCGATGCGCTGCGCAGCTTCGACGACGTGGTGGGCTACCCGCCGCACCAGGCGTTCCTGGGCGCCTGCCATCCGCGCGAGCTGCCAGCGCGGCCTTGGGTCGGTGCCACCCACCCCGCGGCCCAGCGGTTCGCGCCGTTCGGCGAGCTGATGCCAGAGGAGGAGTTCCTCGGGCTGATGGCGGCGGTCGACGAGTTCGACCTGCTGTCGTTGCAGCCGGAGGTCGCCGAGCGCGCGGCCCACAGCCTGGCCCGCCACCCGCTGGGCACGCACCTCGACCTCGGCCGGGTCACGGCCGCCGGCAAGGACGCCGCGGCCGCGGTCGCCGTCGGTGCCCTCCCGCTGCACCTTGGCTCGGACCGCGGGCCGGACTCCCTGGCTGGCGCGCTGTCCGGCGCGCATGAGCAGGACGAGGCGCTGGCCGCCCCCGTACTGCTGGAGAACCTGGCCTGCAAGGCCACCGGCACCCTGGCGCTGCTGCACCTGCTGCACGACCACGGCCTCGACCCGGGTGCGGTCGACTACACGATCTCCTGCTCGGAGGAGGCGGTCGGTGACCGGTACCAGCGCGGCGGCGGCAACATGGGCAAGACCATCGCCGCGGTGGCCGGGCTGACCGAGTCCTCCGGCGCGGACGTCAAGGACTTCTGCGCGGCGCCGATCCCGGCGCTGGTGATCGCCGCCAGCCTGGTGGTGGCCGGCGTGTTCGAGCAGGTCGCGGTGGTGGCCGGCGGGTCGCTGCCCAAGCTGGGGATGAAGTTCGAGGGCCATCTCAAGCACGGGCTGCCGGTGCTGGAGGATGTGATCGGCGGGGCGGCGCTGCTGGTCACCGCCGACGACGGCGTCTCGCCGCGGGTCCGGCTGGACGCGGTCGGCCGGCACCGGGTGTCATCCGGCGGCTCGGGCGCGCAGATCCTGCACGACCTGGCCGTCCGGCCGCTGGAAGCGGTCGGCGCCCGGCTGCTGGACGTGGACGACTACGCCACCGAGCTGCACGACCCTGAGGTCACCGAGCCGCAGGGCTCCGGCGACGTGGCGGCCCGCAACTACCGCACCATCGCCGCGTTGGCCGTCCGGCGCGGCGAGATCACCCGGGACGAGATCGACGAGTTCGTCGCCACCCGGGGCATGCCGGGCTACGCGCCCACCCAGGGTCACCTGGCCTCGGCGCTGTGCTACCTGCCGCACGCCGTGGCACGGTTGCGGGCCGGGTCCGCGACCAGGGTGCTCCTGCTGGCCAAGGGCAGCCTGTTCCTCGGGCGGATGAGCCAGCGCTCGGACGGCATGAGCGTGCTGCTGGAACGCAACGGATCGTAAGCACTGGAGGCTGGGATGGCGAGCGTGGCCGAGGCAACCCGAGAGACCTTCGACGAGCTGGTCGCGACGGGGCTCGTGCTCGTCGACGTATGGGGGCCTGACTGCCGGCCGTGCGTGGCACTGGGCACGCACGTGGAGGGCATCGCCGAGTCACATCCCGAGCTGGCCGTGGTCAAGCTGGATGCCAGCAAGGCGCGGCGGCTGTGCATCGCGCACCAGGTGCGTGGCCTGCCCACCCTTTTGCTGTTCCGTGACGGCCGGGAGGTGGCCCGGATCTCCCATCCCGGCCTCCAGCCCGCGCAGCTCGACAGGTGGCTGGCAACCGAGCTGGGCCGCCTGCACGCAGAGGAGGAATGATGTTCGACGGCAAGCAGGTCATTGCGATTGGCGAGCGTGACGGGGTCGCCGGGCCGGCGATTGCCGCCTGCGTGGAGGCGGCCGGCGGCTCGGTGGCGTATGTGGCCACCGAATGCTTTGTTTGAACGTCGGCCGGAGCCATGGACCTGTCCACCCAGGAGACGATCAAGCGCTTGGCCGACACCCACGGCCGCGACGCGCTGGTGGTGCTGCTCGGCGCCCCAGACGCCGAGAGCGCCGGGATCGCCGCCGAGACGGTGGTGCTCGGAGACCCGAGCTGGGCAGGTCCGCTGGCCGGGGCCCAGTTGGGCCTCCCCGTCTATCACGTCCTTGAGGACGAGCTGCGCGACGCCGTGCCCGCCGAGGTGTGGGAGGAGCAGGTCGGGCTGATGGCCGACGTCCTCGACGTGCCCGCCCTCACCGAGGCGGTGCGCGAGTTCCGCGACCAGACACCTGCCTAACGACTGGCCGCCGTACCACGCGCTGGCGTGGTACGGCGGTTATGGCGCGCCGACATGGATGCTGCCTCGGGTGCTGAAAAGTTCTCCTCCGCACTGGGAGAATGAGGTTGTCGAGAATGAGGTTGTCGAGGCCTTCGTTCCGACGGAGCCAAGGAGCACTCTCCAGGTGTCGCAGATCGCTGTCCGAGAGAGGGATACCAAGCTCGACCGACAGTCTTCTCAACGTCCAGCTGACTTAGTTCGACCATCCACGACCGGTACTGCCACTCGGTTATCCGGCCGAGCTGTTTGAGCCTTCGAACCATCGCCGTGGCCGATACGCGCCAGTACTTCTTCAGAGTCATGACGTCAGCTAAGGAGGGTGCGGCGACTATCTGGGGTATCAGTCCCGCGCTCGGAGCTAGTACGGCAGCCGCACTTCGCTGCCAACGAGCCCAGGCGCATCCCAATAATCGAACATTAGGCCTGTAACCTCGCCTACCGAACTGGACATACAGGCCTAAATGAAGGTCAGATTACGAAGTGCGGCTGCCGTACTACTCAAGTTTCGCCATTTTGGGCGGCGGCGAGGCCGTGGTGACGGGGCCGGGTGGGGCATGGCCTGGGTTGTGGGGCAGGGCCGTCCTTGCGGTGCGCGGTGTGATCGCAGAAATCCTCATCAGCCTGCCGATGCTGACCCGGCCGGTGTGCCTGCCGGTGGCCGCGCGGCTGGTCCGCAAGAACACCGTCAGCGGCTCCCGGCTGTGGCTGGCCCGAGGGATGCTCACCGCGCTGGCCGAGGCACTGCCCGGCCGCCACATCCACGTGGTCGCCGACGCCGCCTACACCCGGCGAGGAGCTGAACAAGCTGCCCGGGCAGGCCAGCTGGACCACCGGGCTCCGCAAGGACGCCGCCCTGTACGAGCTGGCGCCGCCGCGCACCGGACGGCGCGGACGGCCACCGAAGAAGGTCAACAAGCTGGACAAGCTGGCCGACCTGGCCCGCACCACCACCTTCACCTCCACCACGGTCCACCGCTACGGCGCCGACCGCACCGTGCACACCGCCACGATCAGCTGCCTGTGGTGCTCGGTGTTCGGTGCACAGCCGGTGACCGTGGTGCTCGTGCGCGAGTCGGCAGCCGAGGTAGCCATCGAAGACGCCAAGCAGCTGGCCGGCGTCGGCCAAGCCCACAACCGCAAGGCCTGGGCAGCCGAGCGGACCGTCCCGTTCGGCCTGGCATGCCTAACACTCGCGGTCTGCTGGTACGCCACCGCCGACCACCACACCGACGACGTCACCGCCCACCGCGCCCGCAGGCCCTGGTACCGCACCAAGACCAACCCCTCCACCTCCGACATCCTCACCAAGCTCCGCCGCGTCCTCATCGCCGCCAGATTCCAGCCCGCCCGCCCCGAACAGCCCACCCCGGCAGAACTCCAGACCATCCGCCTGGCCTGGGAGGACCCAGCGGCATAAACAGCGAAACTTGAGAGCCCCAAGGTCATCTCTTAATGTGATCACATCACCAAGCCGTTGAGCTTCATGCCAGAGAGGTATATAGTCGGTTGGATCTGGTTGCCGAGCTGCGCAACGCCTCTCGCCTGAGGCCCTTCACAGGGCCGACCGCCGTAGCTCGACCCGTCACCCGGACAAACGCAGTGGCGGCCAACGACGCGGAATCTCGCCCCTGTTGTTGGGAGGTTCGATGACCGGTGAAGCAGCTCCCGGCGAAGGTGCGGACACGGATACGGATGCGGTCGCTGCGGAGCAGGGCGTCATGGCACCACGGTCAGACGCCGGCCGTGGTGCCTTCGGTCCTTGGGGACAGCAACCGCCATCGTTGCCGTCGGAGAGCCTGCCGCAGCATGTGGCGATTATCACTGACGGTAATCGTCGATGGGCCATAGGGCGGGGCCTGACGCCACTCGAGGGGCAACGGGCGGGTCAGGAGGCGTTTATCAACATCGTCCGAGGGGTGGTCGAGATAGGTCTGCCCTATCTGACGGTGTACGGGTTTTCCACCGAGAACTGGAGCCGGACACCGCATGAGGTGGCCAGCATTATGCAGCACCTCCCGCACGCCGCACGGCAGATGGGCCAGCTCTTTCGCGGCATGGGCGTGCGGTTCCGCTGGTTGGGTCGCAGGGATCGGGTGGGGAGCGCGGTGGCCGAGGAACTGGCCCGCCTGGAGGACCTGACCCAGCACAACCGCGCCGCGACGGTGATGATGTGCGTGGACTACGGCGGCCGAGCCGAGATCGCCGGCGCTGCCAACGCCATCGTCCGCGACGTGGTTACCGGCCGCCTGGCCGGCGGCGACATCGATGAGGCCGTGTTCGCCCGTTACCTGCCTTATCCCGATCTGCCCGACGTGGATTTGTTGATCCGCACTGGCGGGCAGCAGCGTACCTCCAACTTCCTGCCGTGGCAGGCGGCCTATGCCGAACTGTATTTCACCGACATCATGTGGCCCGACTTCGATCGTCGAGCCTTGTGGTGCGCCCTGGAAACCTACATTAACCGGACTCGCACTTTCGGTGCCGACGCGGCCGGCGGGCCGCCATCCCCACCGGCCGGCGATAGTGAACTCAGTACCGTGACAAGCTCCGGCTCTCGACCTGACGGGTGGCGCAGCACAGTATAAGGAGACGACGGTGCCACAAGACATCGATTACGACGTTCCTTTCCCATCGCTTATCAGCCCCGATGCCAAGGCAGCGACCGCTGCCCACCTGGACTGGGTCACCCGCTTGGGCCTGCTGCCCACTCCCGAGGCCCGCGCGTCGTACCTCGCCTGGGACATCGGTGGTGGCGGCGCTCGCATGTACCCCGGTGCCCGCAGCTCTGATCTGGCCATAGGGGTGGACATGCTGGGCGTGTGCGCGTTGTGCGACGACTACTTCGATGAGCTAAACGACCAGCAAAGAGAACAGGCTGCGCATGTCGTGCTGGCGAGACTGCAAGGTCCTGACGGCTCTGCCGCTGCCGGGCCGCCGATCCTGGAGGCATGCGCCGACGTCTGGCGCCGAGCCACCGCCACTATGTCGCCGCGATGGCAGGCCCGGGTCGCCGGCCACTATCGGGAGGCGATCGCCGCCTCGGTGGAGGAAGCCGACCTGTATCGGCGCGGGACGACGCCCAGCTTCGACGCCTTGCTGCAGCTGCAGGGTCACCTCCTCACCACTGGCGGCGTCTTTCTCGACCTGGTCGAGCGCATCGGCCGCTACGAACTGCCCGATGAGATTTTCCACGCCCCTGAGGTTCGGGTGATCTATGTCAACTGTCAACATATCACCGCTATTTGTAACAGTGCCGTCTCGCTGGACAAGGAAGAAGCGCGCGGCCAGTACCTCAACCTGATCATTGCGCTGGAAAGCCAGCGTGGCCTGTCTCGCTCGCAGGCGGTACAGGAGACGCAGCTGATGGTGCGCAAGTTGAGCCAGGAAATCCTGCGGCTGCGTGCTGAACTTCCAGAATGGTACCAGCGCCTGGGTGCGCCGCCGCATCAGAAAGAACCCACCCGTCGCTACCTCGATGAGATCTGCATCTTCACCCGCGGTTATTGCGATTGGTACATGACCTCCGGTCGCTATGGCACCCCCGCTCGTGACCCGGTCGCCTCCCCGGGCGCGCACTGACCGAAGGGATGCCCTATGGACCCTCCCGTGACGTCGGCCTCGCCCGCTTCCCTACCCTTGGCCGGGCGCGATCACCTCGAGCCACAGGCCGCAAGCGGCCCAGAGCTCGCTGGTCAGATGGAGTGCGCCGCAGCTGTGCGTGCGGCACTGGTAACAGAATTGACAACGCGCTGGCCCGAGGGCGCGGACGGGCTGGCAGAGATGCATCGGTATGCGCTGGTGCCGCCGGGCAAGCTGGTGCGGCCGTTGCTGGTGATGTGGTCGGCGCTGTCGGTCGGTGGAGATATCGATCAAGTGCTGCCGGTGGCGGTGGGGTTCGAAGCCGTGCACACCGGCAGCTTGCTGCATGACGACATCATCGACGGCGACCTCACCAGGCGGGGGCGCCCGGCCATACACTCCGCCTTCGGGCCGGAACAAGCGATCATCGCGGGGAACGCGTTGTTCTTCGAGTGCTTCGCCGCACTGGGCCGGGCCGCCAGCCGCGGCATGCCGGACGAGCGCGTCGTGGCGGCGATGCGGGTCCAGGCCGAGGCCGGGGTCACGGCCTGCCGGGGCGCCTTGGCCGAACTGTCCCTGGCCGGTGAGCTGGACACACCGATCGAGGACTACGTGGCGGTGGCGCGCGCCAAGACGGCAGCGCTGACCCGAGCAGCCTGCATGGTCGGCGCACTGTTAGGCGGTGGACGTTCCGCCGAGGTCCACGCGCTGGCCACCTTCGGTGAACACTACGGACTGGCCTTCCAGTTCCACGATGATCTGCTGCCCTATGCGCAGATCAACCCTTCCGGAGCGGCGGGCACGGACAAGCCCGCTGACAGCGACCTGCGTAACCACCGTCCCACGCTGCCGGTGCTGCTGGCTCATCAGCGTGGTTCCACCATCCAGCGGGATATGCTGCGTCAGGTCCTGCTCGGCCCCGGCGACCCTGGCATCCGCCTGGCTCGCATGTGTGAGCTGGTGCAGGCAACGGGAGCACTGACTGCGGCGCAGGCGATGGTCGCCGTGCACACCCGTCAGGCCCTGAATGCCCTGAACCTGGTGCCGGCCAGTGTCTTTCGCACCCGGTTGGCCGACTTGGCCACCTCGTCCGGTGACGACACTGCGGTGGACTCCGATGCCCTTGCAATCTGAGGCGCAGTTGCGTCACGCAGCGGCCCAGGCAGCTGATCGGGCGGTACACGCCTTGCTGGCCCGGCAACAGCAGGACGGCCACTGGCACGAAGGGCTGAACAACAAGGTCACCATCGACGCCTGTCATCTGCTCCTGCATGCCTTTCTGCGACTGCCCCCGCCGCAGAGCGGTAACGCCATCGCCCGTTGGATCAGATCCCAGCAGACCCCCACCGGATGCTGGCAGAACTTCCCGGGTGGCCCCCACCAGCTGTCCACGACCAGCATGGCCTACCTGGCGCTACGCATCACCGGCGACCAGCCCGGCGACGCGCACATGCGGGCCGCGGCAGCATGGGTCAGGCACCAAGGCGGCCTGGCGGCTTGTCGGGGCACGGCGCGACTCTGGCTGGCGCTGTTCGGCCAGCGGCAGTGGAACGACGTTCCCGTGATCCCCCCGGAACTGATCCTGTTACCGGCCCGCGGCCCGCTGTCAGTGCATGACCTAGCTGTCTGGGCTCAGGCCGCGATGCTGCCTATGGCAGTGATCACCGCTTTTCGCCCGGTTCGATCTCCAGGGTTCGACCTGACCGAGCTGTGGGCCGCCCCGGCGGCCCACAGCTCGCCCGCCGACCCCGTGGCCAGGATCCTGGCCGCCTACGAGTGGATCATGCCGGGATGGCTACGTCGGCGCGCACTGCAGCGAATTGGCCGCTGGCTGCGTGACCGGCAGGAACAGGACGGCTGCTGGGGGGGTGTGCACCATTACACCGTCTACTCCATCCTGGCGCTGCATCTGCTAGGTGACCGGGTCGAGGGAGCCGTGCTGCAACGAGCACTCCGCGGGCTGTTGGCCTTTGAGCAGCAAGAGACCCGGGGGCGCACGAGTGTGCGGTTCTCTCACTCACCGGTGTGGGACACCGCGCTGACCGTGCAGGCCCTGCAGGCATCCGGGTCGGCCGCCGCCGACACCGCCGTGCAGCGAGGTATCACCTGGCTGGCCGCGCGCCAGCAACGAACACCCGGCGAATGGAGCGCGCACCGACCCACCCTGCCAGCCGGCGCATGGGCCTTCCAATACTGCAACCGCCACAGCCCCGACACCGACGACACCGCCATGGTGCTGCACGTCCTGCTCCACCACCGCAACCACAAACCCGGCCGGACACCCGATCAGGCAGGCCAGCACCAGCTCGACGACACGTGCCATCGCGGCCTGGACTGGCTGGTCGGTATGGCCGGCAGGGACGGAGGATGGGCCGCGTTCGACGCCGACGCGCGCGTCCGCCGCGCGCGACGCCTGCCCTATCCCGACCCGGAAGTCCTGGTCGACCCACCCAGCGCCGATGTCACCGCTCATGCGGTCGAGGTCCTCGCCCAGGCCGGTCCCCGCTACCGGCACCGCGTGCGGACAGGAGTGCGCTGGCTGCTGGCCGCCCAGGAGCAGGACGGCTCCTGGCTGGGCCAGTGGGGTTGCAACCACCTGTACGGAACCGCTGCGGTCCTGGCGGCCCTCGACTCCGCCGGTATCCCGGCCGACACCCCAGCCGTGCAACGCGCCACAGCCTGGCTGACCGGCCACCAGAACAGCGACGGCGGCTGGGGCGAGGACCAACGCTCCTACCAAGACTCGCAGTGGCGTGGACGCGGGCCGTCCACTGCCTCCCAGACCGCCTGGGCGCTCATCGGCCTGCTCGCCGCCGGCCGACGTGACCACCACGTGCACCGCGGCGTCACCTGGCTGCTGACCCACCAGCAACCCTCCGGCCTATGGCAGGAAGCCCAGTTCACCGGGGCCGTCTTTCCTCGGGACTCACCTATTCGCTACGGCTCCTACCCTCGGATCTTCCCGCTGATCGCCCTGTCCTGGTACCACCGTTCACCGACATGCTGAGGAGGGGCGATCAGCTCAAGACGGCCTGAACGCAAGATGGATGGCGTCGTGATAGCGGTAGGCGGCGGTGCGCCGGAACTGTCCGTCAACGGATCACCGACCGGGCTACCTATCTGGTAACCGATGATCTTGCCGCCGTCGTGGTGCACCGGGCCACCTGGAAAGGCGTTCGGTTCAGCTGACACCAGCGTGAGCACGACGGCCGTGCGGCCAGACGGCATGGGGTGCTCGGTGAACGCGATGACCAACCGCCGGGGAATCGCTCCTGATCCGGAAACCCGAGTCGAACAATCGAGCCCGTCCCAGTAGTCGTCGAAGTCGCCGTTGCTGTGCCGTCGGCGGGGTGCAGACTGGCGTACCCCTGGTGCGCGGTAGGTCCAGCGTCGCACCGTAACCGGACCGAACACCGTGGCCAGTGAGCGGGTGCGTCCTGTCTCGGGATGAGCGCGGCGGATGTCATCGGCTCCCACGACCTCCTCCAGGCGGGTCTCGCGCTGCGCACGCAGGGTCCAGATGGTCCTGGGTCAGCGCCTGCAGCAGCTCCCGGCCCTCGGCTTGAAGCCGTGCCTCCAGCTCCCCGTGGGTCAGCGCGTGTGCTTGGTGACCACCCAGCCAGGAGACCATCGCCTCGAAACGCTCACGCGACTGACCGAACGCCCCACCGGAGATCTCCAGCGCGTATGCTTCCATCTCGGGCTCCTTCTTTGGTTCTTGTCCACACACTCAAGAACATAGAGAGAAGGAGCCCGCTCCGCTTGTCATCACACCCTGTCAACCACCCGTGACCAGCACTTTTATCCCCCTCAGAGCTCAAGTTTCGCTCGTCAGCGCCCGAAAGCTGACGGCATCGACAGGAACTTCATCGACATCCTCCCCAAGAAGAAGGACGTTGGAAAGGCCAGAGCTTCCACGATAAGCTCAACGGGAGGGTTCTCCACCCTGCCTGCCTCCCAGCCAGTGACAGCTCTTCGGGTAACACCACAGGCTTGACCGAGAGCTTCCTTCGTAATACTGCGTCGTTCACGGGCGACCCGGAGACGGCTGGGGTTGAAGTCCCCGGCATGAGATTTACCGACGTTCGACATGGACTGCCGCCCGACGGGGTCCGTCTTTGTCAGGCTCAGTTGGCGTGACGGCCACGCCTGACAGGGGGGTCGCGGGCATGATGACCCGCTCGGCCCAGCGGCCGACTCTCAAACCTTGCCCCGGCATCAGTGCCAGGGACAGCTCACTGTACATACTACCGTCGCGCGCTCGTGGCATGAAGAACCATGTAACACATCGCTCGTCATCTCTCATGTGGACGTCCTCTTCCGGAGGAACGCCGGGGAAGAGCGTCAGCTAAGTCCACTGACGGTGTTCCGCTCGAGCCTCTTTACGGTCACCGGGCCTCGCCGACGCGCCGGCCTTGGGGTGCTGGAACCTTCCACTCCTGTGTCAACATCGCCGCCAACTACCGCAACCGCAATCTTCTCCCCCGGTGTGGAAAACCGTCTCATAGTTGTCCGTGGAACCAATCTCCCAACCCTGGCTAAGTGTCAACAGCTCGGTCCTCAGCTGACCTACGGTCTCGGCCCACATCACTTGCCCAGGATAGGTCTTGGGATGAGTCGGGAGACACTGCGCCTGCTCCAATTGATGATCTTCCTCTTACCGCACCACAAATGAGCTTCGGAAAGAGGAGGTTAATGCTGGCGCGTCGGGGCGGGGCGGCGATCCCCGCCAGCGGTGGCGGGCCGACGAAGGCCCAGCGGGTGGGCACGCCGGTGGCCCGGTGAAGACTGTCCTACCTTGGTCAAGGCCGCCGGCCTCCTCCGCCGGCCGGCCGGCGGCACAGCAGAAGGCGCCACGGCGCCCACGTCGCCCACGTCGCCCACGGCGCCCGGCCCCGGACCAACGCCGCCTGGGCCATGCCGGTTGGTGCGCCCCCGTCGTACGACGTATGGGTGGAGAACACACGAAACGGTTGACAGCCCAGGCAAGAGTTAGGTTAGCCTAACCTAAATCTATTTCGGGAGGCTCCGGTGGCCCAGCATCCCCGCATCCCCTTCTTCGACGACCGCACCCTGTCGCTGTACCGCATGGTGGTGGGCCTGCTGTTTGCCTGCCACGGCGCCGCGTCGCTGTTCAACGTGCTCGGCGGCCCACACGGCGGTCCGCTGGCTGTCGGCGAGTGGCCCGGATGGTGGGCCGCCCTGATCCAGCTCGTTGGCGGGTCCCTGGTGCTGGTCGGCCTGCTCACCCGGCCGGCCGCTCTGGCCAGCTCCGGGTCGATGGCGTATGCGTACTTCGTAGTACACCAGCAGCAGGCGCTGTGGCCCATCCAGAACGGCGGCGAGGCGTCTGCCATGTTCTGCTGGGCGTTCCTGCTGATCGCGGCGCTCGGGCCTGGCCGGTGGTCGCTCGACGCGGTGTTGGCTAGCCGCCGGTCGGCCCGGACCGGCACCGCCAGGGAAGCGGTGTCATCCGAGGTAAGCAGGGAGCCGGGAGGCGTGCTGCGTTGAGTGGCTTTGGGTCAGGCTAGCCTCGCCTAATCTCGGGAGACACATATGCCCGTCCGCCGTCTTGGCAACGTAGCGCTCACCGCCGCCTTGCTCACCACCGCGTGCGCCGGGGGGAGCGACCATGGGCTCCACGCTGGTGCTGGCAGCGGGTCTGCCGGCCTGACCCGGGAGTACTTCATCTCGGCGGACCAGGTGGTCTGGGACTACGCGCCGCTCAGGCGCAACGAGATCACCGGCACCCCCTTCGGCGCGCGGGAGAACGTCTTCGTGGCCCATGGCCCCGGGCGGATCGGCTCGCGGTACCTCAAGTGCCTGTACCGCGGCTACACCGACGCCTCGTTCAGCACGGTCCAACGCCGGCCAGCCAGCGAGGCATACCTGGGCTACCTCGGCCCGGCGATCCGGGCCGAGGTCGGTGACACGGTCAAGGTCACCTTCCGCAACACCTGCCCGTTCCGGGCCAGCATCCATCCGCACGGTGTCCGCTACGCCAAGGACAGCGAGGGAGCGCCGTACAGCGACGGCACCGGCAAGACCCATCCCGCCGCCGCCGTACCCACCGGGCACACCGTCCATTACACGTGGCAGGTGCCCGACCGGGCCGGACCAGGACCGATGGACGGGTCGTCGGCGGTATGGATGTACCACTCGCACGCCGACGAGATCGCCGACGTGTACGCCGGGCTGAGCGGCTTTCTGGTCGTCACCGCGCGCGGGAAGGCTCGACCGGACGGCAGTCCCGCCGACGTCGACCGGGAGGTCTTCAGCCTCTTCGAGGTGGACGACGAGAACGCCAGCCCGCTGCTCGCCCCCAACATCCGCCGGTTCGCCGGCCGCCCAGCACCTGACCCGGCCGACCCCGATTTTGTCGAGTCCAACCTCATGCACGCCATCAACGGCTATG
The DNA here is from genome assembly GCA_035476575.1 of Mycobacteriales bacterium. Taxonomy (GTDB): domain Bacteria; phylum Actinomycetota; class Actinomycetes; order Mycobacteriales; family JACQDL01; genus DATILL01. Next base: position 31,222 of record DATILL010000051.1, read on the forward strand.
TCTACGGCAACGGGCCGGTCGTGCAGCTCAAGGCCGGCCAACGGGTCCGCTGGTACCTGATGGGCATGGGCACCGAGGTGGACCTGCACACCCCGCATTGGCACGGCAGCGCCGTCACCATCAACGGGATGCGCACCGACGTCGCCAGCCTGCTGCCCGCGACCATGGTCACCGCCGAGGTAACCCCGGACGCCCCCGGCGTCTGGCAGTTCCACTGCCATGTCGGTGACCACATCCTCGCCGGCATGCAAGCCCGCTACCAGGTGACCTCGTAGTCCTTCCCATGCCCTCGCAGGAGCTTCCCGGCTCCGTGGCCGCTCCTCGGTAGGCCAGTCAGGGGCCACCGGGCGAGGCCATCTGGGGGGCATGGAGCCGCTGGGGATACGCGCTCGCCCGGGTGGCATGGGCCCGGGCGTCGCGGGGCGACTCGCCGTACTCGGCGCGGAACAGCCGGCTGAAATGCGCCGCACTCAGCAGCCCGACCTCGGCCGCGACCTCGGCGATCGGGCGACGCCGGTACGCCGGGTCAAGGAGCATTGCCCGCGCCCGCTCCAGGCGCTGCCGGCGGATCGAGGCGGCGACACCCTCGCCGTCCCTGGCGAAAAGCTGGTACAGGCTGCGGCGCGACATGTGCACCGCCGCCGCTACCGCGTCCGGGTCCAGGCTCGGGTCGGCCAGGTTCGCCGCGATGAACCGCTGTGCCCGCAGCCGCCGCGCCGGCGCGAGCTCCTCGCCGTCCGTGCTCTCCCCGTCCAGCGACCGCACCAGCATGGTCACCAGTGCGAGCCAGACGGTGCCGAGATCGGCGGTGGCGCTGCGTGACAGGTCTTCGAGGCGGCCGACCATTCCCAGCAGCAACGGGCGGACCAGCGTCTCGAACAGCGGAAGGTCAGGCGGAAGCTGCAGGTCAGTGACCCGGTCAATCGCGGCATCCGCGACCGGCAGCAGCCTGCGCGGCACATTCACCTGTATCGAGCGCAGGCCAGCCCGGGCAGGGCACCAACCGGCGAGGCGACCGAGGAGCACCGTGGACTCGCCCACCGTCGAGTCACAATTGTGCCAACACCCGGTCATCCCAGGCACGCGGTGCAGGATGTCGACCCGCAGCATGTTGCCAGCCTCGGTACCCTCCCCCCGCCAGCGTCCCCGGGCCGGTCCGCAGCGCACCTCGACGATGCTGATGTCGCCGACACTGAGCACCTCGGTCGATGCCTGGAGGTCCCGTGGCGCCGCCTCTACCCTGTCCAGCCGCGCCGGAGCGTCAACCGTCCCCGAGCACCACGTGCGCCAGTCGAAGCGCTCCGTCGGCACAGCGCCAGGAGTGCCGAACCGTCGATACCGTAGCTTGTCTGGCACAGCGCGGCCCTCCTCGCCCCCGCGGCGGCGAGTGAATCGAGACATACCAGGAGCCATAGGGCCAAGAGGTACACGAGGCCCACTGCTCGCCAGGCGGGTGCCTGCCCTCGCTGGCTGCCTGACGCGCCTGGCGCCCATCAGCCCAGCGGCAGCGGCAGCGGCAAGTTGACGATCCGTGCACCACAATCACGTCAAAGGGCCGGTACTTGCCAATACGTGCGGATCTCCGCTCTCGTAGACGGACACCATTCCACCAACCGCCGGCGCGACGGATGATTGTCTGCGCTCACGGGGTCCCACCTTTCCGCTGGCCACTCCTCCCGCGTCACCAGGTCAGTTTCAGCGGCTAGCCACGGGTCAACCCCCGCCGGCCCCCTAGCTCCCCTCAGTGAAAGGAGCCGCACGATGACGCAAGCCAGAGCGCAGGAGCGGACGCGACGCCTCTACGTCAACAGGGACGCCTCCTACACCAGCGGTCTCGATGGCCAGACCGCCCGTATCCGCATCAACGCCCAGGTCGACGCCTACATCTTTGACAAGATCCCGAACACCTTTGTCACCGTCAGCCTGGACGGCACCAGCGTCAAGGCCACGGACGCCGAGAAGCTCGCCACAGACCGCGATGACAAGCGCGGCTGGTACACGGAATGGGTTGAGGTCCAGGTCACGCTGGACAACCCCGACTTCGTGGTCCGGCAGGACGCGCCGCAGACGACAATGGGCTCGGGGGCGGTGAGCAGCACGACGTCGCTCAGCATCGACGCCAGCGCGGGAACCTTCGGGCCCACGCCCACCACCAACGTGGGCGCCGGCCTGACGATCGGTTCGTCGGTCTCCCACAACCTGACCGACTTCAAGATCCAGAACCGGTCGACCGACCAGTTGGTGAAGCACCGCTACAAGCTCGCGCAGACGTCGGGTGGCGCCTATGAGTCGCCCGGCGACCTGGTGAACATGAGCGCCGCGGGCCAGTTCCAGGGGTCGCCGCTGTTCACCCTCCCGGACCTCGCGATCACGAACCTGCCGGTCCTGACGACGGTGATCTTCATGAGCACGTCTCCCCAGCAGCAGGACGTCAACCTCTCCATCACGGTCACCCACCATCTGGCGCAGGTCGAGAAGACCTTCAAGGTTTTCTCCGTCTCGGTGGACAACTGGTGGCACGAATGGGCCAGCACCGCCACCCAGGCCATTCCGCTGTCCAGCCTTTGAAAGGGGGCATACGTGAAGCCACGCGAGCCAGGTCGCGACCTCAAGCCACGCGAGCCAGACCCGGCAGCCGGTCCCCCTGGCCGGGAGCTTGGTCCTGAGACCGGCGGTCGGGAGCTCAACCCCGAGACCGGGGCACGAGACCTCAACCCCAGCTCCGCTGGCCGGGAGCTCAACCCCGAGACTGGCGCCCGGAACCTGAACCCCGCGTCCGGCGGGCGGGACCTGAACCCTGGGTCTCCGGCCCGGGCGAATGAACAGCCGACCGGCCTTGGGGACATGCCGCTGGATGTGCTGAAAACGATCGTCGGGCACCTCGGGTCGCCCCAGGAGATGCCGTGGGAGCTACCGAAAGCGCTGGCAAAGGAGCTGGCGAAGGAGCGTGGCATGTCGACGGGCTTCCGCGATGCCGTCGACCAGTACGTCAGGGACCTGCTGGCGAACGGGGACCTGGTGGACGCGAACACTGGAGAGACGGCGGGCAAGCGCGCACCCGCCGAGGCGCTCGCGCAATGGGGAAAAGGTGACCTTGTCACGCCAGCGGAGTGGTTGGTCAAGAGCCTGCTCACATCCGGTGAGCTGGTCGACCCCCGCGTTGGGACGCGGGCTGGCGTCCTCACCCTCCGCGAGGCCTTCGCGGCATGGAAGGACGGCAGCCTGATCTCGCTTGAGGAGTTCTTGACCAAGAAGTTCAGTTTCTTCTTCCAGAAGCCCAGCGACGATCCGGTGGCAGAGAAGACAAGGAACGGATGGAAGACTACGTTCAGGCACAGCTCGGTCGAGCTGAACCGCTTGCAGGACCTCGCCCGCCGACTGCTCGACAAGGGTCGGGTACAGAAGCGTGACGGCGCCACGGTCCCGGCGGACAGCCAACTGGACGCCGTGGTCAGCGGCGTCATCAACGGGGAGATGCGATTCGTCGAGCCCCAAAGTGGCCCGTGACCTGCCGGGTCGGAATGACGCATGGACGCCACGAACGCGAGAAGCTCGTCCAGCTCCTGGTCGGTCTCAAACACGTCATCACGCGCAAGCCCGTCAACCGAGCCAATCGGCCGCGCACCCCGGCGCCGAGCCAGTTCCTCCACCGGAACAAACCCTCGGTTGACACGTACGACGCGCGGTCCGCGCTGCTGGTTACTGCCCGCCTCCGGACGTGCCTGCGCATGATCGCACTCCCGCGGAGGCGAGGCTACGGACCGCGTCGCCGTACTCGCTCCTAGGGCTCTGCGCGCCGCGGGGTGCCGCGTCCCGTGGCCGGGACACCCCAGGCCGCCATCACAGCCGCCCGCTCCTCGTCGGTCTCGGGCATCGAACCGCCGGTGTAGACGAGGACGTAGTTCGCCATGGTGCTCTCCTTCACAGGTCCGGCAGCAGCGGCGCCGGGCGGCCGGCGGCAGGTTGAGCCGCACCTCCATGACGAACGCCGTACGCCGGAATCGACAGCCTGCCCACAACAACGTGCGCGGAGTCTTGGCGCCCGGGCACCGGCGCCACTCGTCCTGTCGGACCCGGGCGGTACGGTCCGGCCACGCACATACAGACGCCACAGCACGCACAGGCAGGGGAAAGAGACATGGGTCGAGTGGTGCACTTCGAGATCCACGCCGGGGATCCGGACCGGGCCGAGCGGTTCTACTCCGAGATCTTCGGCTGGACGATCACCCGGTGGGACGGCAGCCCGATCGACTACCGCCTGATCACCACCGGGCCGGACGACGAGCCCGGCATCAACGGCGCGATCCTGCAGCGCCAGGGCGACCTCGACGGCGAGGGCGTGATCGCCTACGTCTGCACGGTCGACGTCGCCGACATCGGCCAGACCGAGAAGGCGGTCGCGGCGGCCGGCGGCCAGCAGGTGATGGACCGTCAGCACATCCCGGGCGTCGGCTGGGTCGCCTACTTCAAGGACACGGAGGGAAACATCTTCGGCGGCATCCAGGCCGAGCCGGCGTCGGGCACCCAATAGCACCCAATAGGGCGAACACCCAAAACCCGCTCGCCAGCCCATCCGTGCCGAGAGTAGACATCGGGTCATGACCACGCCAGTGCTACGGCCGATCGCAGCGGAGGAGTTCCCACAGTTCTACCGTGCGATCGCCGAGACCTTCCTGGACGATGTCCGGGAGTCCGACCGCGAGTCCGAGCTCGCGGTGTTCGAGCCGGAGCGCAGCCTGGCGGCGTTCGATGACAAGGAGATCGTCGGCACCACGACGATCATCAGCCGCGGTATGACCGTGCCGGGGGGTGAGCTGCCGGTGGCCGGTGTGACGGCGGTCAGCGTCACACCGACCCACCGGCGGCGCGGCCTGCTGACCGCAATGATGCGGCGCCAGCTCACCGAGCTGTACGAACAGCGGACCGAGCCGGTCGCCGCACTGTGGGCATCGGAGTCGATGATCTACTCGCGCTTCGGCTACGGGCTGGCGGCGCAGGGCGCCCAGCTCCAGGCGAGGACCCAGGCACTGACCCTCCGCCCGGGGACCGATCTCGGCGGGGGCCGGGTCAGGCCGGCGACCGAGGAGGAGGCCCGGCCGCACCTCGCCCGGGTCTACGAGGCGGTCCGGCTGCGTACCCCCGGCTTCCTGGACCGGTGCGGCCGCTGGTGGGACCAACGGCTCCGTGATCCCGAGCACCAGCGCGAGGGGGGCGCGGCGCTGCGCCTCATCCTGTACGAGGAGCCGTCCGGTGAGGTCAGCGGTTATGCGATGTACCGCACCAAGAGCAGGTGGCAGGTCAGCGGCCCGGACGGCGAGATCGTCATCCGCGAGCTGGCCGCGGCCACGCCGCAGGGGCAGGCCGCGCTGTGGTCCTTCCTGCTCAGCATCGACCTGGTCCGCGAGGTGACCCGGTACCTCGGCCCGCTCGACGAGCCGCTGCTCCACCTCGTGACCGACCCGCGGGCGGTCCGGCTCAGCGTGATGGACCACCTCTGGGTGCGGCTCGCCGACGTCGGCCGGGCGCTCGCCGCCCGCCGGTACGGCCGCGAGCTGGATGTCGTCCTGGACGTCGACGACGCCTTCTGCCCGTGGAACATCGGCCGCTGGCGGCTGGCCGCCGGCCCGGGCGGGGCGACCTGCGAACGCACCACCGACGCCGCCGACCTGGCGCTGGCCAGCACCGACCTTGGGGCGGCGTACCTCGGCGGCACGTCGCTGGCGACACTGGCCGCCGCCGGCCGGGTGCGGGAGCTGCGGCCCGGCGCGCTGGAGGTGGCGGGCTGGGCGTTCCGGGCCGAGCGGCTGCCCTGGTGCCCGGAGGTCTTCTGACGGCCCGGATGGCGTCGGACGCCGTACCCGCCGTGAGCTAGCCGCCGGGCGCGGGGCTGGGGGCCTGGCAGGTCGGGCACCAGAACAGGTTCCGGCCGGCCAGCGTCTCCGCCCGCACCGGCGTGGCGCAGGCCAGGCAGGGCAGCCCGGCCCGGCGGTAGACGTACACCTCGCCGCCATGCCGGTCCTGCCGGGGCGGCCGGCCCATCGCCCTGGGCAGGTGCTCGGGGCGCACGGTGTCGATCCGGCCGCGCCGTACCCCGGCCCGCATGAGCGTGACCAGGTCTGCCCACATCGCGTCCCAGGTCGGCCGGTCCAGCTCCCGACCCGGCCGGTACGGGTCGACCCGGTGCCGGAACAGGATCTCGGCACGGTAGACGTTGCCGATCCCGGACAGCACCGCCTGGTCCATCAGCAGCGCGGCCACGGGGGTGCGGCTGCGTGCGATCCGGCCGAAGGCGCGGTCCGGGTCAGCGTCGCGGCGCAGTGGGTCCGCGTCGAGCCTGGCCCGCAGCGCGGCGGCCTCGGCCGGGTCGAGCAGCTCGCAGGCGGCCGGGCCACGCAGGTCGGTCCACCACCCGGCGTTCGCCAGCCGCAGCCGGACCTGCCCGCGCGGCTCGGGCGCGGCACCCGGCCCAGCCTCGAAGCCGCCGTACAGCCCGAGATGGACGTGCAGGACCAGCCCGTCGTAGAGGTGCAGCAGGTGCTTGCCGTGCGCCTGCGCCCGCAGCAGCACCCGGCCGTCCAGCCGGGCCGCTCCCTCGGCGAACCGGCCCTGCGGACTGCTCGCCCGCACCGTGTGCCCCGCGAAGCACCGCGTGTGTTCGCGGGCGAGCCGGTGGATCGTGTGGCCCTCGGGCACGTACCGTCCCTTCGTAGGAGGTGTTCTGGTGGCGGACGAGGAGCCGGTCGACGAGCGCCCGGCGGGCGACCTGCCGGGAGGCGAGGAGCACGGTACGCGCCGGAGGATCCGGCGGCGGCGTCCCGGTGCCGACGACGGACCCGGCCGGGCGGGCCCGGTGCCGGCGCCACCCGGCACGCCGGCCGACGCGGTGGCAGCCAGCTCCGGCGCCGCTGAGCCGTCACCCAGCAGGCTCGCCGGCACCGCCCGGCCCGACCTGCCCGAGGATCGGCCCGCTGACCGGCCGGTCGGGTCACCGCGTCGGCGCGAGCCGGGGGAACGCAGCCTGCGCGGGCTGGTCGCGGCCGGTCCGACCCAGGTCAGCGTGGCGAACGCGATGCGTGCCCGGGACGCCGCCCGCCCCGCCGCCGAGGACCTCGCCGCGGCGGAGCGTGAGCTGGTTATCGTCCGGCGGTACTACGTGCCTCCGGACACCCGCCCCCCGGAGCCGTCCGGATCTCGCGCGGCGAGCATCGCCGAACGGGGCACCGGTCAGGACAGCACGGACTCCTCGTAGGCAGCCAGCAGCCTGATCCGCCGCAGGTGCCGCTCCCCCTGGCTGAACGGCGTGCTGAGGAACACCTCGACCAGCCGGCAGGCCTCCTCGGTGCTGTGCATCCGCGCGCCGATGCTCACCACGTTGGCGTCGTTGTGCTCACGGGCCAGGGCGGCGGTCTCCTCGCTCCAGGCCAGCGCCGCCCGGACGCCGCACACCTTGTTGGCCGCGATCTGCTCACCGTTGCCCGACCCGCCGATGACCACCCCGAGGCTGCCCGGGTCGGCCACCACCCGCTGCGCGGTGCCGATGCAGTACGGCGGGTAGTCGTCGTCGGCGTCGTACTCCGTCGGGCCGCAGTCGACTGCCTGATGCCCGAGCCCGCCGACGAACTCGATCATCCTGCCCTTGAGCTCGAACCCGGCGTGATCGGAACCGAGGTATACACGCATGCCGCGCAGTGTCCCAGCCCCGCCCCACACACCACACCCCGGTGTGGTCACCTCTCGGCGTTGTGGTCACCTGTCGTTGCCCACGCCGCCCGTGTGGTCACCACTCGGCGTTGTGGTGACCTGTCGTTCCCTGACCACCCCGTGTGGTGACCTTTCGGCGTTGAGGTGACCACACGCGGTAGGCGGGCGTACGGTGCCGCTGTGGCGGGGACTGCCGAAGGGTGGCGGGAGGTGGGGGACCGGGTGTTCGTCCGGCGGCACCGCTCGCTGGACCTGAACGTCGGCCTGGTGGTGGGCACCGGCCACTGCCTCGTGGTCGACACCAGGATGTCGCACCGGCAGGGCCGCGAGCTCGCCGCAGCGATCCGGGTCATCACGGCACACCCATGGACGGTGGTCAACACCCACGCCCATTTCGACCACTACTTCGGCAACGCCGTGTTCCGGCCGGCCGAGATCTGGGGGCACGTGCGGTGCGCCGCAGCCGCCCGCGAGCACGGCGCCGCCCACCGGGCCATCGCGCTGCGGTACGCCCGCGCCGAGGACACGGACGCCAACGCCGACGCGCTGTCCGAGGTGGAGATCGACCCGCCGGACCGCACGTTCATCAACACCGCGACGCTGGACGTCGGCGGCCGGGCGGTCCGGCTGCGGCACCTCGGCCGCGGCCACACCGACAACGACGTCGTCGTCGAGGTCCCGGACGCCGCCGTCGTCTTTGCCGGTGACCTGGTCGAGGAAGGCGCGCCGCCGGACTTCGGCGACTCCTTCCCGCTGGACTGGCCGTCCACAGTGGACGGCCTGCTGACCCTGGTCCGGGACGTCGACGGACCGGTGGTGCCAGGGCACGGCGACGTCGTCGACCTGGCCTTTGTGGCCACCCAGGGCGCCAAGCTAGCCCAGGTCGCCGAGCTGGCCCGGACGGCGTACGCCGAAGGCCGCACCGTGGACCAGTCCTGGCCGGACCTGCCTTACCCCGAAGAGCCCGCCCGGGACGCGCTGACCCGCGCCTACCACCAGCTCGCGGCCACCCGTCGCGACGATCCGGTATGACACGCGCGCGTGTCGCGCCGGATCGTCGCGACACGAGGGGCGCCGCGCGACCAGAAAGTTGCGTTGACAACCATTCGTCACGCTAAGGATCCCATAGGCCATTCTGTCGATAGTCGACGTACCGTGGTCACCACATGCCGTCACATGCAGTCGCAAAGGAGCAACGAACCGTGTCCGTCCCCAACCTCACTCGCGAACAGGCCACCGCCCGCGCGATGTTGCTGCACGTCACCTCGTACGACGTGCGGCTTGACCTGACCGACGGGCTGGGGGGCCCCGGCGACCGGACGTTCCGCTCACGCTCGACCATCCGCTTCGCCGCCCGCGAGCCCGGCGCGCGGACCTTCGTGGACGTGATCGCCGACCGGTTCCACGAGGTCACCCTGAACGGCGTCCCGGTGGACACCGCCGGCTACCTGCCCCAGCACGGGCTGACCCTGGCCGGCCTGGCCGCCGAGAACGAGCTGGTGGTCGACGCCGACCTGCTCTACACCAACTCCGGCGAGGGCCTGCACCGCTTCGTCGACCCGGTGGACAAGGCGGTCTACCTGTACTCACAGTTCGAGACCGCCGACGCCAAGCGGATGTACGCCTGCTTCGACCAGCCCGACCTGAAGGCGGAGTTCACCTTCACAGTGACGGCGCCGAGCGACTGGCAGGTTGTCTCGAACGCCCCGGTCACCAGCACGGACGCGGGCCCGGGCGGTGCCACGACCACCCGGTTCGGCACCACGCCGCGGATGTCGCCGTACATCACCGCGCTGGTCGCCGGGCCATACCACCAGGTCACCGACCACCATGACGGCATCGACCTGGGAGTTTACTGCCGGCGCTCGCTGGCCGAGCACCTCGACGCCGCGGAGATCTTCGAGATCACCAAGCAGGGCTTCGACTGGTACCACGCGAACTTCGGCTACCGCTACCCGTTCGGCAAGTACGACCAGCTCTTCGTGCCCGAGTTCAACGCCGGGGCGATGGAGAACGCCGGCTGCGTGACGGTCCTGGAGGACTACGTCTTCCGGTCGAAGACCACCGACTATGCCTACGAGCGGCGAGCCGAAACGCTGCTGCACGAGATGGCGCACATGTGGTTCGGCAACCTGGTCACCATGCGCTGGTGGGACGACCTGTGGCTGAACGAGTCGTTCGCGACGTTCATCAGCGTGCTCTGCCAGGCCCGGGCCACCCGATGGGAGCACGCCTGGACGACGTTCGCGAACGTGGAGAAGACCTGGGCCTACCGGCAGGACCAGCTCCCCTCCACCCACCCGATCTCCTGCGACATCCCCGACGTGGAGGCGGTCGAGGTCAACTTCGACGGCATCACCTACGCCAAGGGCGCCGCCGTGCTCAAGCAGCTCGCGGCGTACGTCGGCACCGAGGAGTTCCTGGCCGCGTTGCGGGTGTACTTCCGCCGGCACGAGTACGGCAACACCACCCTCGGCGACCTGCTCCGGGCGCTGGAGGAAACCTCCGGCCGCGACCTGGCCACCTGGTCGGCGCAGTGGCTGGAGACGGCCGGGATCAACACGATCCGACCCGAGTTCAGCGTGGACGCCGACGGTCGGTTCACGTCGTTCGCCCTGGTCCAGACCGCGCCGACGGAGACCGCCGTCAGCAACGTGCTGCGCGAGCACCGGCTGGCGGTCGGGCTGTACTCCGGCGCGCCGCTGCGCCGGGTGCACCGGGTCGAGCTCGACGTCAGCGGCGCCCGCACCGAGGTGCCGAAGCTCGTCGGGCAGCCCCAGCCCGACCTGGTCCTGGTCAACGACGACGACCTCACCTACTGCAAGATCCGGCTGGACGAGCGGTCGCTGGCCTGCGTGCGGGACCGCAGCGGCGAGCTGGCCGAGTCGCTGCCGCGCGCGCTGTGCTGGTCGGCCGCCTGGGACATGACCCGGGACGGCGAGATGGCCGCCCGCGACTACGTACGGCTGGTGCTGTCCGGCGTGGGCCGGGAGACCGACATCGGTGTGGTGCAGTCGCTGCAGCGGCAGGTGACCGCCGCGCTCAGCCGGTTCGCCGACCCGGCCTGGGCACCGGAAGGCTGGCAGACCTGGGCGGACGCCGCACTGGCCGCGCTGGCCGACGCCAAGCCGGGCAGCGACCACCAGCTCGCCTGGGCCCGGGCGTTCGCCTACGCCGCCCGCTCGGCCGGGCACCTGGAGCTGGTCCGCGACCTGCTGGCCGGCACCCGGACCTTCGACGGCCTGGCGGTCGACACCGACCTACGCTGGACCTTGCTGCACGCGCTGGTCGCCACCGGGGCCGCCACCGACGACGACATCGACGCCGAGCTGCTCCGCGACCACACCGCCCGCGGCCAGCGCGAGGCGGCCACCGCGCGGGCGCTCCGGCCGACCCCCGCGGCCAAGGCCGAGGCCTGGCGGCTGGCCACCGAGGACGACGAGCTGCCGAACGCGATCAACGAGGCCATCATCAACGGCTTCCACCATCCGACCCAGACCGAGCTGCTGCGGCCGTACGCCGACCGGTACTTCGCAGTGGTCGGCGAGGTGTGGAAGCGGCGGACCAGCGAGTCCGCGCAGCGGGTGGCAATCTTGCTGTACCCGCGGCTGATCGAGCAGCCGATCGTCGAGGCTGCCGACGCCTACCTGGCCGAGAACGACGTACCGCCGGCGCTGCGCCGGCTGATCCTGGAGGGCCGGGCGGACACGCTGCGGTCGCTGGCCGCCCGGGCCAAGGACGCCACCGCCTCCTGACCCAGCTTTCCCGGCCGATCATCGAGTTGTTGTCGCTTGTTGATCTCTAACAGCGACAACAACTCGATGATCGTCGGGAGGGTGGGATCGTCGGGAGGGTGGGGTCAGTGGGCCTGGTCGGCGAGCATTCGCAGGCCGTTGACGAGGCCGCCGACGAGGTCCCCGCCGGAGAAGGACGCGGACATCGACAGCGCCGCCAGCGCACAGGACCGGTCGGGCAGCCGCTTAGCGGACAGCTCGCCGGTCACGATCTCCAGCACCCGCTGGCCGGGCGAGACCGCGATCAGCACAGCCTCCGGGGCCGTCTCGCCGAGCTGGGCGTGCAGCCGCTCGGCGTGCTCCCGGACCGGCTCGTCCAGCGGTCCGACGTACACGCTGAAGGTGAGGCCGGTCTCCCGGCTGGACAGGGTCAGCGCCTCGTCCAGCCGCCAGAGCTGCTTGCGGGTGAACGGCGCGGGGCTCGGCCGCGCCCCGGACAGCTTCGTCACGGTCGGTACCTCGGTGGGCTGCTCGGGAGTCGACTGCTCGGGACTGGGCTGCGCTGAACTGGGCTGCTCGGGACTGGGCTGTTGGGGACCGGGCCGACCGGCCGGAGGCCGGATGGCCGTCGTGCTACCAGCTCCCATGTGCACCACCCTTCGCTGTGGGGACGTCCGAGCCGAAGCCCGAGCGGGAGCCGGCGGGCAGCGCGGCGGGCGTGGGCCGACCTTCCAGCGAGGCGGTCGAGGAGCCGCCGGCGTCGGGGGTCCACTCGGGCTGCGGCAGGTACCACACGGGCTTGTGGTCCCACGGCTGGCCGGGACGGTACCTGGGGACGTGCACGGCGCCCGGCCCGAGCACCATCAGCGCGAGGCTGCCGAGGATGAGCGCCGGGACACCGGCGTACACCAGCACGGTCTGGATGACGGTCACGGCCAAACCGTATCCGACCAGTCGTTCACCACAGTGCCGGGTGCCGGTCGAGCCAGGGCCGGGCCGCCTCGAGCTGCGCGGACAGCGACACCAGCAGCCCATCGGCTCCGTGCCGGCCGACCAGCATGGTGCCGATCGGCAGCCCGGCCCCAGCACCGGCGTCGTCCGGGCCGCCCAGGTCGTCGCCGGTCCAGTACAGCGGCACGCTCACCGCAGGCTGGCCGGTCACGTTGTACGGGGCGGTGTAGCCGGCGTACCGCTTCTGCCGCTCGAAGTCAGCCGCGCCGTCGCCGTCCTCGTGGAACCAGCCGAGCGGGCGCGGCGGCAGGGTCAACGTTGGCGCGAGCAGCACGTCGTACGCCGCCAAGGCGTCCGTGCCCAGCCAGGACGCGACCTGGAGCTGCGCCCGGGCGCCGACGTACTCCGGGCCGGAGATGGCGCCGCCGCGCGCACGCAGGTACCGGGTGAGCGGCAGCAGCTCGCCCACCCGCATCGGGTCGACCGGCATCGCGCAGGCGGACACCGTCCAGATGACCTCAAACGCCGCCATCAGGGTGCCGGACAGCGGCGGCTCGATGTCGTCGACCTCGTGGCCGAGCGAGCCGAGCAGCGTCGAGGCGTCCTCCCAGGCGGCGCGCACGGCCGGATGCACCTCGGCCTCGGCCACGACCGGGACGAGGTAGCGGCCGATCCGCAGCCGGCCGGGCTCCCGGTCGGCGTGGGCGAGGAAGCTGTCGCCGGGCGGCAGCACCGGCCCGGCGAACAGGTCGCCGGGCATCGGCCCGGCCATCGCGTCCAGCATCGCCGCCGCGTCCCGAACGGTGCGGGCGATCGGGCCGTCGGTGCCCAGCCCGCTCACCTCGGTCCGGATCGGCCCGGAGGAGACCAGCCCGCGGCTCGGCTTGAGGCCGAACAGGCCGTTGACGCTGGCCGGGATCCGGATCGAGCCGCCACCGTCGCTGCCCTGCGCGAACGGCACCAGCCCGGCCGCCACCGCCGCCCCCGCGCCGCCGCTGGACCCGCCGGCGTACCGGCCGAGATCCCACGGGCAGCGGGCCGGCGGCGCGACCTTCGGCTCGGTGTAGCAGGGCATCCCAAACTCGGGTGTGTTGGTCTTGCCCAGGCTGATCGTGCCGGCCTCGCGCAGCTTGGTCACCACGTAGTCGTCCACGGGCGGAACGAAGTCGGCGTACGCCGCCGAGCCGAACGTCGTGCGTACCCCGGCGGTGAGGTTGAGGTCCTTGATCGCGGTGGGCACGCCGTGCAACGGCGGCAGGTCCGCCCCGGCCAGGACCGCCTGCTCGGCCTGTTTGGCCTGGTCGCAGGCGAGATCGTCGGTGACTGTGACGAACCCGCCGATGTCGGCGTCCAGCCGGTCGATCCGGGCCAGGTAGTGCTCGACCAGCTCCGCCGGGCTGACCTCGCGGCGCCGCACCGCCGCCGCCTGCTCCAACGCCGACATATCGTGCAGCTGCGCCATGCCCGCGACGCTACCCGCCGGCCATTGTTGTGGTCACCTCTCCGCCGTGTGGTCACCTGTCGTGGCCTACCGGACCCGTGTGGTCA
>DATILL010000052.1:0-13655 GCA_035476575.1 Mycobacteriales bacterium
GCCCAACCCACCACCGGAACCCGCGAACCCGGCGCGCTCACCCGGGCCACCAGCACACCCATACACCAAAACAACCCCCACAAAGATCAACAACACCAGCCGAAGATCAACCCACCCAGCTAATCGCGGATTCGGGTCTGAGATGAGTTGATCATACGGCGAGGGGACGGACGTCGCGGCAGGGCCGGTAGCGGGCGTGGTGAACGCGTTGGTGTTCTTGTGCCGGCCGAACAGTCCGGGTAGGGCTTCTTGGCCTACGTTGGCCTTGCCTGCCCAGAGCGAACACGACGCAGGGCCGCGGGCAGGCCATCAGCGGCAACCGTAGGCAGGCGCGACCGTGATCCGACAGCAACCCCTACAACGGCGAGAGTCCCCGCCACCGTTAAGCCCGCCGCGCGACGTTGGCGCCGCTTCCTGCGTTCCTCAGCTTCTCTGGCCTCAGCTTCTCTGGCTTTCGTCTCTCTCGCCTCGGCTTTACCCTCCGCGATCCCATGAAGAAGACGGTATGCGTGGCGGCTGATAGTGAAGACCGGGACACTAACGATGTTTAGCCCAACATCAACAGCATCGGCAACGACCGAGGCCAGATCTAAGGCGTGATCACGCTGGTTCTTTCCGGTACCCAAGACCCACCCACCTTGAGCCAGGCGCACTGCGCCGCTGCGTACTGCCGTAAAGGGCAGCCGAGATGTCCGCAGGCTGTCCGGCTATGGACGGGTCGGCTGTGCGGTCACCGGGCGGGCTCACCGACCTCCTCGCCGGCCTGGCCTGACCCAGCACCCCAGACAGCTCATCCATCTCCACCAGCCCGGTCGTGAGGCGGTTCGTCAGTATGGGGGCTAGACCGTGAGTGACGGCTCGACCGTGAGCGACGGCTCGTCGGGTGCGGACAGGCTCAGCACGGCGCCGGCCACCGCGGGTGAGGCGCTGATCCTGGCCTCCAGCGCCCGCAGCCGCACGGCCAGGTGTGACTCGGGGTCATCGCCGGTCAGGTCGACGTCGCCGATGACCGAGACCATCCGCGGCCCGACGATCTCCAGCCGCAGGTAGGTCACCCGGGCGACCTCCGGCGCGTCCAGCAGTGCCTGGAGGGTGGCCGCACGCACCCGCGGGTCGGCCTCCTCACCGATCAGGAACCGCCGGCTGCGGTTGATCAGGACGATCGCGACGACGGCGAGCAGCAGGCCAACCAGGATCGACCCCACGGCGTCTGGGACGGCCGAGCCGGTGAGCTGGTGGGCGGCCAGCCCGACAGCGGCGACGACCAGGCCGGCCAGCGCGGCGGAGTCCTCCGCGAACACCGCCCGCAGGGTGGGGTCGGAAGTTGCCAGGACGTGCTCGATGAGGTCCCGGCGCATCGAGACGGCCTCGGGCCGGGCCTGCCGGACGGACTGCGCCAACGAGACACCCTCCAGCACGAAGGAGACAGCCAGCACCACGTACCCGACGACGAAGTCGCTGGCCGGTTCTGGCCGCAGGAGCTCCTCCACGCCGTGCGTGACCGACACCGCGGCACCGGCTATGAACAGCCCGAGCGCGGCGAACAGCGACCAGACGTAGGCCTCCCGGCCGTGACCGAGGGGATGCGGCAGGTCCGGGGGCCGCCGGGACCGCCAGGTGGCGATCGCCAGGAACACCTCGTTGCCCGCGTCCGCCCAGGAATGCGCCGCCTCGGCCAGCATCGACGCCGACCCGGTCACGACCGCGGCGACCGACTTCGCCACCGCCACCACGACGTTGGCGCCGAAGGCGACCAGCACCGTCGTGACGCTGCCCGACCCACCCGGACCCTGCGACCCCGGCACCCACCCAAGCAAGTCGACAAATCCACCCCCGGCCGCGTCGCCGTGAACGGGCCCCGGAACCTGCTCGCCGTCCCGCTCGTACGTCATCGGCCAGACCTAGCACACATCAGGACGGCAGGTCAGCCGAGGAGGCCGCGTTTGTAGGCCTCGCTGACGGCGGCCGCGCGGTCGCGTACCCCGAGCTTGCCGTAGATGTGCAGCAGGTGGGTCTTGATGCTGGCCTGGCTGATGAACAGCTTTGCCGCGGCCTCCCGGTTGGTGGCGCCGTCAGCGACCAGCTTCAGCACCTGGTGCTCGCGGTTGCTCAGCACGTCCCGGGTCGGTTCGCGGACCCGTCCCATCAGCCGGCCGGCCACCGCCGGTGACAACACCGACTCGCCGCGGTATGCCGCCCGCACCGCCCGGATCAGCTCCTCGGCCGGGGCGTCCTTCAGCAGGTACCCGGTCGCCCCGGCCTCGATCGCGGGCAGCACGTCGCTGTCGGTGTCGAAGGTGGTCAGCACCAGCACCCGGACCGCCGGGGCGGACTCGCGCAGCGCGCGGATCGCGTCCACCCCGCCCATCCGCGGCATCCGCAGGTCCATCAGGACGACGTCCGCGCCCTGCCGGCCGACCCGGGCCAGCGCCTCGGCCCCGTCGCCGGCCTCGCCGACCACCTCGAAGTCCGGGTCGCCGGTGAAGATCCCGCGCAGCCCGTCCCGCACCACCGGGTGGTCGTCGACGATCAGCACCCGGATCGGACCGCCGGTCACCCGTAGCCCTCCGCCGCCACCGCCGGCACGCTCGCGCTGATCGCGGTGCCCTCGCCCGGGCTGCTCTCGATCTCCAGCCCGCCGGCCACCCGGCGCAGCCGCTGCGCCATCGCGGCCAGCCCGTACCCGTGGCCCGCCCGGGCCGCCCGCACCTGCCTCGCCGCGTCCGGCGCGAACCCGACGCCGTCGTCCCGCACATCCAGCAGCACCACATCGTCCAAATAGGACAGTGTGAGACCGACCCGGGTCGCCTGGGCGTGCCTGCCCACGTTGGCCAGCGCCTCCTGGGCGACCCGGTACAGCGCCACCTCGATGTCGGGCAGCAGCGGCCGCGGGTCGCCGGTCGTCTCGACGTCCACCTGGATCCCGGCGGTCTCGGACCAGCGCTTGGCCATCTCGGCGACCGCGTCCGGCAGGTGCGCGTCGTCCAGCGGTTCCGGCCGGAGCGCCTGCACGGTACGGCGCGCCTCGGTCAGGCTCTCCCGGGCCAGCGCGCGGGCCTGGTCCAGGTGCCGGTGCCACGTGTCGGAGTCGTGCCGCATCCGGGTGGCCGCCTCGAGCTGGGTGATGATCCCGGTCAGCCCCTGGGCCAGCGTGTCGTGGATCTCCCGGGCCATCCGCTGCCGTTCGTCGGCCACCCCGGCCTCACGGGCCTGAGCCAGGAGCTGGACGTGCAGGCCGGCGTTCTCGGCCATCATGTCCTCCAGCCGCCGGTTGCCGTCCTCCAGCTCGCCGATCATCTGCTTGCGCAACTGGCTCTGCTGGTAGGTCATCTGCGAGACGAAGGACATCGCGCTGGCGATCAGCATGTTGAACGCGACCACGATCAGGTACGCGGTGATGCCCACCCCGCCCGGCCGCGGCGGGCCGCCGGTCTGCGAGGTGGCCGCGATGACCGACGTGGCGACCACCCCGACGTACCGCCAGCCGCTGGGCAGCAGGCGCAGCGCGTGGATGTACCCGGTGAACGCGAAGAACCCGAACAGCGGCGAGCGCAGCACGAGCACCGCGCTGAAGATCACCAGCCCGACGTAGTACGCGCCCATCAGCCCCGGCCGGATGGTCCAGGCCGGATGCAGGGTGACCATCCACAGCATCCAGCCGGCCGCGGCGACGGCGATCGCGAGGGTGCCCAGCCGCTGGTCCGCCGGTTCACCGTCGACGAACGTGTTCAGCGCTACCGACACCGCGAGCGCGAAGTACGGGATGACGTCCAGGATCCGGTCCAGCCGGTGCTCCCAGGACTCCAGCTTCGTGCCGTCCGGGGGTGGTACCGCCATGGAGGTCGCGCCGGTCATCTCTCGCTCCCCGAGTCGCTGCCCGAGATGGTCACTCCCAGCGGAAGGTCCGTGCCGCGACCAGTCCGGTCACCGCCACGTAGCCGGCCAGCACGGCCAGCGCGAGCAGGTGCGGCCAGTGGCCGTTCGCGGCGTCCTGCAATGATTGCACGCCCGAACCAAGCGGGGTGTAGTCACTGATCCGGCGCAACACCGCGGGCATCAGGTCGCGCGGCAGCCACATCCCGGCGAAGAACAGCATCGGGAAGTAGACCAGCGAGCCGATCATCCCGGCCGCCCGGCTGCTCGGCGCGAGCGCGGCGATGATCAGCCCGATGCCGAGCATCGCCGCAGCGGACAGCAGGAAGGCCAGCACGAACGCGATCACGTTGCGGGGCAGCGGCGTGTGGAACGCGACCGTGCCGATCACGAACAGCAGCAGGATCTCACCGACCGCCATCAGCAGGTTGACCGCGAGCTGCGCGGCCAGCAGGCCGGACGGCTGGACCGGGGTGGTGGCCAGCCGGCGCAGCACGCCCTTCTCGCGGTAGCTGGCCAGGTACGTCGGCAGCGCGCTCAGGGCCAGGATCCCGATCGCCATGGCGACCACGATCGGGAGGTACACATCAATCGTGCGCTGCCCGCCGAGGTCCTGGTTCGGCTGCCGGAACGCGGGGATGCTGCCCAGCACGATCAGCAGCAGGGACGGGAAGGCCAGCCCGAAGAACACCGACGCGGGATCGCGCAGGAAGATCTTCGACTCGACCTTGGTGAGCTTGGCAAGCCCGGCAGTCACTGGGTTCTCCTTGTCACTGGGTTCTCCTTCATGTGGTGGTGGCGGTCGGGTGGCCGGTCAGCGCGACGAACGCGTCGTCCAGGTTGGCCTGCTCGACCCGCAGGTCGGCGGCCACGACCTGGTTGCGGGCCAGCACCGAGGTGACCGCGTGCAGCAGGTTCCCGGTACCGGTGACGACGAGCTGGGGCCCGCGGCGGGCCAGGTCGGTGACCTCCGGCAGGTCGGTGAGCAGGTGGTCGGCCATGGGCACGGACGGCCGAAACCGGATCCGCTGCTCGGTGCTGACCCGGGCGACCAGCCCGGCCGGGGTGTCCAGCGCGACCACCCGGCCAGCGTCGATCACCGCCACCCGGTCGCACAGCCGCTCGGCCTCCTCCATGAAATGGGTGACCAGCAGCACGGTGACCCCACGGTCGCGGACCTGCTCGATCAACCGCCAGGTGTCGCGGCGCGCCTGCGGGTCCAGCCCGGTGGTCAGCTCGTCCAGGATCGCGACCCGCGGGCTGCCGACCAGCGCCAGCGCGATCGACAGTCGCTGCTTCTCGCCGCCGGACAGCGTGCAGTAGCGGCGGCCGGCGAGCCCGGTGAGCTGCAGGTCGGCGGCCAGGGCGCGCACGTCGGCCGGCTGGCGGTAGAACGAGGCGTACAGCTCCAGCGCCTCGCTGACCTTGATCCTCTCCGGTAGCCCGCTGCTCTGTAGCTGCACGCCCACTCGCTGGCGCAGCTCAGCCCGGTCCCGCGGGTCCAGCCCGAGCACCCGGACCGTGCCACGGTCGGGCGTACGCAGCCCGTCGATGCATTCGACGGTGGTGGTCTTGCCGGCGCCGTTGGGGCCGAGAATGCCGAAGATCTCACCCGACTCAACGCTGAAGGAGACATCGTCCACAGCCACCTTCGCGCCGTACCTCTTGTGCACACCTACTATCTCGATCACCGGCATCCCGGTCCTACCCCTCGTTCGGCCTTGCCTGCCAGTCGAGGATCAGTCAGCGGGGCCGTACGCCGAATCGACCTGCCGGCCCTTCCCACGAACCCGACCGGTTGACCCGACATCGACCGATCGGTTGACACCTGCGCCGGGCTCAGCGGTGTCCTGGTGGTGTCGAGCTCCGGCGGGTGTCGGGTAGCTGGCTGCCGATGCCTGGCCTGGCGGGCCCGTTCGCGGTCGTGTTAGGTGGGCTGTGCGGACGCCGGGAGGTGGTCCGCCGCCGCTGCTGGTGCCGAGGCGTTGGGGGCCGCCGATGCCATCCGTGGACCGTCGTACGTTGCTGGCCGGTGGCCTGGCCGGTGCCGCCGTCGCGGCGTTCGACCCGCTGAGCCGCGGGTGGGTGAGCGTGGCCGAGGCCCGGGAGGGTGGGGTCCCGGGCTCGGTCGCCGTCCCGGACCTTGACGGTGTGCTGGTCACCGATCCGGCGTCGTTGGCCGGGGCGGCCGACGACTTTGGCCATGTCGTGCACCGCGCGCCAGTTGCGGTGCTGCGGCCGGCCTCGGTCCGCGACATGGTGCGGATGGTCGGCTACGCCAACCGGCACCGCATCGAGGTGGCGATGCGCGGGCAGGGGCACGCCACATTTGGGCAGGCGCAGGTGCGTGCCGGGGTCGTGGTCGACTCCCGCACGCTGGCGGCGATCGATCACATCGAGCGGCACGCGGCGGCCGTCGACGCCGGGGTACGGTGGCTCGACCTGGCCCGGGCCACGGTCGCGCACGGGCTGACCCCTCCGGTGTTCACCGACTACGTCGGGCTGTCGGTCGGCGGGACGCTGTCGGGTGCGGGCATCGGCGGCACCACCCAGCACTACGGGTTCCAGGCCGACAACGTACGTGAGCTGGATGTCGTCACCGGCGACGGGCGGCTGCGGCGTTGCTCACCGAGCCACGACCCGCGCCTGTTCAACGCCGTGCTCGGCGGCCTCGGCCAGTTCGCCATCATCCTCAGGGCGACGATCCCGCTGGTCCCGGCGCCGGAGAAGGCCCGTGGCTACCAGCTGTTCTACTCCGAGCTCGACACCTACCTGGGCGACCAGCGGCGGCTGCTCGCCGAGGGCCGGTTCAGCTCGCTGCAGGGTCAGGTCGCCCGCACGGCCGACGACAGCGGCTGGGAGCTCTTCATCGACGCCGCCGCGTACTACAGCTCGCCGCACCGGCCGGACGACGCGGCGCTGCTCGCCGGCCTGAGCTTCGACCCGGCGCGCACGATCATCACCGAGTACGGCTACCTGGACTGGGTCAACCGGCTCGCCCCCACGGTCGAGCTCCTGAAGCAGATCGGCGCCTGGAGCCTCCCGCACCCCTGGCTGGACGTGTTCCTGCCGGCCAGCCACACCCAGCGGCTGGTGGCCGGCGTGCTCGCCGAGCTGACCCCGGCCGACGTCGGCCACGGCCCGGTGCTGCTCTACCCGTTCTCCACCCGCCGGCTGCACCGCCCGTTCGCGGAGGTGCCGCACGAGCCAGTGGCGTTCCTGTTCTCCCTGCTGCGCACCGCCGTGCCACCGACACCGGACGTCATCGCCCGGATGATGGCCGGCAACCGGCTGATCTACGAGCAGGCCCGCGACGCCGGCGGGAAGCGCTACCCGATCGGCTCGGTGCGGATGTCGCCGGAGGACTGGCGCGACCACTACGGCCCACACTGGCCGGCCTTCGCCGCGGCGAAGGCCCGGTACGACCCGCGGCGGATACTCACCCCAGGGCAGGGAATCTTCACCACTCCCTGACAGCCCGTGCCCGGTTGGTCACGAACGCGCCGGCCACGCGATCGGCGGGGGGGCTAGGTCGCGCTGGCCGGCGGGTCCGCTCCCCACAGCACGTCGACGAGGTACCCAACGCTCACCGGGTGACCGGCGTGCGCGGCCAGCACCGTCAGCCACACCGCGGTCCCGCCGGCAACGACCAGGTCCGCGACGCGATCAGCCGCTCGGTCACTGGGCCGGTCGCTGGTCACCAACAACATGGGCATATGGTCGCTCCATACCGCAAATCTGATCCGTTGTCGGACCGTCACACCAGAATCGGCGTGATCCGAGTGCAGACACAACCGGTAACAGCGGCGCTACGGACCGTTGTTCCGTGTGCCTGTCCCGACGTCACCCGGCTGGAGGGCAGCGCATCTGGGAAGGGGCTGAGCTGTCGTTTCGAACGGGCTCTGCTCGGCTTCTGGCCGACTGAGCCGCCACGGGCCGGTGGAACGGCCCGCCATCCGCACCATGCCCATCCGCACCATGTCCCATTGGAGGGAGCTATGCATTCATCTGGAGACCGTGAGGGCAGACCTCGACGGCGTGGCCTGCTCGCCGTTCTGACCGCGGTTGCGTCACTGGTGGCAGGTACCGCGGTGGTGGTCCTGGCCACGCCCACCCCGGCGTCGGCGGTACTCGGAGACAAGCCGCTGATCAGCTACAACATGCAGGGCGCCACCAGCGGCCAGGACAGCAAGTGGACGACCACCGTCGGCGGCTACATCCGGCAGACCGAGGTGGTCGCGTTGCAGGAGGCCGGCCCCGTCCCGCCCGGAGCCTTCGTGCAGAACATCGCACTGCCCGGTGTGGCGCTGCCGCAGGTCGGCCTGGGGAACGTCGTGCAGCACCACCGGTGGCAGTTCGGGTTCGAGTCCTACGAGGTGTACTTCCTGCAGACCGATGCCCGCGGCGGCGCCTACACCGGTGGGCGGGTCAACACCGCGCTGGTCACCCAGCGGGAGGCTGACGAGGTGACCGCGGTGCCCAGCCCCGTGCAGAACGGACGGGCCGCGCTCGGCGTCCGGTTCGGCGACACCTGGTACTTCAGCTTCCACGCCCGGTCCATGGGCAACCAGCCCAACGACGCGGCGGCGATGATCGCCCAGGTCAACGCGACCATCGCGGCGCGCGGGCTGAACGAGAACTGGGTCGTGCTCGGCGACTTCAACCGGGAACCGAACCAGCTCGGCGCCGACCTCCTCGGCGGGCAGGGCATTGCGCCACCGATCTACGCCGCCCGCGACGCCAACGGCGGCTACCTGCCCACCCAGCAGAGCGGCCGGGCGCTGGACTACGCCGTCGCCCGGGAGAACGTCAACGGCGTCCAGGCCAACCGCCTCGCGGGCGCCTCAGCCGACCACTACGCGTTCGCCTTCGGCGCGCTACGTGGCGGCGCCGAACCGAACGTCCGCTACCACAGCGACCGCGCGGTGGAAGGCATGCAGGCCGGCGGGGTCCTCGACGCCGCCCGCGGCGGGACAGGAAACTTCACCAACATCATCTCCTACCACCGCAACGGCGGCGACAACCAGGCCTGGAGCCTGGACTTCTACAACGACAACACCGTCCGGTTCCGCGGCCGGCAGAGCCAACGCTGCATCGACATCCGCAACAGCAACACCGCCGCTGCCGGCCGGCCCCTGGTCCTGTGGGACTGCACCGACCAGGCCAGCCAGCGATGGCACGTCGACGCCGCCGGTGACAGCGAGGTCAACCTGCGCAGCGTGCTCCGGCCGGACCTGTGCATGGACGTGGCCGGCGCACCCAGGCAACCCGACGCCGGAAACGTCATCGTCTGGGGCTGCCAGGACTCCGTCAACCAGCGCTGGCTGCTGACCCCCGCCGACGCCACCTACGACATCGACCGCGAGCCCATCGACCTGTCCAGGAACTACGAGGGCCCCGCCACCCTGGAGGGCCTGGAGGCCGGCGGCGTCGCCGACGCCTACCGTGGGCGCACCGGCAACAACACCCCCATCATCTCCTACCACCGCGACGGTGGGTCCAACCAGGGCTGGTACCTCGACTGGTTCAGCTCCAACCAGGTGCGCATCCGCGGGGTGGGCAGCAGCAGCCGCTGTATCGACATCCACAACAGCAACACCGCCACCGCCGGCCGCGAACTCGTCCTCTGGGACTGCACCTACCAGGCCAGCCAGCAGTGGCGCGCCGAGCTCCTCGACAACGGCCAGATGCTGCTGCACAACGCGTCCCGCCCCGACCTGTGCATGGACATCGCCGGCGCCCCGCACACCCCTGACGCCGGCAACCTCATCGTCTGGCCCTGCACCGCCGCCGTGAACCAGCAGTTCATCCTCACCGCCTACGACCCGACCGGCACCCCCGAACCCGACCGCGAGCACAGCGAGCTCTGACCCGACCGGCCGCGTGGCCCTCGGCGCTCCGGCGTCGAGGGCCACGCGACACGCCCCAGCCCTAGTACGCGACTGGGGTCCTCACCCAACCCGACAGCCCAACCCCGACAACCTCGAGCGAGCAGCCGCCGGCTGACCGCGTGCGCTGACCTGGTCCGGCGCCTCCCGCTGCCACCGGCAGAGGCGGATGTCTGGGATGAGGGGGACGATCGGGACGTGGCTGCTCGGGTGTGGTTGTCGGCGCGCTGGGCCGGCTATGCTGCCGCGGCGGTCGCGGTGGCGTACGCGGGGGTCAGCCTGTACTGGGCGTTCGGCGGGCAAGCGCTGCTGTCGACCGTCGGCGGCTGGCCGGAGCAGGCCGCTCGCCGCGGCGGGGCGACCGCGGTCCTGCTCGGTGTCCTGGTCGCTGGCGCCAAGCTGGCCGGCGCGGTGCTGGCCCTGGCAGTAGCGCACCGGGTCGGCGGGCCGGTCGCCCGGCGGCGGCTGGTCCGGCTCGCTGCCGCGACAAGCACGCTGCTTGTCCTGTACGGCGGCGTCTTGGTCGTGGCCGGTGCGTTGGTGCTGGCGGGTGTGATCGACCCTGGCGGAGCGGTCGACCGGACCGCGCTGCGCTGGCACGTGCTGGTGTGGGACGCGTGGTTCCTGCTGTGGGGACTCCTCCTCGGCCTCGCCGTGCTTCACCATCGTCAAACTCACAACAAGTCGCACGGCCCCTGACCCAGCTCGACATCAGAGCTTACAGGACAAGTTTGCCATATCGCTGTCCTTGGGTTTGAACTGGCTTTCGAAGTCACCAGCGCTCGCATCGCTAGCCCGGTAAGCGGCGGCGGCATCCTGGAGGGTGTCCAGAAAATCATGTCGCCATTGGGTGCGCAGGTAGTCACTGATCACATCGTTGAGCTTGAGGCAGTCAGCGTGACGGTTGCCGAGCAGACCGATGCCGTAGTACTGGAGCTCACCAAAAACGCCGGAGAAAATAACCTTAAACTGACCCGGATAGGCATGCGTGTATCCGTAGAGGATGAGCGCGTCGGTGAAAACCGCGTCCGTCCGGCCGCTGGTAAGGAGATCAACACAGTCCCGCGTTGTGGCGGGGTGAGTGCTCATGTCCGCGCCGGGGATGGGAACAGTTGAGCCGGTGGTGGTTTTTGCAGTACACACACTCTTGCCCTTAAGGTCGCTCTTCGCGGCGATGCGCGGGCCGCGGGCACGAACCAGCAGCGCTTGAGGGCTCACCATGTAAGGGCCGGCGAAGTCAATGCCTTCCTTGTTGCGTCGTGCCGTGATGGAATATGAGGAGATGACCAGGGTGGCTTTCTTGCTCTTCAGGTAGCCCGCTCTGTCCGCCGCGGTGAGGATGGTCGGCGCGACTGGAGTGCCCAGTTTCTCCCGTACGGCGTTCATCAGATCGATGTCGAACCCAGCCGGGTTCCGGTCACCGAAGGCGAGCCCTGGGGCGTCGTCGACTATCCCGACAACTATCGTCGAGCCCGTCAAGGACGACGTCGCTGTAGAGCTCGAAGTGCCGCACCCAGCCAGAGCAAAGAGCGCGGTGAGGGTCGCGAGCCCTCGTTGAGTGCCTGTTCTGGGCACTGGACCTCCTTGTGGGTCTGTCATCCGTTGGTGAGCTTCGCGCTGGACACCGCTATGTCGACCGCGCAGTTGCTGTCCCCTCTAATGTTTTTCACCGCAATTTTGAGACGTAGGTGGCGGGTGTGGCTGAACATGTTGAGAGTGAGCGAACCGCCCGGTGTGACTGTTTCTGTCGCACCTCGGTTGCCGGCATAATCGGGAGTGACGTGCAGCTCGGTGTTAGGGACGCAGCTACCGATCTCGGCCTTGTGGTCGTCGACTTTGAACATGATGACGATCTGGCTGCGAGGGTCGGTGATATCGACGTCGAACCTGGCGTGCTCCTGCTCGTCCGGAAGGACGTCGACGCTTCCGACCAAGGTAATCCGCGCCGTTACGTCGATCGCCCGGTTGGCGTCGTACCAAGACAAGGCTGCCCAGATGACCGTGCCAACAAGGTCGAGCAACAACACGGCGGCCACGGCCGAGATGCCCGCCTGACGACTGAGCTTCGGGAACCTCCTCGGCTGGAAGTAGGAGCCAATCGCGGCGACTGGCGCGGCGAGACCGCCCAGATAGGCCGCCAAGCTCACCGCACCCTCGCTCACCGCGCCAAGGAAGATAAGCAGCCCAGCAGTCCAGAACAATGCCACCAACGCGCGGACCTTAGGCCAACCGTTAGAAACGCTGCCGTGCACCATGGTCCGCCGCAGGGTTGAGAAACCCTCGGTCTCCCCGTCATCCTCTTGCATGACTGGCAAACATACGCGAACGAACGCTGGGTAGGGCAGGTTTTGATGATTCTGGGCCAGCGGCGGCGCACCATCGCGCACGGGTGCCAGGGGCATCCCGGAACCGGCCCCTTCCCGGCCGGCGTCCCGGCGCACGGATGGACGCCGGACAGCCGCGCGGGGACCGCTGAGGCGAACCACCGGCGTGCGGTGAGCAGCTACAACTGGACGAAAGTGCAGGGAACGCCCAAGCTGCCCGGCCGGGATGCTCACGTGGCGCTGTCATGACGGCCGGGTTGGCTGTGCCGCGGTTGCGGGCTGGTGCGGGGTGGCGCAGGCTGGATGGATGCGGCGGACTGTGACGCAGCGGTGAACCCGATCGAGCGGGGCGTCCGGGCGGTGGACAGGTGGCAGCAGCGGCATGCGGTCCCGGCGTTCGTGTTCGCGGTCGTGAAGAAGTTCGGCGACGACCAGGCCGGGAACTTGGCGGCGCTGCTCAGCTACTACGCGTTCCTCGCTGTCTTCCCGCTGCTGCTGGCGCTGGTCGCGCTGGCCGGGATCGTCCTGAGCGGCCACCCGGCCCTGGAGCAACGGATCATCGACTCTGCGTTAAGTGAGTTTCCGCTGGTCGGCACCCAGCTACACTCCCAGCTCGGCCTGGAGTCCCTGCACCATTCTGGGCCGGCGCTGGTCATCGGCATCGCCGGTGCGCTGTACGGCGCCCGGGGCCTGGCCAACGCCGTGCAGAACACCCTCAACAGCCTGTGGCAGGTGCCCAAGGTCGACCGGCCCGGGTTCCCGCTGAACTACCTACGCAGCCTCGCCCTGCTCGCGCTGCTGGGCATCGGCGCGGTCCTGACCGCGGCCGTGGTCGCCGCGGCGAACCTGACCACGGTCTTCGGCCTGTCCGGTTGGCCGATCCGGCTGACCGCCTTCGTGCTGTCCACGGTGCTGGACGCCGGCCTCTTCCTCGCCGCGTTCCGGCTCGCCACCGCCAAGACCATCTCCACCCGCAACATGCTGCTCGGCGCCGTCCTGTCCGCCGTCGCCTGGCAGATCCTGCTCGCCGTTGCCGGCCTGATCGTCAGCCATTACCTTGCCCACGCCCAAGCGATCGCCGGCCTGTTCGGCACCGTGCTCGGCCTGCTGGCCTGGCTGGCACTCCAGGCCACGGTCACCGTCTACGCCGTCGAAGCCGACATCGTCCGCGCCCGCCGGCTGTGGCCACGCAGCATCACCCAGCCACCCCTGACCGGCGCCGACAAGGACTATCTCCACACCGCCGCCACCACCGAAACCCGCCGGCCCGAACAGCGCGTCACCGTCGAGTTCACCCCCGCCGCCGACCAACCCCCACCCAACTAGCCGCGCCTCTCGACCACTGTCGGGATGACACCTCAGGTTGAGTGTCAGCGATCATCCGCTGTTGACGGTCGCTTCAGGTGGAGTGCTTCGACATGGGTTTCCCAGGAGGGTTATGCAAAACGCAGTGTGAAGAAGTGAAGTGTTCGGACGGCGCGGAAGGCTGTGGCGTAGGTGGATAGCGGTCGGCGGTAGTCGGTGTGCATGCACCGCCAGGTCTTGAAGTTCGCGATCGCGCGTTCGATCA
>DATILL010000053.1:0-19857 GCA_035476575.1 Mycobacteriales bacterium
CTCCCCGCCGGACAGCCGGTACCCGCGGTCGCCGACCACGGTGTCCAGCTGGTCCGGCAGCGACCGCACCAGGCCGGCGATCTGGGCCGCCTCCAGTGCCCGCCACAGCTCCTCGTCGGTCGCCTCCGGCCGGGCGTAGCGCAGGTTGGCCGCGATCGTGTCGTGGAACATGTGCGCGTCCTGGGTCACCACCCCGATCGCCGCGTGCAGCGAGGCCATGGTGACGTCCCGGACGTCGTGCCCGCCGACCAGCACCTGCCCGGCCGAGGCATCGTAGATCCGCGGCACCAGCATGGACATCGTGCTCTTGCCGGCGCCGGACGGCCCCACCAGCGCGATGAGCTGGCCCGGCTCGGCCCGGAAGCTGACTCCGTGCAGCACCTCCTGCGACGGCGCCGAGTCCAGCACCGCGACGTCCTCCAGCGACGCCAGCGAGACCTCCTCGGCCGTCGGGTAGCTGAACCGCACGTCGCGGAGCTCCAGCGTCCGCGCACCGGCCGGCAGGTCCACCGCGCCCGGCCGGTCGGCGATCATCGGCGGCAGGTCCAGCACCTCGAAGACCCGCTCGAAGCTGACCAGCGCGCTCATCACGTCCACCCGGACGTTGGACAGCGCGGTCAGCGGCCCGTACAGCCGGGACAGCAGCAGCGCCAGCGTCACCACGGTGCCGGCGTCCATCTGCCCGTGTACGGCGAACCAGCCGCCCAGGCCGTAGGTCAGCGCCTGCGCCAGCGCCGCCACCAGGGTCAGCGCCGCGAAGAACGTCCGCCCGTACATCGCCGAGATCACGCCGATGTCCCGGACCCGCCCGGCCCGGTCGCCGAACGACCGCTCCTCCTCCGCGGGCCGCCCGAACAGCTTGACCAGCAGCGCGCCGGCCACGTTGAACCGCTCGGTCATCGTCGTGTTCATCGAGGCGTTGAGCTGGTAGCTCTCCCGGGTGATCGCCTGCAGCCGGCGCCCGACAAACCGGGCCGGTATGACGAAGACCGGCACCAGCACCAGCGACAGCACGGTGATCGGCCAGGACAGCGTGAGCATCACGCCCGCCGTCAACACCAGCGAGATCACGTTCGAGACGACGCCGGACAGGGTGGAGGTGAAGGCCTGCTGGGCTCCGATCACGTCGTTGTTCAGCCGGCTGATCAGCGCTCCGGTCTGCGTGCGGGTGAAGAACGCCACCGGCATCCGCTGCACGTGGTTGAACACCCTGGTGCGCAGGTCGAAGATCAGCCCCTCGCCGATCCGTGACGAGTACCACCGCTGCAGCAGCGACAGGCCGGTGTCCAGCACCGCGAGCAGGGCGATCGCCACGGCGATCCGCACGATCGTGCCGGCCGCGCCGCGCCCGCCGGCGATCTCGTTGATCACCCGCCCGGCCAGCACCGGCGTGGCCACCCCGATCAGCGCGCTGGCGACCACGGTGACCAGGAAGATCGACAGCTCCCGCCGGTACGGCCGGGCGAAGTCCAGCACCCGACGGACCGTCCCCGCGGTGAGCTTCGTCTTCACAACCGAAGGGTCGCGGCGGTACGAGCGCAGCGTGCTCCAGTCCGGTGTCATGACCGGCACCACCTCCTGCGCGCCGCAACGCTGTCATCACACCGTCACTTCCCCGGTACGGCGGCGGCCGAGTCAGCCCTCAGCGAAACCGGACAGCCCGCGCAGCAGCCGGACCTGGGCCGCCCGCTCGGCCGCCTCCTGCTCAGCCTGGCTGCGAGCGCCGGCAGCGGCCAGCAGCGCCTTGGTCTCCGTGACGGCGGCCCGGGGCGCTTCCAGCAGCGCCGCGGTCAGGTCCTGGATGGCCGCGTCGAGCTGCTCGCGCGGCACGACGAGGTTGGCCAGCCCGATCCGCTCTGCCTCGGCCGCGGCGACGTGCCGGCCAGTCACGCAGATCTCCAGCGCTCGAGCGTAGCCGACCAGCTCGACCAGCGGTTTGGTGCCGCCAAGGTCGGGTACCAGGCCGAGGGTGGGCTCCGCCATACAGAGCTGCGCATCGTCGGCAAGCACCCGCAGGTCGCAGGCCAGCGCGAGCTGGAAGCCGGCGCCGATCGCGTGGCCCTGCACCGCGGCTACCGAGATCAGGTTCGGGTCGCGCAACCAGCCGAAGGCGCGCTGCCAAGACTCGATCAGCGACTCCGCCCGCTCGGCCGGCAGCCGGGCCACCTCATCGAGCGAGGAGACCCCGGTCGAGGCGGGTCCGCTCGAGGCAGCCTTGGTCATGGGCGCGCCAGCATCAGCCGAAGCGCTGCCGGACAGTCCCCCGGGGGAGAACATTGCGCGGTCCAGGCCAGCGGAGAAGGCCCGGCCCGCGGCCCGGATCACGACAACCCGGATGTCCCCGGCCAGCGAGCGGCCGATCTCGCCCAGCGCCACCCACTGCCGCGGCGTCTGGGCGTTGAGCCGTTGCGGCCGGTCGAGGGTGATGGTGGCAACCCCGCTGGCAAGGCCGCTGCCGAGGTCGAGGCGGAGCCCGACCTCGGCGCCAGCCCCCGGGGCGGTCAGCTCTTCTTCCGCCGGGTCGCGCCACCACGGCCGCGCAGCGTCGCGCCGGACTCGGTGAGGATCCGGTGCACGAAGCCGTACGAGCGGCCGTGTGACTCCGCCAGGGCTCGGATGCTTGCTCCCTGGTCGTACTTCTTCTTCAACTCCGTGGCAAGCTTGTCCCGTGCGGTGCCCGTGATGCGGGCACCCTTCTTGAGATCAGCCACCAGACCCTCCCGAGGCGAAGATGGGCGTCGGTCCACCGTTGTCGGCACCTGACATGATCACCCAGACGGGGTCCTTTGAGCCACCCCGTCTGGGGATCGCCGTAATCTGGTCGACATGCTTTTGGGGCTGGCCAGCCGGCTGAGCCAGTCATGGCGGGCAGAACGGGCCGATCTCGCCGGCTGGACCGTGCTGGGCTTGGCCGGTCTCCTCGCCAGTTGGCTGGCGGTGCACGGGCATGCCCGGCTCGGTACCGCGAGCGCGCCGTTCGTCGGGTCCTACCGGCTGGCGGTCACCGTGGCGACGGTGCTCGCGCCGATGGTTGCGGTGCTGACCCTGGTGGCCGCGTGGCGTGGCTGGCTGGACCGGCTGCCGTGGCGGGCGCTGCTGCTGGCGACGTACGCTGCCGCGACGGCCTGGGCGCTCGCGCTGGCCCTGGTCGACGGCGGGCAGGGGCTGGCCGGGCCGGTGACCAACCCGGAGGAGTACCTGGCCGACGTGCCGCGGGTCGGCGACGACCCGGCCGGGTTCCTGCGTCATTTCGTGGGCGGGCTCGGGCCGCTGGCCCCGGCGACCCAGGACCATCCGCCGCTGCCGGTGCTGCTGCTCTGGCTGCTGCGGCGCGCCGGGCTGACCTCCCCCGTCGGGATCGGGGTGGTGCTCACCCTGGCCGGCACGCTGACCGTGCCGCTGCTGCTGGTGGCCGTGCGGTCGCTGTGCGGCGAGCCGTATGCCCGGCGGCTCGCCCCGGTGCTGGCGCTGGCTCCGTACGCGGTGTGGGTGGCGGTCAGCATGGACGCGGTGACCGCCACCCTCGGTGCGGCCCTGGTCACCGCCGGGGTGCTGGCCAGCGAGCACGGCCGAGCGTGGTGGCGGAGCGCGGCATGGGCGGCGGGGTGCGGCCTGCTGCTTGGCGTGGCCGGGCTGTTCTCCTACTCCGTGGCGTGGCTCGCGGTCAGCGTGATGTGTGTGTACTTCGTCCGGCGCCGGCCGCTGCTGAACGTGGTCAGCGCGACGTTCGGGCTGGTGCCGCTGCTGCTGGCCGCTGCGGCCGGGTTCGCCTGGACCGACGGGCTGGCGGCGGCCCGGCGGGACCTCGCCGAACGGGTCGGGCCGCACCGGTCCGCGCTGGTCTGGGGTTTTCTCGGGCTGGCCGTCGTGGTGCTCGCCTGCGGGCCGGCGATCGTGGCCAGCGCGCGGAAGGTACGGATGACGCCGGGCTGGCCGTTCCTGGTCGGACCGGTGCTCGGGGTCGGCTTCAGCGTGCTGGCCGGGCTGGCCCGGGGCGAGGCGGAGCGGAGCTGGCTGCCGTTCTTCCCGTGGCTGCTGGTGGCCGCGGTGGCGCCGGACCGGCCCGGAGGCAAGCCGACCCTGACTCCGGTATGGCTGGTGGCGGGCGGTGTGCTGGCCGCGGTGCTGATCGAGGCGCTGCTGGCCACGCCCTGGTGACCGTCCGGCCGGCGGTCAGGCGAACAACCAGGCGAATGGTCAGGCGAGGGCGATGAGGTCGGCGAGGTCGGGGTTCCAGAAGTCCTCCACGCCGTCGGGCAGCAGCAGCACCTTCTCCGGCTCCAGCGCGTCCACCGCACCCTCGTCGTGGGTGACCAGCACGATCGCGCCAGCGTAGGACCGCAATGCGCCAAGGACCTGCTGCCGCGAGGCCGGGTCGAGGTTGTTCGTCGGCTCGTCGAGCAGCAGCACGTTCGCCGAGGAGCACACCAGGACCGCCATCGCCAGCCGGGTCTTCTCGCCGCCGGACAGGGTGCCGGCCGGCTGGTCCGCCGACTCGCCGGAGAACAGGAACGCGCCGAGGATCTTGCGCAGCTCGGCGTCGGTCGCGGCGGGGGCCGCCGCCCGCATGTTCTCCAACACGGTGCGGTCGTGGTCTAGGGTCTCGTGCTCCTGCGCGTAGTAGCCGATCCGCAGGCCGTGCCCGGGCTGGACCGCGCCGGTGTCGGGCGACTCCATTCCGGCGAGGATGCGCAGCAGGGTCGTCTTACCGGCGCCATTCAGCCCGAGCACGACGACCCGGGCGCCCTTGTCGATGGCCAGGTCGACGTCGGTGAAGACCTCCAGCGAGCCGTAGGACTTGGACAGCCCCTCGGCGGTCAGCGGCACCTTGCCGCACGGCGCCGGGTGAGGGAACCGCAGCCTGGCGACCTTGTCCGCGGTGCGGATCTCGGCCAGGTTGGCGGCCAGCACGTCGGCCCGGCGGTCCATCGAGTGCGCGGCCCGTGCCTTGGTGGCCTTGGCCCGCATCCGGTCGGCCTGCGAGCGCAGCGCGTCGATCTTGCGCTCGGCGTTGGCCCGCTCCCGCTTGCGGCGCCGTTCGTCGGCCTCCCGGGCAGCCAGGTACGCTGTCCAGCCAAGGTTGTAGGAGTCGATCTCGGCCCGGTTCGCGTCCAGGTGCCAGACCTTGTTGACCACGTGGTCGAGCAGGCCGACGTCGTGGCTGATCACGACCAAGCCGCCGGGGTGCGCGCGCAGGAAGTCCCGTAGCCAGGTGATCGAGTCGGCGTCGAGGTGGTTGGTGGGCTCGTCCAGCAGCAGGGTCGCGGCGGAGTCGCCGGAGTCGGAGAACAGGATCCGGGCCAGCTCGACCCGGCGGCGCTGGCCACCGGACAGGGTGCGCAGGGTCTGCGCGAGCACCCGGTCGGGCAGCCCGAGGTTGGCGCAGATCCGGGCCGCGTCGCTTTCCGCAGCGTACCCGCCGAGCGAGGCGAACCGGTCCTCGGCCCGGCCGTAGGCGCGGACCAGCCGGTCCCGGTCCCGGTCGGTGGCCGCGGCGGCCAGCTCGACCTGCAGCTTGGCCATCTGGTGCATCAGCTCGTCCAGGCCACGGGCGGACAGCACCCGGTCCCGGGCGGTCACGTCCAGGTCGCCGGTGCGTGGGTCCTGCGACAGGTAGCCGATCGGGCCACGCCGGTCGACGGTGCCGGCGTACGGCAGGGTCTCGCCGGCCAGCACCCGCAGAGTGGTGGTCTTACCGGCGCCGTTGCGGCCGACCAGGCCGATCCGGTCGCCTGGCTGGATGCGGAGGGTGGTGTCGGACAGCAGGGTGCGCGTCCCAGCGCGCAGCTCCAGGGCATGTGCGGTGATCACGAGCAGACTCTCGTTTCATAGGGCGACGGGTGGCCACGGCGGTGCGCGGCCCGGTCAGCTCATCCGCACGATCACGCCGACCAGTGTAGCGACCGACCTCCCGACCGGCCGCCGAGTTACCTCTGATGTCATGTGTCCTGTTGGCGAATGATCGTCAGGCGGTCTGTGATCTTGTTCGGGGGATGGGGTCGACCGGTCTGGGTCCCCATCGCGGGTGAGGCGGCGCCGGTGGCATGATGCGCCAACTGCCGTGTCATGATCACGACGGTGGCCTAGAGCACCATCGCCTCGTGCTGCCCTGGGCCACCGTCATAGTCGCGGACTGGACGGGGAAGTGGGACTCGGGGCCTGATGGTAGGTCGGGTAGCGTGCTGTTTGTGGGAGGCTGGGGTTCTGTGTTCGTCAGCCATACCTCGGATATGGCTGGTTTTCCGCCTGGTCGATCGTTTGCCCAGGCTGCGGTCGAGGCGGTGTTGAAGGCCGGGCTGCGCCCCGTGGAGATGGCGCAGTTCCCGGCATGGGCGAATCCGCCAGCGGAGTACTGCCAGCGGCTGGTCCGGGAGTGCGATGTTTACCTGGCGGTGGTGGGTTTCCGGTACGGCTCCCGGGTGCCAGGCCGGGCGGACGCAGTCTCCTATACAGAGTTAGAGTTTCTGACCGCGACCGAGGCAGGGATGCCGCGGCTGGTGTTCGTCCTCGATGAAGACGTAGGCATACCGCGGTCGCTGGTTGACAAGAACAGTGGCGCGGTAGACGGCTTTCGGAAACGGCTGCATCAAGCGGGTGTGATCGTTAAGGCTGTGACCACGCCGGCGGACCTCGCAGAGGCGGTGCTGCACGCGCTGTACGAGGAGCGGCTCAACCGAGTTGGACGCGGCGGTGGTCAGGGCAGCGGCATGCCTGTCGAAAGCGTGGTGCGGCGGCCGTGGATGGCCCCTCCGTTGGATCGCGTCGTCGAGCGGCCGGAGCTGGGTGATCGGCTGGTGATGGCGTTAACCGCAGCGGGTCCGGCCGAGGTGGGGCTGACGACCGCGTTGCAGGGGGCGGGTGGGTTCGGAAAGACGACGTTGGCGACCTGGGTGTGCCACCGCATGGAGATCAACCGCCGTTTTCCCGGCGGGCTGCTGTGGGTGACGGTCGGGCAGGAGGTATACGGCGCCGAGTTGGCGGAACGGATCAACGACCTGACCTTTATGCTGTCGG
This sequence comes from Mycobacteriales bacterium, assembly GCA_035476575.1. Taxonomy (GTDB): domain Bacteria; phylum Actinomycetota; class Actinomycetes; order Mycobacteriales; family JACQDL01; genus DATILL01. The sequence goes on from DATILL010000053.1 coordinate 7,015, forward strand.
GGAGCCGGCCGGCGATCTCCGACCCGGATGCGGCCGGCGCCGAGCTGGGTCGACTGTTGGACGAGCGGGAACCAGTGCTGCTGGTCGTCGATGACGTCTGGGAGCAGGCTCAGCTGCGGCCGTTCCGCTTCGGTGGGCGGATGTGCACCCGACTGGTCACGACCCGCATCCCGAACCTGTTGTCCGCCGACGGGCCACGAATCCTGGTCGATGTGATGTCAGCCGGGCAGGCCCGGGAGCTCGTCGCCTATGGGGTAACCGGGTTACCTGATGGGGTGATGGACCGGCTGGCTACCGTGGCGGGGCGGTGGCCGGTGCTGCTGAACCTGGTCAACGGGGTGCTACGGCACCGGGTGGCTCGAGGGCAGCCGCCCGAGCAGGCGGTTGCCGAGATCCTGCGTCTGCTCACCGCGCACGGCCCTGCGGCCCTCGACCCGGCCCGGCCGGGTGAGCGGTGCCGGGCGGTCGCGACGACCGTCGATGCCAGTCTGTGCCTGCTTGACCAGGACGATTGGCGCCGTTACCTCGACCTGGCCATCTTTGCCGAGGACGTTGACATCCCGTGGGACGTCCTGGCCCTGCTCTGGCCGGACTGCCGGGTCGATGCGGTGTGTGAGGAGTTCGTCGGGCTCGGGCTCGTCGCCGACCTACGTCTCGATCATCCCGGCCCCCGGTTGGTGCTGCACGATGTGCTACGCGACTACCTGCGCAGCCGTCTTCGCGGCGACGACCGGACGGAAGTGCACCGGCGGCTGGTCGACGCCGCCGCCGGGCTGCTGCCTACCCATGATGAAGCCGGGTCCCGGCCGTGGTGGGAGCTGCCGGCCGGCGCCGGCTACCTGTGGCGTTTCCTGCCCTACCACCTGCACGACGCCGGCATGCGGGATGAGTTGGTCGCCCTGGTCTGCGACCTGCGGTGGGTGGAGGCCAAGACCCGTCAGTTTGGCTCGGCCGTCGGGGTGGAGGCAGATCTCGCGCTGGTAGACACCCCGACCGCAGTGACGTTGGGTGGGGCGCTTCGGCGCGCCGCACACCTGTTCGGCCCGATCGACCCACCCGACGCGCTCGGGGCGACCCTGGCCAGCCGGCTGCATGGCGTCCCCGGGCTGCAGGCCGTCCTCGATGCTTACCGGGCCACCCTGCCCCGGCCGCGGCTGGAGCCGATCTGGCCGCTGCCTGACCAGCCCGACCCGGCTCGGCTGTCCGCCACGGTCGGCCACACCGGCTCGGGGATCGGCTGTGCGTTCTCCCCGGACGGGACGCTGCTCGCCACCGTCGGCGACGACTGCACGGCCCGGCTGTGGCGGGTAGCCGACGGCACCCAACAGGCGGTGCTGACCGGCCACACCAGCGGGGTATGGGACTGCGCGTTCTCCCCGGACGGCACGCTGCTCGCCACCGTCGGCGACGACCGCACCGTGCGGCTCTGGCAGGTCGCGGACGGCACAGCGCTGGCGGTACTCACTGGCCACACCGACCGGGTGGCGGGCTGTGCGTTCTCCCCGGACGGCACGCTGCTCGCCACCGTCGCCGACGACTGCACGGCCCGGCTGTGGCGGGTAGCCGACGGCACCCAACAGGCGGTGCTGACCGGCCACACCAGCGGGGTATGGGACTGTGCGTTCTCCCCGGACGGCACGCTGCTCGCCACCGTCAGCGACGACTGCACGACCCGGCTGTGGCGGATGCCCGACGGCACCCAACAGGCGGTGCTGACCGGCCACACCGGGGGCGTAGCAGGCTGCGCGTTCTCCCCGGACGGGACGCTGCTCGCCACCGGCGGCGACGGCGGGGAGCTGCGGCTGTGGCGCATGCCCGACGGCACCCTGAGGACCGTGTTGACCGGGCACGCTGAGCGGGTGGAACGGTGCGCGTTCTCCCCAGACGGATCCCTTATCGCCACCACAGCCCATGACGGGACCGTACGGTTGTGGCAGATGCCCGACGGAACTCCACGCGCTGCTCTCAACTGCCACACCAACTGGGTGCGCGGTTGCGCGTTCTCCCCGGACGGCGCCCTGCTCGCGACCGTCGGCGACGAGCAAGCCATCCGACTCTGGCAGGTCCCTGACGGGACAGTACAGACCGTGCTGGCCGGTGACAGCGGCAACGTGGGCAGCTGCGCGTTCTCCCCGGACGGCACGCTGCTCGCTGCCACCAGCACGGACACAGCGCTCGCTACCACCGCTGTGGGGGCGCTGTGGCTGTGGAAGGTCTCGGACGGCGACGAACCGGTGCTGACCGTGCATGCCGACGTGACGGGCAGGTGCGCGTTCTCCCCGGACGGCACCCTGCTCGCCACCGGCAGCCGCGACGGGACCGTGAAACTGTGGCGGATGCCCGACGGCACCCAACAAGCGGTGCTGACCGGCCACACCGCACGGGTACGGCACTGCGCGTTCTCCCCAGACGGCACCCTCCTGGCCACCACCAGCCGGGACGGAACCGTACGCCTCTGGCAGGTGACCACCATCAACTGCCACTGCGCGCTACGGGTCGCCGGCGCCCTCCTCGGGATCGCCTGGCACCCCTCCGGCACCATGCTCTGCACCACCGGCGGAGCCGGCACCTACCTACTCTCTTACCTGCCACGCCAGCCTTGACGCGACCGACACGCCAGTCGTGACCGGACCGCTACCCACTCCCCCGGCACTACGACGAGGATCGGACGGGATACCAACCGGCTCTCAGATGTTGAAGCCCAGCGCCCGGAGCTGCTCTCGGCCGTCGTCGGTGATCTTGTCCGGCCCCCACGGCGGCAGCCAGACCCAGTTGATCTTGAAGTCGGAGGCAAGCCCGCCGTCCGGCCCTTCGGTGAGCGCGGACCGGGTCTGGTCCTCGATCACATCGGTCAGCGGGCAGGCCGCCGAGGTCAGCGTCATGTCGAGGGTCACCACGTTCGCGTCGTCCACGTGCACGCCGTAGACCAAGCCAAGGTCGACGACATTGATGCCGAGCTCGGGGTCGACGACGTCGCGCATGGCCTCCTCGACCTCGTCGACCGTCGCCTTCTCGGTGGTTGCCTTCTCGCTCATACCACACCTCCGGGCGCACCATCGCCGACCGCCTGTGCGGTCGCGTCCTTCCAGGCCATCCAGCCGAGCAGCGCGCACTTGATCCGGGCCGGGTACCTCGAGACGCCGACGAACGCGATCGCGTCCTCCAGCACCTCCTCGTCGGGCTCGCCCTCGCCCCTGGACCGCATCAAGGCCAGGAACTCCTCGTGCAGCGACAGGCCCTCCGTGACCGTCCTGCCCACGACCAGGTCGTGCAACACCGAGATGGACGCCTGGCTGATCGAGCAGCCCATCCCCTCGTAGGACACGTCCTCGACGGTGCCGCCGGACAGCCGCACCCGCAGCGTCACCTCGTCGCCGCAGGTGGGGTTGACGTGGTGCACCTCGGCGTCGTACGGCTCCCGCAGGCCGCGGCCGTGCGGGTTCTTGTAGTGGTCCAGGATGATCTCCTGGTACATCGAGTCCAGTCGCATCAGTCGTCCGTCCGGAAGAAGCGGCGGACCCGCTCCAGCCCCTCGCAGAGTACGTCGATCTCGGCCGTCGTGGTGTAGAGGTACGGCGACACCCGGGTGGAGGCCGGCACGCCGAACCGGCGGTGCACCGGCTTGGCGCAGTGGTGACCGCCGCGCACCGCGATGCCGTACGAGTCGAGCACCTGGGAGATGTCATGCGGGTGCAGCTCGCCGAGGGTGAAGCTGATCGCCCCGCCGCGGTCCTGCACCGTGCGCGGGCCGAGCACCCGCAGCCCCGGCACCGCCTGCATCCGCTCCAGCGCGTACGCCGTGATCTCCCGCTCGTGCGCGGCCACCGCGTCCATGCCGAGAGCGGTCAGGTAGTCGGTGGCAGCGCCCAGCCCGATGGCCGGCGCGATCGGCGGCGTACCCGCCTCGAAGCGGTGCGGCGGGGCGGCGTACGTCGACCGCTCCATCCGGACGTCCTCGATCATCTCCCCGCCACCGTGGAACGGCGGCAGCACCTCAAGCAGCTCGCGCCGCCCCCACAGCACGCCGACCCCGGTTGGGCTGAGCAGCTTGTGCCCGGTGAACCCGACGATGTCCGCGCCGGTCGCCGTGACGTCGTACGGGAGCTGCGGCACGGCCTGGGCCGCGTCCACGACCACCAGCGCACCGACCTCGTGCGCTCGGCGGGCGATCTCGGCCACCGGGTTGACCGTGCCCAGCATGTTCGACACGTGCACCAGCGCGACCACCTTGGTCCGCTCGGTGATCAGGTCGTCGATGTTCGACAGGTCCAGCCGGCCCTCGTCGGTGATGCCGAACCAGCGCAGCGTCGCGCCGGTGCGCTGGGTGAGGAGCTGCCACGGCACGATGTTGGAGTGGTGCTCCATCTCGGTGATGACGACCTCGTCGCCGGGGCCCACCCGGTACGGCGGCTCGGCCCAGGCCAGCACGGTGGCGACGAGGTTGAGACCCTCGGTGATGCCCTTGGTGAAGATGATCTCGTCCCGGCTGGGTGCCTTGACGAACGCGGCCAGCTTGTCCCGGGCGCCCTCGAACGCCGCGGTCGACTCCTCGCCGAGCTGGTGCACCGCGCGGGCGACGTTGGCGTTGTGCCGCTCGTAGTGCTCGGTCAACGTGTCGATCACCGACTGTGGCTTCTGCGAGGTGTTGGCGCTGTCCAGGTAGACCAGCGGCTGGTCGTCGGCCATCCGGCGGCGCAGGATCGGGAAGTCCTTGCGGACCGCCTCGACGTCGTACCCGGCGATCACCCCGGTCATGACGCGACCTCCTCGCGCGCACCGCCGTACTTGGCGTAGCCCTCGGCCTCCAGCTTCTCGGCCAGCTCCGGGCCGCCTTCCTCGACGATCCGGCCGCTGGCGAAGACATGCACGAAGTCCGGCGTGATGTAGCGCAGGATCCGGGTGTAGTGGGTGATCAGCAGGGTGCCGACGGTGCCGTCCGCACGGACCGCGTTGACCCCCTGGGCGACCACCCGCAACGCGTCCACGTCCAGCCCGGAGTCGGTCTCGTCCAGGATGGCGATCTTCGGTTTCAGCAGGGTGAGCTGCAGGATCTCGTGCCGCTTCTTCTCCCCGCCGGAGAAGCCCTCGTTGACGTTGCGCTCGGCGAGGGCCTTGTCTATCTCCAGGCTGGCCATCGCCTGGTTGACCTCCTTGACCCAGGTGCGCAGCTTGGGCGCCTCGCCGCGGATCGCGGTGGCCGCCGTCCGCAGGAAGTTCGACACCGACACGCCGGGCACCTCGACCGGGTACTGCATGGCCAGGAACAGCCCGGCCCGGGCCCGCTCGTCCACCGTCATGGCCAGCACGTCGACGCCGTCCAGCAGCACCGCGCCCTGGGTGATCGTGTACTTCGGGTGCCCGGCGATGGAGTAGGCCAGGGTGGACTTGCCCGAGCCGTTCGGGCCCATGATCGCGTGGGTCTGCCCGGACCGGACGACGAGGTCGACCCCCGTGAGGATCTCGGTGTCCTCCACCGAGACGTGCAGGTCGCGGATCTCCAGCGTGGCCACTCGCTCAGCTCTCCTGTTCAAGGCGGACGTAGACGTCGCCACCGTCGATCTTGGTCGGGTAGACGGGCACCGGCTTGGTCGCCGGCAGCCCGGTGGGTCTGCCGGTGCGCAGGTCGAAGCACGACCCGTGCAGCCAGCATTCGATGGTGGTGCCGTCGATCTCGCCCTCGGACAGCGGTACGTCGGCGTGCGAGCACACGTCCCGGATCGCGTAGACCTCGCCCCGGCTGCGCACCAGGGCGATCGGGGTGTGGCCGAGCTCGACCCGGATCGCGCCGCCCTCCGGCACGTCGTCCAGGGCACAGGCCCGGACGAAGCCCGCCCCCGACCCGGCCCGGCTCGCCGCGCCCGCGTACCTGTCACGCGCACCCGAGCGAGCCATCAGGCACCCACCCGGGCGAGCTCGTCCTCGATCGCGGCGGTCAGCCGCTCCTCAACGGTGGGCAGGCCGATCCGCTGGATGACGTCGGCGAAGAACGCGCGCACCACCATCCGCCGCGCCTCGCCCTCGGGGATGCCCCGGGCCATCAGGTAGAACAGTTGCAGGTCGTCGAAGCGGCCGGTCGCGCTGGCGTGCCCGGCGCCGAGAATCTCACCGGTGGTGATCTCCAGGTTGGGCACCGAGTCGGCCCGGGCGCCGTCGGTGAGCACGAGGTTGCGGTTCACCTCGTAGGTGTCGGTCCCGGTCGCCCCCGGCCGGATCAGCACGTCGCCGATCCACACCGCGTGCGCGTCCTCGCCCTGCAGCGCACCCTTGTAGGTGACCCGGCTGCGGCACCGCGGCACGCCGTGGTCCACGAACATCCGGTGTTCCTGGTGCTGGGTGGCGTCGGTGAAGTAGAGCCCGAGCAGCTCGGCCTCGCCGCCCGGCCCGCCGAACCGGATCGTCGGGCTGATCCGGACCAGGTCGCCACCCAGGGTCACCACGATGTGGCGCAGCCGGGCGTCCCGGCCGAGCCAGGCCGCCTGCGCCTCGACGTGCACCGCGTCGTCATCCCAGTCCTGCAAGAACAGCACGGTCAGCCCGGCGCCGTCGCCGACCCGCAGCTCGACGTTCGCCGCGAGGGTGGCGGAGCCGACGTGGTCGATCACCACGAGCGCCTCGGCGCCCTCGGCCACGTCCACGATCAGGTGGCTGTACCACGTGCCGCCCTCGCCGCGCATCGTCAGGTACGTCGGCGTGTTGGCCACGGCGTTGCGCGGCACGGACACGACCAGCGCCTGCTCGACGGCGGCCATCGCCAGCGCGCTGACCCGGTCCTGCGGGGTGAGCACGGCGCCGAACAGCGGGTCGGTGCGGTCGACGTAGCGGGTCTGCACCTCGGGTGCGGCCTGCACGTCGAGCACAACCGTGCCGTCGGGGACGACCGGCTTGATCAGCTCACGCAGCCGGTCCAGCGGGGTGAACCGCCATTCCTCCTCACGCCCGGTCGGCACGCCGAAGGTCTCCGGGTCGAGGGAGTAGACACGCTTGGTCAGGGTCCGGTCGGGGTCCGGGCTGCCGGTGTCGTCGGTGACACCGTGCGAATGGGTCTGGTCAGCCATGGTCAGCCGACGGCCCCTTCCATCTGCATTTCGATCAGCCGGTTGAGCTCCAGCGCGTACTCCATCGGCAGCTCGCGGGCGATCGGCTCGACGAACCCGCGCACCACCATGGCCATTGCCTCGTCCTCGGTCATGCCCCGGCTCATCAGGTAGAAGAGCTGGTCCTCGCTGACCTTGGACACCGTCGCCTCGTGCCCCATCGACACGTCGTCCTCGCGCACATCGATGTAGGGGTAGGTGTCGGACCGGCTGATGGTGTCGACCAGCAGCGCGTCGCACTTCACCGTGGACCTCGACCCGTGGGCACCCTCGTTGATCTGCACCAGGCCGCGGTACGACGTGCGGCCACCGCCGCGGGCAACCGACTTGGACACGATGGTGGAGGAGGTGTTCGGCGCGACGTGCACCATCTTGGCGCCCGCGTCCTGGTGCTGGCCCTCGCCGGCAAACGCGATGGACAGCACCTCGCCCTTGGCGTGCTCGCCGAGCAGCCACACGGCCGGGTACTTCATGGTGACCTTGGAGCCGATGTTGCCGTCGATCCACTCCATCGTCGCGTCCTCGTGCGCCACCGCCCGCTTGGTCACCAGGTTGTAGACGTTGTTCGACCAGTTCTGGATCGTGGTGTAGCGGCAGCGCCCGCCCTTCTTCACGATGATCTCCACGACCGCGGAGTGCAGCGAGTCGGAGGAGTAGACCGGCGCGGTGCAGCCCTCGACGTAGTGCACGTAGGCGCCCTCGTCGACGATGATCAGGGTGCGCTCGAACTGGCCCATGTTCTCCGTGTTGATCCGGAAGTAGGCCTGCAGCGGGATGTCGACGTGCACGCCCTTCGGCACGTAGATGAACGAGCCGCCGGACCAGACCGCGGTGTTCAGCGCGGCGAACTTGTTGTCGCCGACCGGGATCACCGAGCAGAAGTACTCCTTGAAGAGCTCGGGATGCTCCCTCAGGCCGGTGTCGGTGTCGAGGAAGATGACGCCCTGCTCCTCAAGATCCTCCCGGATCTTGTGGTAGACCACCTCGGACTCGTACTGCGCGGCGACGCCGGCGATCAACCGCTGCTTCTCCGCCTCGGGGATGCCGAGACGGTCGTAGGTGTTCTTGATGTCGTCGGGCAGCTCGTCCCAGTTGGCCGCCTGCTTCTCGGTGGAGCGGACGAAGTACTTGATGTTGTCGAAATCGATCCCGGACAGGTCGGAGCCCCAGTGCGGCATCGGCTTCTTGTCGAACAGCCGGAGGCCCTTGAGCCGTCGGTCCAGCATCCATTCCGGCTCGCCCTTACGGGCCGAGATGTCGCGGACGACGGTGTCGGACAGGCCGCGCCGGGCGCTCGCGCCGGCCACATCCGGGTCGGCCCAGCCGTACTCGTAGCGGCCGAGGCCGGCGAGCTCGGGGTGGGCGGTCGTGGTCATGTCGACTTCCTCCCAGATCTGGGGGTTGGCTGGGCCGGATGCGGTGACTCCGCACAGGCCAGCCCGGTGGGACGAGCGGCCGGAACATAGGTGGTGCACACGCCGTCGCCACGAGCGATCGTGGCCAGGCGCTGAACATGGGTGTCGAGCATGCGTTCGATCGCCCTGGTCTCGGCCTCGCATAACTGCGGGAACTCGGCGGCCACGTGCGCCACCGGGCAGTGGTGCTGGCAGAGCTGGCCGCCGGTGGTCGGGTGGGCGCTGTCGGCGGCCGTGGCGGCGTACCCCTCGTCGGTAAGCGCCTGGGCGAGCGCTTCCAGCCTGGCCGCCGGGTCGTCGACCTGGGCGACGGCGGGCCGCAGCCGGTCTTCCAGCGTGGCCACCCGGCGCTCGGCGAACGCCGTCACCGCGTCCTCGCCGGCACTCTCCGCCAGGTAGCGCAGCGCGGCGGTGGCCAGGTCGTCGTAGGAGTGCGGGAAGGCCTCCCGACCGGTCTCGGTGAGCGCGAACAGCTTGGCCGGGCGGCCGCGGCGGCGGGCACCGAGCGGGCGCTGCTCACGGACCTCCACCAGCGCGTCGGCCACCAGCGCGTCGAGGTGCCGGCGGACCGCCGCGGGCGAGAGCCCGAGCCGCTCGCCGAGGCTGGCGGCGGTTGCTGGCCCCTGCTCCAGCAGCAGCCGGGCGACCCCGTCACGGGTGCGAGAGTCCGCCGCCCGGTCGGGAGCCCGCCCGAGCGCCTCGACCTTCGCGACGCCCTCGAATTTCACAACGCCAGTGTGACGTATTTGGCTGCGCGCCGGCAAACTTCGCCCCGTTCTTGTACCGAACTCCGCCAAAATCGGCTCAGGGCTGGCTCTTCGGCCCAGAACACGGCAGGCTGTCGCGTCATGGACTTGGCACCAGACGGCTTCGGTACCGACAGGGCCGACCAGCCTCGCAGCTCCAACGGATTTGTGTTCCCCCGCGACGTCGACATCGCGGCCCGGGAGAACAGCCTCACCCCGCAGCGGGAGGCCGACACCGCACAGCTGGCCGACCGCAGCCGGCCGCGGGCTATGCCGCCGGCGGCACCGGCCAGCTCGGTCCCGGCTCATGCGACGCAGCCGGCCGGCCCGCCGCCCAGCCCGCCACCCGCGCACTCGCCCGCGCCCATGCCAGCGGGTGCCGCGGTGGGCGCGGCGATGTCGGGGGCGGCGTCCGCGCAGACCAGCCGGCGGGTCGAGCACGACTGGTTCCGCCCGCAGATCGGCAGCCCGGCCGAGCACCCGTTGATGCAGGGTCTGTTACTCGAGCTGCCGCCCCGCGCCGCGGTCCTGGACAAGACCTGGCTGGAGCAGTGGCTGGAGGCGGCACGGGCCACCCTGGAGCTGATCTACGCGCGGTCTGACGGACCCAGCGCCGGCCACTGACCCGGCCGCAGCAGGCTGCCTTGTCGCGCCCCGGGACAGCCCGCGGAGGGACGGTCAGTAGAGGTAGGCGAACGCCGGCGGCGGGTGCATCAGGAAGTTCTGGTGTGAGATGTTCCAGGCGTAGGCCCCGGCCAGGGCAAAGGCCACCACATCGTGTGCCCGGATGCGCTCCACCGGTACGGACCGGGCCAGCACGTCCTTCGGGGTGCAGAGCTGCCCGACCAGCGTCACCGGCTCGCCCGTCGCGGCCGGTCGTTCCCAGGGCCACGGCCAGTCGTCCGTAGGCAGCACCGCGAACGGCTGGTCGTGGCCCTTGGCGGCCGGCGTACGAAGCTGGTGGGTGCCGCCGGCCAGCACCGCGAACACCGCGCCGTGGCTACGCTTCACGTCCAGCACCCGGGTCAGGTACCAGCCGCTGTATGCCGTGACCGACCGGCCGGGCTCGATCCGCAGCACCGTGTCGGGGTGCCGGGCGGCCAGCCGGGCCAGGCCCGCGCCGTACGCCGGCCAGTCGAACCGCTCGCCGGGGAGGCGGTAGTCGACCGCCATCCCACCACCGAGGTTCACCTCCGCGATCGCCCACCCCCCCACCTCCGCCGCCCAGGCCAGCACCTGCTCGGCCAGCGCGAGCTGCCCGGCCGCGTCCAGACCGCTGGCCAGGTGGGTGTGCAGGCCGCGCAGCCGCAGTATCGGGGCGGTCCTGACGATCTCGCGGCAGGCGGCCAGGCCGGCCGGGTCGAGGCCGAACGGCGACGGCCGGCCGCCCATGGCGAGCACCGCGCCGGTCATCGACACGGCGAGGTTGGCCCGTAGCAGCACGTCCGCCCGGCGGCCGAGCCGCTCAGCCGCAACGGCCAGCAGGCGCAGCTCATGCGTGCTCTCGACGTGGAAGCGGTCCACCCCGGCCGCCAGCCCGATGGCCAGCTCGGCCGCGGTCTTGCCCGGCCCGCCAAAGCTGAGCCGGGCGTCCGGCAGCGCGGCCCGTACGTGCCGCAGCTCGCCGCCGGAGGCCACCTCCACGCCGTCCACCAGACCGGCCAGCGCGCGCAGCACCGGCTGGTCCGGGTTGGCCTTGGCGGCGTACCAGAGCTCCACCCGGTCCGGCAGCGCGGCCCGGATCGCGCGGACGTGCGTGCGCAGGTGCGCCAGGTCAATCAGGTACGCCGGCAGCGGGCCGGCGTAGCGGCCGACCCGGCCCGGCACCGGGACGGTCACCGCACCAGCTCGCTACCGTCCATTGTGGACAGTTTACCCGGCCGGAGACCGCCGTTCGGCAGCGCGGCGACGTACCGGTCGACCACCTGCCGATCGAGTCCCCACGGCACCGGGCCGGCCAGCGGGCGCGGCCCGACCGGGCTGGCCAGCGGCAGGTACCCGGCCTGCCGGTCGGCCTGCCGGGCCCACCGGGTCAGCAGGTTGGCCTTGGCCGGCAGCGGGCTGCCGGCCAGCAGCGCGCGCAGCTTCGGCGCGTCGCCGAACCGCCGCTGGTAGGCCAGCAGGTGCTCGCGCACCCGGACCCAGCCAGCCGCCTCGATCGACGGGTGCCGGTCGGCCAGCGCGGCCAGCACCTCGGCCAGGTGGTTGACCAGCAGGCAGTACGCAACCCGCTGCCAGCCCCGGTGGGCGTCGTAGCCGACCTGCTCGCGGACCCGCTCGGGCAGCCCGGCCAGGGCGGCGTCGTGCCGGCCGGGTAGCAGCTTGGCTCCTTCGAGGTCGCGCAGGAACATCTGTCGCGGCAGGCCGTCCGGGCCGACGCCGACCACGACGTTCTGCAGGTGCGGCTCGAAGGCGACACCGTGCCCGAAGTAGCCGTAGAGGACCGGCGGGAGCAGCAGCTCGACGTAGCGGTCCCACCAGGCCAGGGCATGCCTGGCCGGGTCGCCGGTGCGGCCGGCCAGCCGCAGCACCGCGCCGAGGGTCTGGCCGTGCTCGTCGGCCAGCGCGGCGGCCAGCAGGGGGGTGACCCCCGGCTCGGTGGCCAGCCCGGCCCGCACGATCACGCCGAGCCCCTCCACGAGCTCGGTGCCCAGGTCGGCGGTGCGGTACGCCGGCTCGGCCAGCAGCACCGTGCCGGGAAAACGAGCCGCCAGGTCGGCCGCCACCGGGGCGAGCAGCCGGGTCAGCGCGACCGCGCCGGTCAGCTCGTAGTCGGCGTTCTTGCGCACGCAGTTGGTGATCCGCACGTTCAGGCTGAGCTTGAGGAAGCCACCGGTCAGCGGATGGTGCACGGTGCGCACCGAGGCGGTCGGCGCGACCGGCGGGCCGCCCGGCCCGAGGTCGAGCAGCCGGCCGCCGGCCAGCGCGGACCGCAGCGCCGGCCGGTCGGCCAGCAGCGTGTACTGCCAGGGATGCACCGGCAGGAGCGCGTACCCGTCCGGTGCCGCCGGCCCGCCGAGCCGGTCGAACACCGCGGCGGCGGCCGGGTCGACGTGCTCCTCGCGCAGCACTGACCGGTGCACGGCGAGGAAGCGCAGCCGGAACCGGGCGCCGGCCTCGGGGGCGTACGGCAGGACGTCGGGCAGCCCGCTGGAGCGGGCCTTGGGCGTCGGGTGGTAGCGGTGGCCGAAGAGGAGCGACTGCTCGCTGGCCAGGTAGTCGAGGACCAGGGCGTCCGAGGCTGGGTCGTCCTGGGCCGGGTCGTCCGGGAGGCCACCCGGCGCCGGCCGCGGGCGGGCCCGCAGCACGGCGGCGATCAGGTCGCGGCTGGCCCGGACCTGGTCGGCGAGCTCGTCGTTCGGCTCGCCGCCACGGGCTAGCTCCAGCTCGCGCTGGATGTCGGCGACGAGCCTCCGCCAGCCGACCGGCGCCCAGCCGGTCGGGCCGAGTGCCTGGACCGGCCCGGTGAACCGGTCCGGGCCGAGCAGCGACCGGCGCCGGATCCGGATCCGGATCGTGACATCGCAATGCGGCAGCCGGACCACGGCATGCCCCGCCAGCCGGGAGAGCTGCCCGCTCGGGCCGGCG
>DATILL010000054.1:0-17192 GCA_035476575.1 Mycobacteriales bacterium
TGCTCGGACACATGAAGATCCAAACAGGTCGCGAACCCAGACACCGGGAACGACACACCCACAACCCCACGACCTCAGATCACAGCCACACCAGCACGCTCAACGGCTGCCAACCCAGGAGAAGAACCTATCCAGTCACCCTCGGTCACTGGCCAACCTCCCTCCGACACGCCGTTCAGCCCGCACCGCCAACGCTGAACCTGGCGTATCTCTGACCCTCAACCGACGCCCATGGCCCGACCCTCCGTACCCCAATGCCAGGGAGATGAGGCTGTTCGTCGGGTTCTTGTGAGCCCAAGGTGATCTTCTGGCGGTGTACGGAGGGTGATCACGCGGTTGGGGGGCGTGGTGGTGGCCCGGCTGTCTGGCCGGGTGCGCCGGGTTCCACGGCCCGGGAGTGGTGTGGCTGGTCGAGGTAAACGGTGAGCGCGGGTCAGGCCGCGGTGGCGCCGCAGACGTGCACAACCGCGGGGGCGGTGCGGGTGGTGATGCCGCGGGGGGGGGTGGGTGAACGGCTGCCTGGACTTGATTTTGTGGTCGCGGTGGCGGTGCCGGTCGGTGGTGAGGCGGGCGGCGGCGATGACGTCGAGGGCGGCGCGGTGGGCGGCGGCCCGGGTGGGGGCTGGCTGGGACGCGGTGGCCGTCCCGGTCCGGACGGTGGTGATCAGGGTGCGGCGGGCGGTGGTGAACGACAGGTGCCGGGGGTGGACGGGCTGCCCGGCGCGGGGGCCCGTGCGGAAGGGTGCCGCGGTGGCGGCGGCGCAGCGGGTGGCGGCGTGGACGAGCTCGGTGGCGACGATCCAGGCGGCGTGTTCCTGGGCGATGAGGTCCGGGGTGTGTGAGCGCAGGATCGCGCCGGTGCCCGGTCCGGCGCCGTCGAGGGTGGACCTGGCCTCCCGCAGGGCGGTCTCGGAGGCGTCCCAGCGCCACCGGTAGGCGGCGGCGAGCAGCCGGGCGGGGTGGGTGTCGTGGTCGAGCAGGTCGGTGATCAGGCAGAACAGTTCGGGGGTGGCCTGCCCGTCGATGCTGAGGTGGTACTCGATCACTCGCATGGCCAGGGTGAGTCCGCCGCCGGACAGCCGGGCCAGGTAGGACCCGTCCGACGCGAACCCGCCGATGCGGGGCAGCCGGATGTCGGACTTGACGCGGATCAGCACATGCGTGCCGGTGGCGAGCATCGCCGCGATCCGGGGCACGCCGGGAAAGTTTCTGTCCATGACCCACAACCGGTCCGGGCCGAACACCTCCGGGTGCTCGATGAGCATCCGGTCCAGCAGGCCCTGTTCGGCCTCGGCCTTGTCCCCGCCCGCCGGGCCGGTCACCACCGCCAGGGTGGCCCGGGTGAACGCGTCGGAAGCATGCAGGTGACGGATCTGCGGGTAGCCTGCCTCGGCTGCCCCGGCGGTGCCGAACTTCTCCCGGTTGGCCTTCGTGTCCGGCGTCCGAGTCACGCTCCCGTCGATCGCGCCCACCCGCAGCCCACCGCCGACCTCGACCCCGACCGGCCCGACCCCGACCGGCCCGCCGTCACGGTGCTCGACCACCACCGCCCCGAGCAGCAGCCGCTGCAACTGCTGCACCGGGGCCGGGCCGATCGCGGCCCGCCAGGTCCAGAGCACCGTCGGCGACGGCACCGGGCGCGCACGCCGCCACGGCACCGCGACCAGGTCCCCCCACAGCGTGCTCAACACCTCACGGGCATCAGCCTCAGGCATCAACGTCATCAGCAGCACCGCCCGCAGCGTGCACGCCACGCTCATCTCCCGCCGCGCCGTGCCCGTGACCTTCCCACCCGGGCGCACCCCCGCGGCGACCCGGTCGATCGTCCCCGGCCCGCACCGGCGGTCCAACTCCACCTCCGCGGCCCCCAACCGGGCATGGTCACCCGGGCGGCCCTCAGCCTGGACCCGCCCGTCCCGGCGCACCACCGCCGACGCCACCGCCACGATCTTGCACCACGCCACCGGATCACCCGCCGCGATCTTCTCCACTCCCGCGACCACCCACCCCGACCGGCCGTCGGCGCCCGAACCCGCCCGCACCGGCCAGCCCAACGCCGAGACCGGCACCGCCACCATCAACGCCTCATGATCCACACCATCGACCCCCGCACCCGGGATCGCAACCGACGGCACGGCAGGGTAGAAAGACACGCGGAGGCTCCAGAGGCGAAGATCGGTTTCAGACACCAGACCTTCTACCGGGAGCCTCCACCCATCCGGGCACGACACGCCACGTTCACCGCGGCTTACCCCGGACAGACGTCACTCAACGTGACCACGGCGACGACTCC
Organism: Mycobacteriales bacterium; assembly: GCA_035476575.1. Lineage (GTDB taxonomy): Bacteria > Actinomycetota > Actinomycetes > Mycobacteriales > JACQDL01 > DATILL01. Next base: position 2,294 of record DATILL010000054.1, read on the forward strand.
GAGCCCCGACCCGAAACCGCGCATCTCCCTGGCATTGCACCGTACCCACGCCCGTCGACTTCTCCGTGACGGTGCAGCGCGACGGCTCTCATCTGCGGATCCACGTCACCGGCGAACTCGACATCGCCAGCATCTCCCGCCTGTGCGACGCCGTCACCGGGCTGGGCGGGCGGACCACCGATCTGAAGTGACCACCAGTCACTCTCGGAGAGCTACGGTGCGGTGTCGGCCTGCCGGAGGCCGGCGCTCCACTTCTCCTCGATTCTGCCGTACCGCCACACCGCGAGGGCCACGACCCAGGTGAGGACGAACAGGCCGACGATGACGTAGCCGACGTAGTTGAGGTTTAGCCCGGCGATCCAGCCGATCGGACCGGAGCTGATGGAGAGCTTGTCGGCGAGGATGGAGATCAGCTCGATGGTGCCGATGATCAGCGCGACGGCGACCGACAGGCCAGTGATGGTGATGTTGTAGTAGACCTTGCGGACCGGCTTGGAAAACGCCCAGCCGTAGGCGAAGTTCATGAACGACCCGTCGATGGAGTCCAGCAGGCTCATGCCGGCGGCGAACAGCACCGGCAGGGTGAGGATCGCGTACCAGGGCAGCGCGAACGCGGCGGCGCCACCGGCCAGGACCAGCAGAGAGACCTCGGTGGCGGTGTCGAAGCCGAGCCCGAACAGCAGCCCCACCGGGTACATGTGCCACGGCTTGGTGACCGCCTTGGTGGCGCCGCCGAGGATGCGGTTCATGAACCCCCGCTTGTTGAGCTGCTCCTCCAGCGCGGCCTCGTCGTAGACCCCGGACCGCATCTGCCGGAAGACCCGGACGATGCCGAGCAGGATGACCAGGTTGATCGCCGCGATCGCCATGAGGAACACCCCGGAGACCAGGGTGCCGATCAGGCCGGTGGTCTGCTGCAGGCTGGACTGGTCGTTCTCGACCTGCCCGGCCAGCGCCCTGACCCCGGCCGCGAGCAGCGCGCACAGCCCGAAGACGACCGAGGAGTGGCCGAGGGAGAACCAGAACCCGACCGACATCGGCCGCTGCCCCTCGGCCATCAGCTTGCGGGTCGTGTTGTCGATCGCGGCGATGTGGTCAGCGTCGAAGGCGTGCCGCATGCCCAGGGTGTAGGCGGTCAGCCCCAGGCCGATGCCGAAGACCTGACCACTGAGGCTGTAGTGCCTCGGCGCGATCAGGACGACCAGGCTGACCCAGCCGAACAGGTGCAAGCCGACGATCATGCTCAGCATGCCCGCCACGCTGCGCCACTCCGCGCTCGACAGTCTGAACTTGTCACCCGGGCGAACGGTCGGGCTGGCAGGGGGCGGAGCCGAAGGCTGAACGGTCACGATGAGACCTCACAGATGGGTGAACGATCCGCTGGGGGTGTTCGTACCGCGTCGGTCACCCTAAAGCAGACGAACAGCTTCTGCCACACGATTGCAACAATTTGGATGATCCGATGTCGCCGCGGCCAGGCCGAGGAGGGGCCGAGGGGCATGCCGTACCCCGAGTGGACGCCATCCTTTAGCTGTTGCGACAATCTTGCAACTAGGCTGTAGCACCCCGAGAACGAGGAGGCCTGATGGGCGAGTACACGTTGCCAGATCTTCCCTACGACTACGCGGCGCTGGAGCCCGCGCTGACCGGTGAGATCCTCCAGCTCCACCACGACAAGCACCACGCGGCCTACGTCAAGGGCGCCAACGACACCCTGGAGCAGCTTGCCGAGGCTCGGGAGAAGGAGCAGCTCGGTGCGCTGGTGGGGATGGAGAAGACGCTGGCGTTCAACCTGTCCGGGCACGTGCTGCACTCGATCTTCTGGCAGAACCTGTCGCCCGACGGTGGTGACCGCCCCGATGGCGCGCTCGGGTCGGCGATCGAGGAGCACTTCGGCACCTTCGACGCGTTCGCCTGGCAGATGTCGACGGCGACCACGACGGTGCAGGGCTCGGGGTGGGGTGTGCTGGCGTGGGAGCCGGTCGGCCGCCGCCTGCTGGTGCAGCAGGTTTACGACCACCACGGCAACGTCGGCATGGGCAGCACGCCGCTGCTGGTGTTCGACGCCTGGGAGCATGCCTACTACCTGCAGTACCGCAACGTCCGGCCAGACTACGTCCAGCGGCTGTGGGGGCTGGTGAGCTGGGCGGACGTGGCGGCTCGGCTCGAGGCTGCCCGGTCGGTGACCGGACCAGCCTGAGCGACCCATGACCGCTGTGCTCGCGTCCGGACTTGAACGGGCCGTGGCCTCGATCCGTCCGCTCGAGCCCGGACAGGCCCGGGGCCTGGTCGGGGAGCTGGCCGTGCTGGCCGCCGCGGTCTTCGCCGGGCCGCCGTGGTGCGAGCCGCCTGCGGTCAGCGCGGAGCTGGTCGCCGCCCGGCTGCAGGTCGACAGCCGCAGTGCTGGCTTCGGGTGCGTGGTCGCGGAGGCCGGCGGCGAGCTGGTCGGCTTCGCCTGGCGCCGTACGGCGTGGGCGCTGGCCACCTTAGGTGGCCGGCCGGCCTGCGGGCAGCCGCCGGTCGAGCTGCGCGAGCTCGCCGTACATCCACGTTGGCACGGTCACCGGATCGGGGCCGGGCTGCACGACGCGCTGCTGGCGGGCTCGACGAGCCCCGCGTGGCTGGTCACCCACCCGGCGGCCCAGGCTGCGCTGGGGCTGTACCGCCGCCGCGGCTGGCAGGTCGTCCGACTCCTCAGCTACCCACCGACGAAGACCCGGCTACTGATGCACAAGAGGCGATGACTACTCCAAGCCATGACCCGCAGGGTGTGACAGCCCTCCCCGCGCCGGCCGGAACGCCGGTCGTCGTTGAGATCGTCCTGCTGCGCACCGAGAAGGAGACCGGGTGCGACCCGCTGCTGGCGTACCGACACCGGACCGCCGCCCTGTGCCCGCCGGACACGCCGCACGCCGCGGCCCGCCGGCTCGCCGAGGTGCCGGACAGTGCGACGGAGGTGATCGTGCACTCGACGAGCTGGCGGTACCAGCCCGACGGCCGGCTCGTCCTCACCTACCTGATCTATCCCGACCCCGAGCCCGCCGCCGAGGCCACCCCGCTGACCACGCCGCGGATCGCTCACGGCGCCGACCCCTCCCACCCGGACCCGCCGGTGGTCCTGCCCGACCACGTTGCCACCCACGCCGCCCGCCATCTCGCCTGGCTCGCCCACACCGACCCCGTCATCGCTCACGCCGTCGGAGCGGACCCCGACCTGTGGCAGGCGCTGCGCGCGCTGGTGCCCGCCCCGGCCGGTGCACTGCACCTACCCGACCTGGCTGCCGTGCCTGTGTAAGGGGTGGCTCGGGTGAGGTGGTGGCTCGCACCTGTCGGGCGACTCGGCTACCGGTCCCGGCCGGGAGGCGGGAGGCAGCCGTAGACCAGCAGCGGCGTGCCAGCCGAGCTGGTAAGCCGGGCAAGCCGCCGCCAGCCGGCGGACTCGTACAGGTGCCGGGCGGGGGAGTCTGGGTGGGTGCACAGCCACGCGGCGGGACAGCCGGCGGTGAGCTGGATGAGGAGGGAGCGGCCGATGCCCCTGCCCTGGTGGGCCGGGTCGACCATCAGCTCGACGACCCGCACGGCCGGCGCGGCCAGGATGTGGCGCAGGCCCGGCGGGACGGCGGCGTACACGACCTTCTCGAACGGGCTGCCGGGCTGCGTCGCGGAGACCGGCCAGCCGTAGACCACGCCGACCAGCTCGACCGCGTCGGTCGCCACGATGCCGTGGGTGCCGGGCTGGTCCAGATGGTCGGCCAGGCGGGCCGGGTACGCGGCGTGCTCTTCATCGGTCTCCAACCACGGCGGCCCGGCACGGCACCGCCGGTACAGCCGGTGCAGCGAGAGCGGCAGCCCCCGGAGCTGGTCGGCGGTCAGCGGCTGGTACTCGTACCCGGTCATGGCGGGGCGGCGCCGCGCGGCGGTCATGGCCGCTCACCGCGATCGCGCCCGGTGGCCGGGTCCAGCCGGCCGGTCGGCGCGAGGTGCAGGACACGGTCGGCCCAGCGGTCGAGCAGGACAGTGTCGTGGGAGATGGCGAGGACCCCGGCACCGACCCGCTGCTGGTAGTCGACGATGACGGCAACCAGCGCGGCCGTGGTGGAGGCGTCGAGCATGGTGGTCATCTCGTCGCAGATGAGATGACCGGGGCTCAGGGCCAGAGCCCGGGCCAGGCAGGCGCGTTGGAGCTGGCCGTCGCTGACCTCGTGTGGGCGCCGGTCGAGCAGGTCCGGGGTGAGCGCGACCAGCTCGGCCAGTTCGCGGACCCGGGCCGCGACGTCGGGTGCCCGGGCGGCGCGCAGCGGTTCGGCAATGGCCCGGCGCAGCGTCATCCGGGGGTCGACGGACAGCCGCGGCTGCTGGAACAGCACGCCGATCCGGGTGCGCAGCGCGCGGGCGGCGTGGTGCCGGTAGCCGGTGACCAGGTGGCCGTCGATGCTCAGGGTGCCGGAGTACGGGCGGTGCAGCAGGGCGAGCACCCGGGCCAGGGTCGACTTGCCGCTGCCGCTGGGTCCGGCCAGGCCGACGGTCTCACCGCCTGCGACCGCCAGGTCGACCGCGTCGATCACCGGGCGGCGGTGGTCGTAGCCGGCGACGACGCCGTGCGCGTACAGGCCGGTGGCGCTCAGCATGGGCGGTGGCAGGCGACGAGGTGACCGGAGTGGTCGGCCAGCGTCGGGCGCTGGCCGCAGGCGGGGACCATGCGGGCGCAGCGGGGGGTGAACGCGCAGCCGGCGGGCAGGTCGGTGAGCAGCGGCGGCAGCCCGGGAACCGGGGTGAAGGCCCGGTCGGGCAGGGAGTCGAGCAGCCCCCGGGTGTAGGGGTGCAGCGGGGTGTCGAGCACCGCCGGCGTCGGCCCGGTCTCGGCCAGCCGGCCGGCGTACATGACTGCGATCCGGTCGGCGACCCGCCCGACGGCGGCCAGGTCGTGGGTGATCAGCAGGACGGCATGCCCGTCGTCGACGAGCCGGCGCAGCTCGCCGACCAGCGCGTCGACCAGTGCCCGGTCCAGGCCGGTGGTCGGCTCGTCGGCGATGAGCAGCCACGGGTCGCCGACCAGGGCCAGCGCGGTGGCGACCCGCTGGGCCATGCCGCCGGACAGCTCGTGGGGGTACCGGTCCAGGTCACTGGGGTTCAGGCCGGCTCGGGCGGCGACCGCCTCAGCGTGCTCCCGGGGCCTCCGTAGGGCCGGGTGGTGCGCCCGGACGGTCTCCTCGAGCTGGGCGCGGGCGGTGCGCACGGGGGTGAGATGGGCGGCCGGGCTCTGCGGCACCAGGCCGATCCGGCGGCCCCGGACGGTGCGGGCAAGGACCCGGTCCGGCGCAGTGAGCAGGTCCAAGGGCGGCGTGCCGCCGCCGGAGAGGATGGCGTGGCCGGCGACCTCGGCGTTGGCGGGCAGGAAGCCGAGCAGGGCGGCGGCCAGCACCGACTTGCCGCAGCCGCTCTCGCCGACCAACGCCAGGCACTCGCCGGGGCACACGGTGAAGGAGACGTCGCTGACCGCGGCCACCCGCGCGCCGGGGATCGTGAAGCGCACCGAGAGGCCGGTCACGGCCAGCTCGGCCACCGCCAGCTCAGTATCGGCGCTCACCATGACAGCTCCGAGCGGCGGCGCGGGTTGAGTCGGTCCCGCCATACGCCGCCGAGCCCGGACACGGCCAGCGTCGCGACGATCAGTACGACGCCCGGCGCGAGGGACATCCACCAGCCGCCGGTGAGCAGCGACCGCTGGGCGTCGTTGATCATGTTGCCGATGCTGGCGAGGTGGGGTGGCAGGCCGAGGCCGAGGAAGGACAGCGCGGTCTCGTGCCACACCGCGTGCGGCACCATCAGGGTCGCGGCGAGCAGCACGTGCGGGGCGACGTTCGGCAGCAGGTGGCGGGCCATGATGCGCAGCCGGGAGGACCCGCCGACGATCGCGGCGTCGACGAACGGCCGGGCCCGCAGGGACAGGATCTCCGAGCGGACGATGCGGGCCGAGGACAGCCAGTGCGTCAGCGCGATGGAGACGACCACCGCCGACAGGCTCGGCCGCAGGACGGCGACGATGACGATCCCGAGCAGCAGGTGCGGCACCGAGGCGACGGCGTCGACGACACGCATCAGCAGCCGGTCGGTCCAGCCGCCGACCGCGCCGGCAACGGCCCCGACAGCGGTGCCCAGGAGGGTGGAGACGAGCGCGGCGACCAGGCCGACGGCGAGGGACACACGCAGCCCGTAGACGCAGCGAAGCAGCACGTCGCGGCCGAGCTCGTCGGTGCCGAACGGATGGGCCGGCCTGGGTGGGCGGTACGCCGCACTGAGGTCCACCACCTGCTGGTTGAGGCCGACCACGAGCGGCACGACGAGCACCGCGAGCGTGAGCACGGACAGGACGGCCGCCGAAGAGACCAGCCGCCACCGTGGCGACCGGGGCGCGCCGGCCGCGGCCACCCGGGACCGTGCCGCCGGCCGCCAGCCAAGTGCCTGGGCAGCGGGCGGCTCCGGTCGGTGGACCTTGAGATCAGCCATCGAGAGTCACCCTCGGGTCGGCCAGCGCGTAGAGCACGTCGGCGAGCAGGTTGCCGAGCAGCACCGCGGCGGTGGCCAGCAGCGTGAGGGCGCCCAGCAGGGAGAAGTCGACGGCGAGCGCGGCGTCGACGGTGGCCTTGGCAATCCCGGGCCAGGAGAAGACGGTCTCGACCAGCAGTGCCCCGGTGATCAGCTCCGGGACGCGGGCGCCGAGCAGGGTGAGGAACGGCAGCAACGAGGTGCGCAGCGCGTGGCCGACCACGACGGTCCGGTCGCTCAGGCCGCGGGCGCGGGCCCCGATGACATAGTCCTGGGTGAGCGCCTCGAGCAGGGCCTGCCGGACGAACAACACGAACCACGGCGCCTGCGAGACCGCCAGCACCACAGCCGGCAGGATGAGGTGCCGGACGACCTGCCCAGCGGACAGGGCCGCGGCCGGGTCGGTGAGCCCGCCGCCGGGCAGCCACCGCAGCCGCAAGGCGAAGACATACAGGGCGGCGAGCCCCAGCCAGAACACCGGGGCGGCCTCCAGCGCGTAGGACGTCCCGGTGACCGTCCGGTCCAGCCAGCTACCCTGCCGCCACGCGGCCGCCGTGCCCAGCACCACACCCAGCAGCAGCGCCATTGCGAACCCGACCGAGAGCAGCAGCACCGACCAGCCCAGCCGGTCGCCGATCACCCGGGAGACCGGCTGCTGCAGCGACAGCGAGTCCCCGAGGTCGCCGGTGACAGCATGCCGCAGCCACGCGCCGTACTGGTGTAGCAGTGGGGCGTCCACCCCCCAGTTCGCCCGGACCTGCGCCACCCGCGCGGCGTCCGCGCCGATGATCCGCGCGCCGAAGTACCGCTCTACCGGGTCGAACGGCGACGCCTTGGCCAGCACGAACATGGCGAAGCTGACCAGCAGCAGGACAGGTGCGGCAAAGGCGAGCCGGCGGGCCGCCAGCAGGCCGATCGCCCGCCCCCGACGCCGCCGCGCCGGGGGCCGGACCAGTGCGGCGTCGGCCAAGGCTGCGGTCATGACGGCTTGGGGACCCAGTCCTCAAGGTTCCACCACAGCGCGTGCACCAGTCCGTGGTCGTGCGGCTCGACCTGCTCGACCTGGCCGGTCCACCAATCCCGGATGACGTAGGTGTGGTCGAGGAACACCAGGAACGCCCACCCGGGGTCGGCGACGTACGCCGTCTGGAAGTCGGCGTAGGCGCGCTTGCGGGCGCCGGAGTCGAGGCTGCGCCGGCCGGTGTCCAGCGCGGCGTCCACCGTGGGGTTGCGGTAGAGGGTCATGTTCACGTAGCCCGGCTGGCCGATGTACCTCGAGCTGAGCAGGGTGTACGTGGCGCTGTCGGGGTCGTAGGGGTCGCCGCCGCCCCAGATGGCCGCCGTCTCCCGCTGGCGCTTGAGCATCACCTCAAAGGTGGTGCCCTCCACCGGTGCGTCGATGCCCAGCCTGGCGAGGTCGCTCGCGCAGGCCAGGGCCAGGTCCTTGCGCAGCACGTCGCCGGCCGGGTACAGGATCGGCAGGCGTGCCGGCTTGCCGCCGCGGGTCCGCTTGCCGTCTGCCCCGAGGCGCCAGCCCGCGTCGTCCAGCAGCCGCCCGGCCTGTGCCGGGTCGTAGGGGAAGGCGGCGGCCGGGTCGTACCACTGGGCGAGGTACGGCGAGATCGGAGTGGCCGCCGGCTTGCCGGCGCCGGCCAGCACCGTGTCGATCATCGCCTGCCGGTTGACGCCGACGTTGATCGCCCGCCGCACTCTGGTGTCGGAGGTGAACGGGAGCACCGAGGGGATCCCCAGGCCGCGGTAGTCGGCGCTCGGGCTCTGCACGACCCGGTAGCCAGCCCGGCCAGAGTAGGTCTTCGCCAGCTTCGGCGGCAGGGCGGCGGCGTCGAACTCGCCGGCCGCCATCCGGGTCGCGCGAGCGTTGTCGTCGACGGCGAACAAGAATGTCACGGTCTTGATCGCGGGGGCCCCGCCCCAGTACCGCTCGTTCGCCTGCAGCACCAGCCTGGAGCCCTTGCGCCACTCGGTCACGGTGTAGGGACCGGTGCCCATCGGCCTGGTGTTGAACGGCGCGGTGTTGATGTTGACGCCGTCGAAGGCGTGGCGTGGCACCACGCCCAGCAGCAGCCGCTGCGCGAACGGCGCGTAGGGGTACCTCAGGTGGAACACGACCGTCCGCTCGTCTGGGGCGCTGACCTCGGCTAAGGCGTCGAAGCGCGACGCGATGGTGGTGTTGACCTTCGGGTCGAGCACCGAGCGGTAGGTGAAGGCCACGTCCTGCGCGGACAGCGGGGTGCCATCGGAGAAGGTGACCCCCGCCCGCAGCGTCGCGGTCCAGGTCAGGCCGTCTGGCGACGCGGTCGGCACACGCTCGGCCAGGGCCGGCACCAGGTGGAGCTGCCCGTCCCGGGCCACCAGCCCGTCGAATACCCTCGACGCCCCGTCCGGTGCGTACCCCAGGATCGGGTTCAGGTTGTCCGGCTCCGACGCCGCGCCGATCACGATGGACCGTCCGCCGTCCGCCGAGCCCTGGCTCGGGGACGCGCAGCCGGACGCCGCGACGAGCCCGACCGCCACACACACCATTACCTGCCGCATCATCCGCACAAGCGCGAAACCTAGCCCTGTTGCAATATAACTGCAATAGCTACATGCTGGCGACCTGTTGCCTTCGATGGCCGGGTGCTGGCCGACCGGCATGGAAGCCCGCTTGGCGGCTGGCGGGTGTGCCCATGGCCGCCGTACCGTCGGAACCTGCTGAACCGAGGGCATAGGGCAGGCGACGGTGCGAATCGACTGGGAGCACGCGCGGGCGACACTGCAGGCGACCGCGGGCCGGACCGCTGACCTGCTGGGCTCGGTCCCGGACGGCGACCTGCCGGTGACGGGATCGGCGTGGACGGTGGGGGAGGTCGGCGCCCATCTGGTGGCGGTGCTCCGGGAGTACACCCGTGCCGTGGACGGATCCTTCGACGCGGTGTCGCCCTACATCCCCGACACCGAGGTGTTCGCCGACCGTCTCTCGGCGGTCACCGCCGGCACTCTTGAGCTGGTGTCCGAGCGCCGTCCAGATGTCCTGGCATCGCTCGTGGTGGACGCGGCGCAGGCCTACCTGGCTGCCACCGCCCGGCGGTCACCCGACGAGGCGGTCCGCACTCCCTGGTACGGCTCGCAGGCCTCGCTGAGCCTCGGGGTGGCCACCTGCCTGCTGGTCGGTGAGCAGGTCATCCACGGCTACGACATCGCCAGGACCGTGCGACGCCGATGGCCGATCAGCAATGCCGAGGCCTTGCTGACCGTGCCGGTGGCCCAGGCGATGGTGCCCCTGATCGTGAACCCAGAGGCAGCCCGCGGGCTTACCACCAGCTTCGAGGTACGCCCGTGGGGTGGGCCGCGGTTCGTCGTCCGGTTCCGCGACGGGGCGCCTGTAGTGGAGCCGGCGGACGGCCAGGCCGTCGACTGCCGCCTCTCGGCCCACCCGGTGGATCTGATGCTGGTGGTCTATGGCCGGATCGGCCAATGGGGGCCTATCGTCCGCGGCCGGCTCCGGGCCTGGGGCCGCAGGCCGTGGCTGGGCCTGAGGTTCAAGAGCCTGTTCTACAACCCCTGAGACATCCCTACTTTGCCAGCGCGGCCACGACCTCCTCGGAGGTGGCTGGCACGGAGAACATCGGGTAGTCGTAGGAGATCGCGTTGTCGTGCTCGGCCTGCGAGGTGGCCGCCACGCAGTCGGTCAGCGTGATGACCCGGTAGCCGTTCTCGTAGCCCGTCCGCATGGTCGACTCGACGCAGCAGTTGGTGAGGAACCCGCCGAGAACGATCGTGGTGATGCCCTTGCTGCGGAGGATGAAGTCGAGGTTGGTGCTGGCGAAGGTGTCCAGGCCGCGCTTGCCCTCAACCACGATGTCACCGCCCTGGGGAGCCAGGTCGTCGACAATCGCGGCGCCCCAACTGCCCTTGACAAAGGCGTTGCCGTCGACGACACCCTTCAGGATGCCGTACGGATGTGCGGAGATCTCGTGATAGCCCTCGACGAAGGTGATCGGCGCGTGCATGACTGTCGCGCCGGACCTGCGGGCGGCCTCGACAACCGCGACGGTGTGGGCGAGCATGCCGGTCTTGTCCATCACCTCGGCGACCGCGCCGTGCAGGACGCCGCCCTCGGTGGTGAAGTCGTTCTGGTACTCGATCAGCACCACGGCCGTAGCTGCCGGGTCGAGCGTCAACGTGCCGGCCATCGGAGCACCCACCTCGTCGGGTCGTGGATCGCCTTCCAGACGCATTAAAGTGCGGGTCAGAGGAGCAGGCAAGGGACGAGACTTCTCCAGATGATCTCTCCGCGGTGGTACGCCCCGCTCGGCATCGAGGTCTCGGCCCAGGCCGCTGCGTTGTGGGTGCCCGGCCGCCGGCCGTATTGCTGAGCTGCTTATCTGGACAGCATCACAATCTAAACACTTTCCCATCCTTATCGTTCCATAGCGGGCCGTGAGGTTTGATATGTGATGCATGCCCGATCGAACCATTGATAGCCGTTGACCACCTGACTATGGTCATGCATGCCTGCAAGCACCCTTGATCCCGGTGAGGAGTGACTGTGATGAGATGTCATAAGTTGTGGGGTATGGCGGCGGTGGCCGCGCTGGCCGCGACCCTGCTGGTGTCACCCTTTGCCGGAGGTACGGGCGACTCGGGACCGGGCTCGGCGGCACCGCCGCCGGACCAGATCCGCGAGTCGGTGGACTACCTGGTCTCCACGTACGGCGTGAGCACCGCGGAGGCCGTGCGCCGGGTGGTCCTCGACGCCGACAGCGCGGACGTGGGCCGGCGCCTCGCCCGGGCGCTGCCCGACGAGTACGCCGGGATGTGACTCGACCAGCGCAACGGCGGGGTGATGGTCGTCGCCGCCACGAGCCCGGACCAGGCCCGAGCGGTGGTCCGCGGCCTGCCGCACCAGGACGAGATCCGCGTCGTGCCGGCGACACGCTCGCTGCGCGAGCTGGGCCGCGTCCGCGACCGGGTCCAGGCATTGGTCGGTGCCGCCGGCCACGCCGACGTCGACACGCAGCGCAACCGGGTGACCGTGTGGACCAGCCGGCCGGCCGCCGTACGGGGGCTGCTGGCCGCGCGGGGCGTCGACGCGGAGGCGTACGCGGTGAGTCCTGTGCCGCGCGGCCTGCCCACCGCCTGCCGGCGAATCGCCCCGATCGCGACCGCCACGTGTGACCCGCCGTTCCGCGGGGGGCTCTCCATCGTGATGGAGAACGTGAACGGCGTGCTGGGTACGTTCTGTACCAGCGCGTTCAACCTGATCGACAACAGCGGCCGGTTCTACACCACGACCGCTGGCCACTGCTTCGCCCGCCCGGTCCCCGCCATCCGGTTCAGCACGGCCGCCACCCTGCCCAACGGGGCCGCCAGGAGGCTCGGGGACGGGCAGCACCGGCGCGCGCTGATCGTCGACGAGCCCGCCCCGCTGCTCGACTTCGCGATCACCCCGGTGGTCGACCCGGACTTCTGGGTGCCCGGCGGCGTGCCGCGGCCGTTCGTCTTCTTCGAGTGCGGCACTCCCACCGCCGCGCAGTGCTTCGCCAGCCTCAACAAGCACCGCTACCGCATCTGGGACGTCCGCAACTACGCTGACATGACGATCGGAAACCTCGTCTGCATGACCGGGGCTAGCCCGCTGACCGGGGCCGTCCGCGGCACCCGCTGCGGCGAGATCACCGGACTCGGCAACGGCGCTATCCAGGCCAACATCTGCGCGAAGTCCGGCGACAGCGGAGCCCCGCTGTTCAACCAGGTCACCCACACCGCGTTCGGCATCGAAAGCCAGGTCGTCCCCCCGAACACGGCGGACGGCCAGTGCCGGCCCAACCCCGCCGAATGGGCTAGCCTGTCCACACCCATCTCCGTCGTGCTCGCCGTTGCCCAGCAGCGAACCGGACGGACCTTCACCGTGATCGTCGACAACTGACCCAGCCGAGTCCGCTGGCGAGGCCGGGACCCGACCCTGGTTCCCACCAGCGGCCGGACGTCGAGACCAGCCTTCGCGCAACCCCGATTGGGGCCTAACGCCGCCGATCCGCCACGCGAGGCCCGCTTTCGGGATGCAGGTGGTCAGTTGCGGAGGTCGGGGTGATCTGGTTGTTGTGCCAACCGGACCGGAGGCCACGGTCCGCGCCGGCTGGCCTCGGTACTCAGCGTGTCCGGGTGGTTTGGGCCGAGGATCCGTCGGCGCCGGGTCAGGGCCTCCTCTAGCAGGTGCCGGCCATCTGCAGGAACGTCGCCCGGGCCTGATCCGGATCGAGACCGGCGAGTTCCCCTGCATTGGAGGACCTGGACAACGCCATCCCGAGGCGGACGTCGTCGAGCAGGCGGCTCAGGGTTCAGCTGATTTCTCCGGCTTTGGATGGCTGGCTCCTTCAAGCTCGGCTCGGCCGGCGAGAAGTTTCGGACCCGCGAGGATGTTTCGGACCCGGTCGAGTGCGTGTACGGCCTCGGTGAGCCGGATCTCGCCGGAGAGCAGGCCGGCAGGGTGGATACGGTGGCTGTTAGTACCGGTGGGCTGGCTACGGTTTGTGTCGGTGGTATGCCTGCGGGAGGTCGGTCGTGGTGCATGGCGGGGTGTTCATCAACTATCGGGGTGAGGACAGCCACAGCTACGGGGCGTTGCTGCACGCAGAGCTGTCCCGGCGGTTCGGCCCGGATCTGGTGTTCTTGGACAGCGAGTCGATCCCGGCTGGGGCAGACTACGTGCAGCAGGTGCTCAACCGGGTGCGGCAGGCGCGGGTGATGTTGGCGGTGATCGGTACCCGGTGGCTTGCGGCGGCCGGCACGGATGGTGGGCGCCGGGTCGATGATCCGGCCGACTGGATCCGGCGGGAGCTGGTGGAGGCGTTCGCGGCGGGGGTGCGGGTGATCCCGGTGCTGACCGACGGCGCGCAGATGCCGACCGAGGATGAGCTGCCGGCTGATCTTGCGCCGTTGGGTCGGTGTCAGTTCCGCCGCTTGCGGTACCGCGACGCCAGCGTGGACCTGGCCCGGTTGGTCGCCGAGCTGGCCGACCTGGACGCCGGTCTTGGCGAGGCGGCGGCGGCCCGGCCGTCGTCGCCAGCGGGGTGGCCGGTGCCGAACCAGCTTCCGGCCGCCGCCCGGTACTTCACCGGCCGGGACGACGAGCTGGCCCGGCTGCTCCAACCCGGTGACAACGCGCGGACGTTGGTGGTCTCCGCGGTGGACGGCATGGCCGGGATCGGCAAGACCGCGCTGGCCGTCCTGGCCGCCCACCAGCTCACCGAGGCTGACCGGTATCCGGACGGGTCGCTGTTCGTGGACCTGCACGGTTACAGCGGCCGCAGCCCCACCGACCCGGCGGACGCGCTGGAGACGCTGCTGCGCGGGCTGGGCGTGCCCGGCCCGCAGATCCCCCCAGCCCTGGACGCCCGCATCGCGTTGTACCGCACGATCACCGCCCGGCGGCAGGTGTTGATCGTGCTGGACAACGCTCGCGACGAGGCACAGGTCCGGCCGCTGCTGCCCGGCAGGGCGACCTGCCTGGTCCTTGTCACCAGCCGCCGCCGGATGGCTGGCCTGGACGACGCCGACCACCTCACCCTGGACACCCTCTCACCGGAGGAGGCGGTCCGGCTGTTCCGCGCCGTGGTCGGCCCCGGCCGCGACCCCGGCGACCAGCACACCATCGAGGCGATCGTCCACCTGTGCGGGCTGCTTCCCCTGGCCGTGCGGATCGCCGCCGCCCGGCTGAAAACCAGCAAGCTACTCAACGGGCACATGCTCCTGGAACATCTGCAGGTCGCGCGCGACCAAGAGCGGGTTCAGGCGTTCGACGCTGGCGGGCGCGCGGACCAGGGCCAGGATCGGCTGGGGGTGCTCGACGATGGGGAACGCAGCGTGCTGGCCGCGCTGGAGGTGTCCTACCAGCACCTGCCTGCTGAGCAGCAGCAGGCGTTCGCCGCGCTCGGCGTGCACCCCGGCGTGGCGCTCGAGCCGTACGCCACCGCCGCGCTGCTCAACACCAGTGGCGACCACGCCGGGCGGCTGCTAGAGGCGTTGGAACAGGTCAACCTGCTCGACCAACCCGCACCCGGCCGCTACCGCTTCCATGACCTGACCCGCATCTATGCCACCAGGCACGCCCCCGCCTCCGCGCACGGGCGGGCCGCATTCGACCGGCTGTACGACCACTATGCGCACACCGCCTCAGCCGCAATGGACGCGGCCTACCCGTACGAGACCGGCCAGCGACCCCCCGCCCCCACCTCGGGTACCCCCGCCCCCGACCTCGCCGACCACGCCGCCGCCCTGGCCTGGCTGGACGCCGAGGTCGCGAACCTGCTCGCCACCGCATATCACGCCGCCGCGCATGGCCGGCCCA
>DATILL010000055.1:0-16848 GCA_035476575.1 Mycobacteriales bacterium
CCCCTCCCGCCGCACGCTCGCTCGGTCGTCAGTTGAAGCAGACGCCCCGGTTGACCAGGTACCGGGCGGCCATGTAGCCGTAGGGGTTACCGCTGCTATCGCCGTACCGGAACGGGCCGCCGGGACCGGAGTAGAGGTCCAGGGTCGCGGTCACGTGCGTGCCGCCGGGGATCTGGTACGGCGCCCAGGAGTTGATGTTGGGCCGGGTGTGGACTCGGAGGAAGTCGATGTTCGGATCCACGGTCCAGATGCAGTAGGTGGGCGAGGCAGGGGTGATGGTGGTCTGGTGAGCCTGGGCATGCCCGGTGGCGGGTGCCGCACTCGCCGTGCCCGCCATTGCGATCAGCGCCGCGGTGACCACCGGCAGTACGCTCAGCCTGGTCGCTTTCATCGGTCCTCCTGGATGGTTCGACTCGTATCGGTACTGCCGAGTCTGGGGCTGTCGTATGGGCAAGATGTTGGTGAAATGTTGGTGCGGGTCAATCGGCAGGCGATGTGAGCGGCGTGATGAACTTCCGGGTTCTGGGGCCGGTGGAGGTTCGGGTGCAGGGCCGGCAGGTGGAGCCGGGACCGCCGCAGCAGCAGGTGTTGCTGGCCGCGCTGCTGGCCGATGCCAGCCGGGTGGTGACCACCGAGACACTGATCGATCGGATCTGGGATGAGCCCCCGGACTCGGCGCGGCGCAACGTGCACGGTCTGGTGGCCCGGCTGCGGCGGGTGCTGGCGCAGGCCAGCCCCGACCGGACCGTGGTACTGCTGCGTCGCGCTGGCGGCTACGTCTTGGACGTGCGCCCGGAGCAGGTGGACGCGCTGGAGTTCCGTCGGCTGGTCGAGCAGGCACGCGGACGGGGTTGCGCGGATGCGGTGGGGCGAGAGTTGCTCGGGCAGGCGCTGTCGCTGTGGCGCGGAGAGCCGTTGTCAGGGCTGTCCGGGTCTTGGGTGGCGCGGACCAGGCAGGCCTGGAGCCAGCTGCACCTGGAAGCGGTGGTCGCGTGGGCGCGCGCTGAGCTCGGGGCCGGAGACCCGGCTGGGGTCATCGTTCGCGTCACGGATCTGCTGGCTCGGTATCCGCTGGCCGAGTCGCTGTACGAGATCCTCCTGCGGGCACTCCACGCGGCCGGCCGGCCCGCCGAGGCGCTGGACCTGTACGCGTCGTTCCGGCAGCGGCTGGCCGAGGAGCTGGGGGCCGACCCCGGGGCGGAACTGCAGGCGGCGCATCAGCAGATCCTGCGCGGCGAGAGCAGCCGGCTGCCGCTCGTCGCAGCCGCCATGCCGCCCGTACCGGAGCAGTTGCCCGCGACCGCCCGGTACTTCGTGGGTCGAGCCGAGGAGCTGGACCGGCTGGACCAGGCCGCGCGGCACAGCACCGGGGCGGTGATCGCCGCAGTCGACGGTATGCCCGGTATCGGCAAGACAGCCCTCGTCGTGCTGGCCGGGCGTCGGATGGCAGAGACCGGGTTGTTTCCCGACGGCCAGCTGTTCGTCGACCTGCGCGGGTTCAGCGACGGCCCGCCGACCGACCCGGCCGCGGCGCTGGAGACCCTGCTGCGTGGCTTGGGCGTCCCCGGGCCGCGGATCCCACCCGGCCTGGATGCCCGAAGCGGTCTCTACCGCAGCGTGCTGGCCCACCGACGGGTCTTGGTCGTGCTGGACAACGCCCAGGAGGAGGCGCAGGTCCGGCCGCTGCTGCCCGGCGCCGGCGAGTCCCGGGTGCTGGTCACCAGCCGGCGCCGGCTGTCCGGCTTCGACGACATCGAGCACCTCAACCTCGACAGCCTGCCCGCACCCGACGCGGCCTCGCTGTTCCGCGCCGTGGCCGGCGCTGACCGGGACCCGGGCGAGGCGCAGACTGTCGAGCAGATTGTGCGCCAGTGTGGCCGGCTGCCGCTGGCCGTGCGGATCGCAGCCGCCCGGCTGCGCACCGATCGGGGCCGAACCCCGATGACCGGCCGGGACCTGCTGGACCTGCTGCGGACCCAGGACCAAGACCACCGGCTGGCGATCCTGACCGGAGGCGACCGCAGCATCGGGCTGGCATTCGAGGTCTCCTACCAGCACCTGCCCGCCGACCAGCAGCGCGCCTTCGCCGTACTAGGCCTGCACCCCGGCCCCGAGTACGAGCCGTACGCAACCGCCGCCCTGCTGGACACCACCACCGGCCGCGCGCACGAGCTGCTCAACGCCCTGGAGCAGGTGAACCTGCTCGATCAGCCGGCTCCCGGTCGGTACCGCTTCCACGACCTCATCCGCGCGTACGCCAGGACCCGGGCACCCCGGGGAGCCGAACGGCGTGCCGCGTTGGGTCAGCTGCTCGACCACTACGCCCACACCGCGACCGCGGTGATGGACGTGGCGTACCCGTACGAGATCGACCACAGGCCGAGGCCACCGAAGTCGAGCACCCCCAGCCCGTGCCTGCTGACCGAGGCGGCCGCCCTCGGCTGGCTGGAGACCGAGCTGGAGAACCTCCTGGCCGCCGCCCAGCACACCGTGGACGAGAACCCGGGCAACCACACCATCCACCTGTCCGCGACCTTGCGCCGGCACCTGCGCACGCGCGGCCACTACGGCGAGGCGGAGACGCTCCACCAGCTCGCCATCACCGCCGCCCGCGCCACCGGTGACCACGACGCCGAGATCGAGGCATTCAACGGCCTGGGCCAGATCCACCGGCTCCGCGGCCGGCAGGGCGCGGCCATCGAGTGCCACGACCGGGCACTGGCGGGCGCCCACACCACCAGGCAGCAGGTCGACGCGCTGATCGGGCTCGGCTCGGTCTACTACCTCCAGGGCCAGCATGACGCGGCGGCTGCCTGCTTCCGGCACGCGCTGGCCTCGGCCACGGGCAGCGGTGACGTCCCGGCCGAGATCGAGGCCCTGAACGGGCTCGGCTACATCCACAACCTGCAGGGCGAGCAGGATCTGGCCGTCAGCCACCACGAGTCGGCGCTGGCGGCGGCGCGGGCCAGCGGCAACCGAGCAGGCGAGACCAGCGCCCTGAACGGGCTGGGGAACTCCCGTCAGATGCAGGGCCAGCACGCAGTGGCCGGCGAGTCCTTCAGCCAGGCGCTGGCGGCCGCCCGCGCCACCGGCAGCCGGATCGCCGAGCTGGTTGCCCTCAACGGCCTCGGCCGGGTCCACACTGCCCAGGGCCAGTACGAGCTGGCCGCCGGCCGCTACCACGAGGCGCTGGCGGCGGCCCGGGCCGCCGGCGACCGCCACGGCGAGATCGCCGGGCTGATCGGGCTCGGCGAGATCCACCTGGAGCTCGGCCGGCACGCCGACGGGGCCAGCTGCTACCGGCAGGTGCTTGAGCTGGCCCGCCTGCACGGCAACCGCAACTGGCAGATCGAGGGTTACCTCGGACTCGGCCGAGTGCACCAGGCGGACAACGATCCGGCCCAGGCCCTCGCCGCCCACCAGCATGCGCTGACCCTGGCCGCTGAGCTCGACCAGGCCCCCGACGAGGCCCGCGCCCACGACGGCCTCGCCCGCGCCCACCACGCTATCGGCCACATCGACCAGGCCCGGCAACACTGGCACCAGGCGCTGGACATCCTCGACATGCTGCACACCCCGGTCGCAGAGGAGACCACCGCGGCCGACCTCCGGGCACACCTCGCCGATCTCGACAACGCCACCGGCGCTGGCCGGGCGTGATCCGTCCCCGGTCCCGGCGGCTCACCTGACCTGTACCGTGCCAGAACGAGCTGTAGGCCTGTGAGCTGGGTTCACCGGACAGACCGGCTGCGGCACGATCGCTGCTCGTGGCTTTCCGTCTGCTGTACCTGATCATGGTCCGCGTGTTCGGCTGGCTCACACTGCTCGCACAGCGACACGGCGAAGACCACCGAACTGCTGACGTTGCGACACGACGTAGCGGTGCTACGCCCCAGGTCGGCCGACCAGGCTCGGCGTTGTACGCCTTCGCGGTCTGGCGTGCCTTCCAGATTCCGGACAGGGGACAAGGTTCCCGCCGGAATGGAGGCCGTGGAGTGTCAGGAAGGCGCAGAGTGTTCTCGTCGGAGTTCAAGGACGAGGCCGTCGGCTCGCTAAACTGCGAGCATGCAGTTGATGATCTTGTGTTGAAGGAGTGCGGCATATCCTCTCGGTCTTGACAGCCTCTCGGCCTTGACAGCCTCCCGGTCTTGCCGGAGCAGCGCCGGGCATGGGCCTGGTGGGCCTTGGCTATTACTCGGGCCTTTTGGCTGCCGCGCCAGTCGCCGTCGGCGACTGGCTTGCCACCGGGACTACCATGGGCGCGCGCCGCTTACTCACCGAGGTTCCTCACCACCACCAACCCTTCGTCCTCACGCCGGAACTACTCTGTGCGCTCGCCGCTGTACTCACCGAAGTTTCTCAACTTTTTCTCGCTCCCTCACCTTGGCGGTCCGGTTCTGTCGGTGGCTCTGTTTATCCTTCTCCTATGTCGAACGCGGTCGCCCTGGTCGAGCAGGTCTCTGCTCTGCTGGACCTGTGTGGTGGCGTCGACTTCTCTTCGCTTTCCGACGCCGAGGTTGACGAGGTGTTGGTGCGGGGGTTCCGGCAGGTCGGCCGGTTCACCGGCAGCGTGCTGCTGCCGTTGGTGCGGGAGGCGGAGGTCCGGGGTCTTGCTGCCGCGCATGACGCGCCGGACGTGCGGGCGTGGCTGCGGGGCTCGTTGAACGTGCGGCCCGGTGAGGCGGGGCGGCTGCTGCGGCTCGCCACGGCGCTGGACGGCGACCTGCCGGAGACGGCGGCCGCGCTGGCCGGCGGGGCGGTCAGCGTCGAGCACGCCCAAGTGGTCGCCGAGGCGATGCGGGCGCTGCCGGCGGAGACCCCGGCCGGCGTCCGGGCCGCGGCGGAGCGGGAGCTGGTCCGGCACAGCGACACCCTCGACCCAGGCGCGGTCGCGCTGCTCAGCCGGCGGGTGCTGGACGTGGTGGACCCCGACGGCAGCGCGAAGCTGCAGGCCCGGCAGGCCGAGCGCGAGGCCGCCGCCGCACACGCCCGCCGTGACCTGCGGATCTCCCCCGCCGGGCCAGGGCTGAAACGGGTCTGCGGGTTCCTCGACACCGAAGGCGCCGAAACACTCCGCGTCGCCCTGGACCCGCTGGCCGCGCCGCGACCCGCCGGCCCCGAGACCGGCGTGCGGGACGAGCGGACCCCCGGGCAGCGGATGGCCGATGCGTTGGTGGACCTGGCCGAGCGGTCCCTGCGGATGGGCGAGCTGCCCGACAACGGCGGCGAGCGCCCCACCCTGGTGGTGACCATGCCGTATGACAAGCTGGCCGCCGCCACCGGCGTCGGGACCCTCGACAGCGGCGACGTGCTGCCGGCCAGCCAGGTACGGCGCCTCGCCTGCGACGCCCACATCATCCCGGCGGTGCTGGGCGGGGAGAGCCAGGTGCTGGACCTCGGCCGCGGCTCCCGACACTACGTCGGCGCCGCCCGGCGGGCGATTGTTCTTCGGGACCGCGGGTGTGTCTTCCCCGCCTGTGACCGGCCGTACCAGTGGTGCCAGGCCCACCACTGCGTCCACTGGGCCAACGGCGGCCGCACCGACCAGAACAACGGCGTCCTGCTCTGCGGATTCCACCACCGCGCCGTACACCATGACGGCTGGGACGTACGAATAGCCCACGACGGGCTACCCGAGCTCCTCCCCCCACCAACAACCGACCCCGAACGAAAGCCTGTCCGTCACCACCGACACCGAAAACGAGCAGCATGACACGGGAGGAGGTCGCCGCCGCGGCACGGGTTCCGCGGGGCGAAAAGGCCCGGCCGGGTCTCCGGCCGGGCTGCCACCGGAACCACGGTGAGCGCTCACCGCCGCGCTCACCGACATCCTCACGCCCCTTACCGGCGCTCGGCCCGGCAGAGTGGTCCTGACCCGAATCCGCGGATAGTGCGATGGCGCGGGGTGTGGTTGGTGATGGGTGCCCTGCTGGCCTGCGACCAGCCGAAGATCAACCCGCCTGCTGCTCGCGTAACAACCACCCTGAGACCTGCTCAGCCATACGACCGGCGCGTTACTTGACTGGCAAGATGACCAGGGCAGGAGGGCAGGCGGCAGGAGGGGCGCAGCGTGCCTCAGCAGGTCCAGCACTGGGTTGAGGTGACCCCCTCGCGGTTCTCGCACGAGGCCGAGGGCCTTGGCCTCGTGCGATCGGTGCTGGCTCGTCCTGGGCCGGCGCCGCCTCCATCTGGTGGAGCTGAAGTACTACTCGGGCGCCCTGCGGGGCGACGATCTGCGCTGGCTGCGCGACAACCTGACCCTTGACATGTGGAAGGCCGCCGTACTCCGGCAGCCAGCTCGGCTAGTCACCACGCACCGGCCCGAGCGCTGAACCGCGGAGTGGATCAAGGCGGTAACCGCGCCGCCAAGAGGCGGACCGCCGTGGCTGCGGGCGGAGGTCGGCTGACCGCGGTAGCGGCGCAGCAGCTCGGCAAGGACAATGTGGCAGTCTCACCCGCGTTCTCGGCGCTACAGGTCACTGATCACAGGGGTGCAACGAAGGGTGCGACAACGTCTGGCCTGGTCGATGAGATCTGGTCGCGAGCACGGTTGACCCGCCGGTGAGGGGGCACCTTCGCTTCAAGACCGCGGATCGACCGGGCGCTGGCGACGGAAGGGGTGGCGGATGTCCGAGCCGCGTGCGCCCGCCGAGGACGCCGTGCTGTCCATGCCGCGGGCGGCTGGCCCGCGGGTGACGGTGCCGCAACCGTACCGAGGATGTCGACTGTGGCGTGGGTGTCAAGCCGTGCCTGGCTGTCCACGAGGACCGCGGCTTCACCATCGACGAGGCCAAGGTTGTGTTCTGGATGATATGCCCCTCAATGTGCCAGCAGGACCACCTTGGGCGCGGACGACGGTCCAACCATGAGGAGAATGCAGTGACACGAGAACAGATCGTTCCGACCACCACGGACGCCGGCATTCCGGTAGAGAGCGACGAACACTCGCTTACCGTCGGCGCGGGTGGACCGATCCTGCTGCAGGACAGCTACCTGATCGAGCAGATGGCGCAGTTCAACCGCGAGCGGGTGCCGGAACGGCAGCCGCACGCCAAGGGCAGCGGCGCGTTCGGCCGGTTCGAGGTGACCAACGACCTCAGCGCGTACACCAAGGCCGCGGTGTTCCAGCCCGGCACGACGACGGATCTGATGGTCAGGTTCTCCACGGTGGCCGGCGAGCGTGGCAGCCCTGACACGTGGCGCGACCCGCGCGGTTTCGCGGTGAAGCTCTACACCACCGAAGGCGTCTACGACATGGTGGGCAACAACACGCCGGTGTTCTTCGTCAAGGATCCGATGAAGTTCCAGCATTTCATCCGGTCGCAGAAGCGCCGCGCGGACAACAACCTGCGCGATCACGACATGCAGTGGGACTTCTGGACGCTCTCGCCGGAGTCGGCGCACCAGGTGACCTGGCTGATGGGCGACCGTGGCATTCCGCGTACCTGGCGGCACATGAACGGGTACAGCTCCCACACCTACCTGTGGGTCAACGCGCAGAACGAGAAGTTCTGGGTGAAGTACCATTTCAAGACTGACCAGGGCATCGAGTTCTTCACCCAGGATGAGGCCGACCAGATGGCCTCGGCGGACACCGACTACCACACCCGCGACCTGTTCGAGGCGATCGCGCGGGGCGATCACCCGAGCTGGACGCTGCGCATGCAGATCATGCCGTTCGAGGATGCCGCGACCTACCGGTTCAACCCGTTCGACCTCACCAAGGTGTGGCCGCACGCGGACTACCCGCTGGTCGAGGTCGGCCGGATGACCCTGGACCGCAACCCGACCGACCACCACACCGAGATCGAGCAGGCC
Organism: Mycobacteriales bacterium; assembly: GCA_035476575.1. Classification (GTDB taxonomy): domain Bacteria; phylum Actinomycetota; class Actinomycetes; order Mycobacteriales; family JACQDL01; genus DATILL01. Next base: position 7,819 of record DATILL010000055.1, read on the forward strand.
GCTTTCGAGCCCAACAACCTCGTACCGGGAATCGGGCCGAGCCCGGACCGGATGCTCCTCGCGAGGTTGTTCGCCTATGCCGACGCCCACCGGTACCGCATCGGCGCGAACTACAAGCAACTGCCGGTGAACGCGCCCACCTCGCCCGTACACAGCTACAGCAAGGACGGCGCGATGCGGTACCATAAGGTGTCCGACCCGGTGTACGCGCCGAACTCCAAGGGCGGCCCGCACGCGGACACCGAGCGGTACGGCTCGCCGCCGAGCTGGTACGCCGACGGCGACATCATGCGGACCGCGTACGTGTCACATGAACAGGACGACGACTGGGGCCAGCCCGGCACCATGGTTCGCGAGGTGCTCGATGACGCCGCCCGGGAACGCCTAGTCAACAACATCGTCGGCCACCTGCTCAACAATGTCACCGAGCCGGTGCTCCGGCGCGCCTTCGAGTACTGGCGGAACGTGGACAAGAACCTCGGCGACAAGGTCGAGTCGGGTGTGCGCGCCAAGCAGGGCGAGAAGGATCCGAAGGCCGCCGAGCAGGGCAACCCCGCACGAAGCAGCATGCAGGCCAAGGCGTAACCGGTGTGTGCGTGGTCCCGGCTACCGTCACGGCGCCGGGACCACGCGGCACGACCGACTGGGCGGTGCCGAACGCAGCGCCTCCGGTCGCTCAGCCTGCCCGATCCTTCTGGCGCTCCTGTTCAGGCTTGCCCAGCGCAGCCCTGTTCCCTTGCGGAGTAACGCTGCGGCCCACGGCACGGGGACTGCGACCGGCCCGCTTGATGAGCACATAACGCTTTATCTCATGGCGTATCGGGTACAACACCGCACCGAGAAGGGCCGTGCCGGCCAGCAACCGTATTTTGCGCATCATTTCGGTCCTCCTGCTCCTATCGGTATTTATCAGACCCGCTGCGCCTGATCGCGAGGCAGCTCGCTGAGCGAGGTCCCGCGCAGGACGGCAGGAGCCCCGTCGATGCTCCGCCGTCCCTCAAGGCTCGACCATGTCCTGCCCCGGCCTGGCGACCTGAACCCTGGTCGCGCGACCTTGGTCGCGGCCTCGCATGGATGGCCATCAGCGGTGGACCATCGGGTGCCATGGGTGTCAGCGACGAAAACGGGAAGGACACGCTCATGGCGAAAGCATCGGGCGGCAGGTACGCGAGTCCGGGCGGCGAGTTCAGCCGCGACATGCGCTACATCACCACCCGCGTCACCGCGGACGGCCGGGACGGCTACCCGGTCAAGCCGGACCGGTACCGGCTCGTGGTCAGCCGAGCCTGCCCGTGGGCCAACCGCGCGATCATCGTCCGGCGGCTGCTCGGGCTGGAGGGCGCGCTGTCGATGGGCATCGCCGGACCGACCCACGACGAACGCAGTTGGACCTTCGACCTCGACCCGGGCGGTCGCGACCCGGTGCTGGGCATCGAACGGCTGCGAGAGGCGTACCTCGCCCGCTTCCCCGACTACGACAAGGGCATCACCGTCCCCGCCATGGTCGACATCTTGACCGGTCAGGTCGTCACCAACGACTTCGCGCAGATCACCCTCGACCTGTCGACACAGTGGCGGGCGTACCAGCGCTCGGGCGCGCCCGACCTGTACCCGCCCGAACGGCGGGACGAGATCGACCACGTCAACGAGCTGGTCTTCACCGAGGTCAACAACGGCGTCTACCGGGCCGGGTTCGCCGGCAGCCAGGACGCCTACGACAAGGCGTATGCCGCGCTGTTCACCCGGCTCGACTGGCTGTCGCAACGGTTGGAGAACCAGCGCTACCTCGTGGGCGAGACGATCACCGAAGCGGACGTGCGGCTGTTCACCACTCTTGTCCGGTTTGACGCCGTCTACCACGGCCACTTCAAATGCAACCGAAGCAAGCTCACCGAGATGCCGATCTTATGGGCCTACGCAAGGGACCTGTTCCAGACCCCCGGCTTCGGCGACACCATCGACTTCGACCACATCAAGCGGCACTACTACCAGGTCCATCGCGACATCAACCCGACCGGCATCGTCCCCGCCGGTCCCGACCTCAGCGGCTGGCTCACGCCACACGGCCGGGAAACCCTCGGCGGTCTCCCGTTCGGTGCCGGAACGCCACCACCCCCGCCGCCACCCCACGAGATCGTCCCGACCTGAGCGGGTGTTGTGGACATCATGGCCAGACGTACTCCTGGGGAAGCGGTAGTAGGACTTGTTGTCGTTCAACAGCCCTGCATTCGTCTCAACTTTCGGTGTAACTGCTGACCTTCGGTTACCTCCGTCCGGCCCCCGGCCACTGGTTAGACGAGCGGCGTTCGCGCCGCCCTTACGCCCTCGTCTACCGCTGCTGGCATCACTGCCCTGACCGGCACTCTCGTCGCAACGGGACCGGCGTCGGCGGCCGGCCGGGTGCTCGGGCACGACGAGGAGCACACGTTCGCCGTCATCGGGGTCATTCCCTACGGCGACTCGCAGATCGCGAACTTTCCTCACGTCATCGCCCAGATCAACGCCGATCCCGCCCTGCAGTGGGTCGATCATCTGGGCGACATCAAGGGCGGTTCGTCCGTGTGCAGCGACCAGTACCTCCGGATGATCAAGGCCGACTTCGACCAGTTCGGAGACCCGCTCGTCTACACCGTCGGCGACAACGAATGGAGGTGCTGGCCCGCTCGGCCGCGGTGACCCAGGAGGTACACGACACCTTCGCCGATGCCGCGCCCATCAGGGCCGTGCGGTCACCCTCCTGCTGCAAGCGGACATGTTCGACCCGATGGTGACCAGTCTGGCGTTCGCCGACTACTACGGCTTCCAGCCGATCGTGGCCGCCATCGCCCGGGAGTCGGCGGCCTACGGCGGGCCGGTGTACCTGTTCAACGATGACAGCCACGTGTACAACGCCGGCAAGTCGCTGGCCCGGCTCGGGCTGGCTGATGTTCTACCGCATCGACCGACCGGTGCCGAACCTGTCCGGGTCACCGTCGACGGTGTACGGGATGACGGCCCTGGTCCGGGTCGTGGACCTGCCCGTTCGCCGACACCACCGACGCGCCGGACTGGAGGACCAGCTTGCCGAGGTCGTGCACCGTCCACCAGTCCTGCGGCGCGGTCCACGGGCTCCACACGCTCGGGTCGTCGTACACTGCCAGACCAGCGCGACCGTCTCGATGCGCGGGTTGAGCCGGCGGGACAGCCGGATCGTCCCCCAGTCGAAGGACTGGATCGTGGCCCGGTCCGCGAAGCCCGCGCGGGTGATCGCGGTGACCAGCGTGGCGGTGAAGATCTGGTACGGCGCGGTGTCGTTCACCAACGGGCTGGTCCTCGTCTCGATGTTGAGGCGTACGTCGCCCTGCCCGCTCGCGCGTACCGTGTCGGTGTCGAGTTCCAGGGTGGACACCGCCGGGTTCCCCAACGCGCGTGGCGGAACGCGGCCAGCGTGTTCTTTGGCCGCCGCGCGGGCGCTGCGGTGGCCCTCGATGTCGAACGGCGACGGGTACGCCCTCGGCAGCCGGAACTGGGCAGCTCCGGATTTCCCGGACAAGTCGATAAGAGCTGGCGGATGCCATATCGGCATGATCACTTGAATCTGCCGTTAGAAATCAGTAGGTTGCACGCCGGCTTGCCGGCAGATGGACCGGAAGGTACCGATCTTCAGATGTCTTCGGCCCATCGGGACGATGACGGTCCTGCCACCCGGACCGGCTTGGCGGTACTTGGCATGGGAGCCGCGTTGGTGGACCAGCTCGAACCCATGCCGGCGTAAGGCCTTGATGACCTCCTCGGAGGAGGGACCCTCAGGCACTCTTGAGGATCAGCCGCTCGACATGGGCGTCCGCGACGGGTTGGTAGTCCGCCTGAGCCGCCGGCTCGTCGAAGTACAGCTCGAGGGCTTCGAGGATGTTGGCGCGGGCCTCAGCCTCGGTGGCGCCGTCGCTGGCCACATCCACGTTCAAGCACTGGACGACGAAGCCGTCACCCTCACGGTAGATCACGACCTGCAGGCTGCGTTCATGGGCGGGCACAGGGTTCATGCACCGCAGGATACCTGCGCCGGCTCGCGGCCGGCCGACGCCAACGGAGGGTGGGCAGAGGTCCACCGCAACATTAATCCGGCCGGCATCGTCCCCGCCGGCCCCGACCTCGGCGGCTGGCTCGCGCCACACGGCCGCGAAGCCCTCGGCGGTCTCCCGTTCGGTGCCGGAACGCCACCACCTCCGCCGCCACCCCACGAGATCGTCCCGACCTGAGCGGACGTGGGATGTTGCGCGTGGGCTAGACCGTTGTTAGCTGGACCGTTGCTACAGTAGCAGCGCTTGCTACTGCGCTGCGGCGCGCAGGCGTCCGATGAGCTATTTAAGGTGTGAGTCGACAATGCGACGGCCGCGCGGCCGATGCAGCTCAGGGAGCCGCAATGACGCAGACGCACGAGCGGATGTTCTATGAGGTCATGTGGCGGGCGTGTGCTCGCCAGGCCACGTACCCGCTGCCGTGGTGGGCTCAGCAGACATTCCGCCGTTGGAGCGATAACTACGACAGCGGCCTGTTCGACTCGAAGGAGGCGGCGTTCGCCGCGAACGCGCTGTACCGCTACTGGAACATGATTGGTGTCAAGGACGCCGGCCTGGAAAGCCTGGTGGGGCAGGCCGGGGAGATCGAGCCGGTGTACGAGAGCTATGCGGTGTCCGGGTTCATCTATGAGCCTGAGGGGCGGCGGGTGCACCTGCCGCAGGTGGCGGAGCTGGACCGGCCGCTGCCGGCGGTCGGCCAGTGGATGGAGGACGGCTTCCTTCCGGTAGTGGTGAGCACCTTCCGCACGGGCACGGGCGTCGTCCTTGAGCAGAAGGCGCTGTCGACGACGGTGGGCCTTCGGCAACGGAGCGTGGTGCTGCACCGGCTGAGGGTGCGCGCCGAGGGCGGAGCCCGCCGGGGATGGCTGTGCCTTGCACTGCTGCCCTGGGGCCCGAGCAGCTTCCAGCGCCACGACCGTGCGGGTCGTTACCTGCCTGACCGGCAGTTGTCGTACGTCCGTTATCGCGGGGACGAGAACCGGGTGGAGGTCAACGCCGGCTGGGGGCCTATCTTCGACACCGCGCCGGCCATGTTCGGCGTGTACGGCAACGCCACGTCGTCTGACGACCCGGACGCGTACCTGGTCGACAACCCGTGGCACGACCTGGCGACGGCCGGTGGGCTCAACGGAGCCGACACCGCGCGCGACGCCGTCGCCAGCATGTGCACCGCGGCGTTCGCCTGGCCCTACGATCTGGCCTCGGGCGAGTCGTTCAGCATCGACGTGCGGCTGCCGGTCGACGACTACCGGAGCCCTGGTGACCTCGACGAGATTCGCGGGCCCACGGCGGATGACCTGGAGGCGGCCAACCGGCTGTTCTGGGTCCAAAAGCTTAACGGCAGCGGCCTCCAACTGGAGCTGCCGCCACTCGTGGCTCATGTGCAGGACCTGTTCCGGCTGTGCCGGGCGAACCTGCTTATCCTCGCCGACGGTGGCGCCATCCACCCGGGTCCCACCATCTACGACTCGTTTTGGGTGCGGGACTCCTCGGTGGAAGGCATCGCCTGCGCGCTGGCCGGGGACACCTCGCTGGCCGCGACCCAGTTTGGCGAGCACTATCCGCTGGTGTTCAACCAGGGGTTCGAGCAGATTGGTCCCGCTTCGGCGCACGGCTTCTTTGGCGGTGACCATGAGAAGAACGACCTCGAGTGGGACAGCAACGGGCAGGCGCTGTGGGCGTTTGGCCGGTTCGACCGGATCCAGGGCCGGGCGGAGGCGTTCGGCGCGAAGATGTTCTCGCCGTACGTTATCGAGGGCGCGCGATGGATCCGTGACAACCGCTCACACTATGGGCTGCTGCACAGCGGCTGGAGCGCGGAGCACCTCGGTGACCGCGACAAGCCGCACTACTGGGACGACTTCTGGGGGGTCGCCGGCCTGTATGAGGCGGCGCGGCTCGCCGAGCGGGTTGGCGCCGCCGAGGCGGCCGAGCTGTGGTCGGCCTACGACGAGCTGGGCCGCGCCACCGCTGACTCGATCCGCTGGGTCCTCAACCAGCAGCGGGCGATGGGACGCTGGGAGACCTTCATCCCCACCGGGCCGGGCGACGTGGGGCGCTTCGACTCGACGATGGTCGGTGCGCTGGCCTACTTTCACCCGTGCCGGCTCTACATGGGCGAGAAGCTGGGCGGAGATATCGACGCCGCCGCGCGCAGCACGCTGGAGACCATCTGGTCGCACTTCGTGCGGGGCGGGTTTCGCCATGACGCCGCCTGGAACGCCTACGGCCCATACCTGACCCTTCAGCTCGCGCATGCCTTCCTGCTCATCGGAGACGTCGCGCGCATGGACCAGTGCCTGACGTGGGCGGTCGGTGATGCCGCCTACTCCACCGTGTCCCGTTACGATGGCGCGCCGGATGCCTGGCAGGTGGTCGCCGGAGCGTGGAACGAGCAGCACGCGTATCCGATCGCGACGGATTTCGCGGAGGTGCCGGACCGCTGGTGGTACATGGGTGACATCCCCCACGGGTGGGCCGCCGCGGAGCTGATCCTGCTGCTCCGGGATATCTGCTTCTTCGAGGCCGACGAGGACGGGGCGCCGACGATCTATCTCGCGCTAGGGGTGCCGCCGCACTGGCTGGCTGGCGGCCAGGCGATTGGGGTACGAGACGCCCCGACCGTGTTCGGGACACGGTTTGGGTTCACGCTCCGGCATGACGAGGTCGCGAAGACCGTGACCCTCGACGTAGCCCAGCCACCGCCGGCCGGCGTTGGCTTTGTCTATCCCTGCCGGCTCGGACCCGTGCGATCGGCGGTCGCTGACGGCGCTCCCATCTTGGCCCCACCGGCCGCGAGTCGTGACCTCATCCTCCCGGCCGGGCTCCGGCGTGCGGTGGTCACCTATGGCTGAGGCATCGAGCCGCCGCCACTGACGGCAACACGTTGACACCTACCGGCGTCGCGGTGGTCATCTTCGCGTCACCCGACCTAGGGATGCTTGTTGGCGTGAGTCTGCTGACCGCGGCGGCCGCCATACCGCAGGTAAGCCCGGCGCTGGTGCCGCGCCGTGAGCTGTTGGAGGTCAGGCATCTGTCGGTGCTGACGCTCGCGGCGACGGCAGCGGTGCTGGTGTCGATCGACCGGGAGGGAAGGACCCGGCGGGGACCGGTGGCGGCGCGGCTGGCTGGCGTGGCGCACACCCGTTCGCAGGTGCGCACCCACGCCGCCTACTGGCGCCACGCCGCAGTGCGGGCCGAGAGCACCGAGGGGCCGCTGTGGGTGGTGCTCGGCGACTCCGCCGCGCAGGGCATCGGTGCCGCGGACCCGGAGGACGGCTACGTCGGCCGGATCCGAGCCGAGCTGACCAGCCGGGCTGGGCTGCCGTGGCGGGTGGTCAACCTCTCCACCGCCGGCGCGTCGACCGTCGACGTGCTGGCGGAGCAGATCCCCCGGCTGCGCCGCTGGCCGCACCCACCGGACCTGGTGAGCTGCGGTGTCGGTGCCAACGACGTGCTGCGTACCGCACCACGCCGGCTCCGCGCGCAGCTCGACCAGCTCGCCGCCGGGCTGCCGCCCAGCTCGGTGCTGCTGACCCTGCCCGCCGGGCTGCGTGGGTACGGCCGGTCCTACGTGGACTGGCTAAACGCCGGTATCCGGGCCAGCGCCAGCCGGTACGGTCACCGCGTCGCGGACGTGGCGAACCGTTTCGGGCCTCCATGGCGCGGCAAGTTCTCCCCCGACGGTTTCCACCCCAGCGCCCGGGGCTACGCCGACTGGGCCACCGCCATACTGGACGCGCTGGACGCGGGACCCCTGGACGCGGGACCAAGCGCCCGCAACACCGCGGCCTGACGTCCACCCCCACACGGCAACCTACGCGGTCGAGTCACCGGGGGTTTCACGACACCGCGAACGCGATGGTGACCTCGATCGCCACCAGCTCTCCCACGCGTTGATCGGCAGGCTGATCGGGGCCACCTGGGCCGCGGCCGGTGGCGAGGCGATGTACTTCGCCAAGGTGGTGGAGGTGCTGGTACCGGCCTTCGCCTCCCCGCTGATCGCGGGCCTGGTCGCAGCGGTCGGCACGTACCTCGCGTACACATCACCCGCCGGTCGGACCCGAACGCGGTCGGCCGGGGCTTCCGCGCCGGGCAGATGGTCTCGGCCTCGCTGGTCTCGCTGGCGCACGGCACCAACGACGCGCAGAAGACGATGGGCGTCATCACTCTCACTCTGATCACCGCCGGGTCGCTCCCATCGGGCGCGGGGCTGCCGTTCTGGGTGATCATCTCTGCCGGCGCCGCCATCGCGCTGGGCACCTACCTGGGTGAGTGGCGGATCATCCGCACCTTGGGCACCCGCCTGACCCGCATCGAGGCGCCCCAGGGCTTCGCCGCCGAGGCCAGTGCCGCGGCGGTGATCCTGACCTCCTCGCACCTGGGGTTCGCGCTGTCGACCACGCACGTATGCTCGGGCGCCATCATCGGCTCCGGGATCGGCAAACGGCTGGCCGAGGTCCGCTGGGAGGTTGCCGGCCGGATGGTCACCGCCCGGGTGCTCACCCTGCCCGCCGCGGCCGCGGTCGGTGCGCTGGCTGGCCGGCTCGCCTCGACCGGTACCTCCGGCACGGTGCTGGTCGGCCTGGTCGGTGGCGCGACCGTCGCGGTGATCTACCTGGTCTCCCGGCGGGACCGGTTCAGTGCGCACAACGTCACCGACGAACTCACCGGCGCCCGGCCGGTCCCCGCCCCCACCACCGCCTAGTCCCTGTCCACGAGGCCGGGCTGCGAACGGTGGCAGGCCAGTCGTCTCGCGGCATCTGGCCCGCCACCGACGCCCGTGCCCCCATTTCATGCTGCTCGTTTTCGGTGTCGGTGGTGTCGGATAGGTTTGCGTTCGGGGTCGACTGATGGTGGGGGTAGGAGCTCGGGTAGTCCGTCTGTTGCTATGTGTACGTCCCAGCCGTTGTGGTGGACGGCGCGGTGGTGGTGTCCGCAGAGCAGGACGCCGTTGTTCTGGTCGGTTCTG
>DATILL010000056.1:0-36178 GCA_035476575.1 Mycobacteriales bacterium
CAGAACCGACCAGAACAACGGCGTCCTGCTCTGCGGACACCACCACCGCGCCGTCCACCACAACGGCTGGGACGTACACATAGCAACAGACGGACTACCCGAGCTCCTACCCCCACCATCAGTCGACCCCGAACGCAAACCCGTCCGACACCACCGACACCGAAAACGAACAGCATGACACGAAAGAGGAGATCACGCGCCAGCGCCACGGGTGCCGGCGCGACACGCCCGCGGGCCTATGCAGAGCCCGGCCCGGACCTGGTAAGCGCCTCACTGACCCGCGAGGACACAGTTAATGATCTTGGCATGACGAAGTTCTGCATAAACCTCCTGGTACACCCTGTGTTTGATCCTGGTATGGGGATCGGACCGATACACCGGCTTGTCGCGGATCTCGTTACGGCGCCCAGGCATGGCGGCATGGTCTCCCAGCTCCGGTTGATGACGACCTCCCTCGATGTTAACTCAGCGCGGCCACCCGCGGGTACTGGTCCCAGGTATGGCCGTCCAGGACCCGCCCGCCGGACTTGGGCGTGCGCCCGCCCCATTGCTTGAAGAAGAACGGCACCCGCTCGCTGGCGCAGGTGTCGCGTAGCTGCCGGATCCATGCCGGGTCCGCGGGGCGGGCGTTGCAGCCGCTTTCGCCGCCGGCAATAACCCAGTGGATGCCATCGAGAACAATGCCGTCCAAGGGCCCGAGCAACGGCTCACAGGAAAGGAACCGCACCGCGGCGGGAACATGACGTAGGTGGTCGACTCGGTCCAGCGTGTCCGAGTCCTCCACGCTGACACCCATCCACAGGTTCGCCGGCCAGTCGAGCTTGTCCGCAACCCGCCGCAGCCGGTACGCACGTTTGGTGAGCATCTGGTACGTATGTTGCGGTGTGTCGGCGATCACCGCGAACACCTCGCGCACGAACTCGATGGGGACCCTGGCGTGGAACAGGTCGGACATGGAGTTCACGAAGATCATCCGTGCGGTGCGCCATCGGCGTGGGATGCCCAGCGCGGCCGGGTGCACGGTCAGCCCGAAGCCGGGCCCGGATGTACGCGCGTCGCCGTCGTTCTGGTACTTTGCCGAACCCATCGCCTTCAACCGGGCGGCCAGAACGAGGGCGTAGCAGTTGTCACAGCCGGCCGAGACGCGGTCGCAGCCGGTGCTCGGGTTCCAGGTCGCCTGCGTCCACTCAATCGGTGATCGATCCGCCATGATCCGCATCCTCTCGAACGGGCGCTCATCCTGGTACAACGAGGCCGTATGTCATAGGCATATGGAGCAGATCCGTCCGCCAGCACGACCGAACGGGCCGCGGGCCAGGGGATCCCCGGGTCGCCGCCAGCGCGCCGCCGTCCCATGCTCGTGGGAGGATATTTCCGGTCCCGGGGTAGAACTCTCCACGATCATGACGGTCCGCCGGGTCGCCCATGGCGTGGGCAAGCCGGCACCGGCAGGCCACCGGGTCGGTCTTGGGCTCCCCTGGTCGCCATGCGGACTCTTTTGTCAGCGGCTGCTGCTAGGTTGCGGACCAGTACAGCGGAGAGCGCCCTCAGCGCGCGAGACTCGGGAAGGAGTCCGGATGAGCGGGGTACGGATACTTGTTGGCACCCGTAAGGGTGCGTTCGTCCTGACGTCTGATGGGAAGCGCGAGCGGTGGGAGGTCACCGGCCCCCACTTTGCGGGCTGGGAGATCTACCACCTCACCGGATCTCCCGCCGACCCGGACCGGCTGTACGCGTCGCAGTCCAACGGCTGGTTCGGTCAGCTCGTCCAGCGCTCCAACGACGGTGGCGCGACATGGGAGACGATGGGCAACCAGTTCGAGTACGACGGCGACCCCGGCACCCACCTGTGGTACGACGGCACGCCCCGGCCGTGGGAGTTCAAGCGCGTCTGGCACTTCGAGCCGTCGCTGACTGATCCGGACGTGGTCTACGCCGGGGTGGAGGACGCCGCACTGTTCCGCTCCATCGACGGCGGGCAGACCTGGCAGGAGCTTCCTGGGCTGCGCGGCCATAAGTCGGGGCCCTCCTGGCAGCCGGGTGCCGGCGGGATGTGCCTACACACGATCATTCTGGATCCGCACGACGCCGGGCGGATCTTCGTCGCGATCTCGGCCGCGGGCGTGTTCCGGACCGACGACGCCGGCAAGACCTGGCGGCCGGTGAACCAGGGCCTGCGGTCCGAGGGCATTCCCGACCCGGACGCCGAGGTTGGTCACTGCGTGCACCGCATCGCGATGCACCCGTCGCGCCCGAACGTGCTGTTCATGCAGAAGCACTGGGACGTCATGCGCAGCGACGACGCCGGCGAGTCGTGGCAGGAGGTCAGCGGTGACCTTCCGACCGACTTCGGGTTCCCGATCGCGGTCCACCCACACGAGCCGGACACCATCTACGTCGTCCCGATCACGAGCGACTCGCACCACTTCCCGCCCGAGGGGAAGCTCCGGGTGTACCGCAGCCGGGCGGGCGGGAACGAATGGGAGCCGCTCACCCAGGGCCTGCCGCAGAGCCACTGCTACGTCAACGTGTTACGTGATGCGATGGCCGTCGACACGCTCGACTCGTGTGGGGTCTACTTCGGCACGACAGGCGGGCAGGTGTACGCATCGGCCGATGCCGGGGACACCTGGGCGCCGATCGTCCGCGACCTGCCGGCCGTGCTGTCCGTCGAGGCACAGGCGCTGCCATGATCCGCGTCGTGCTTCCGGCTCACCTGCGGACCCTCGCACGGGTCCACGGCGAGGTAGAGCTTGACGTTGCCGGGCAGGCCACGCAGCGCCTGGTCCTCGACGCGCTCGAGGCTCGCTACCCGGTGCTGCGCGGGACCATCCGCGACCAGACCACCAAGCAGCGCCGGGCGTTCGTCCGGTTCTTCGCCTGCGAGCGGGACCTGTCCCATGAACAGCCAGATGCTCCGCTACCCGACGCGGTCGCGACGGGAGCGGAGCCGTTCCTGGTTGTGGGAGCCATGGCAGGCGGCTAGGCGCAGCCGCCGTCGGGTCGGGCAGCTCACCGCCTGCGAAGGCGGCGTACTACCTTGCTGATCATGTCCCGGAGGCGCCAGCCGGCCTTCTTGACCTTCGACCTCGTCTGGTCCAGCCGACCCTCGGACTCCAGCCGCTTGTTCTTGGTGGCCCGGCCAACCTTCTGCTTGACGGTTCCGGTCGCATGCAGCGTCATGTTCCTGATCTTGGCCTCGAGGCCCATCGGGGTTCCTCCGTCGGGTCAGTACGAGTAGGTGCCCATCGTTAGAAGAGCAATACCCGATCAGCACGGGGCGAACCCCCCGGCATCGCGGCACAGCCCCGGCCACCTCACCACCCACGTCGTCCCGTCCACGACGCCGGACGACCGCGGTGCACCGTCACCATCGGCCACGATCGGCCCGAGGTGATCGGCGGCGAGATGGCCCGGGCGGCTGGGACCAGCCGACCGAGACCCCCGGAAGTGTGCGGAGATGGCCATCCTCCGTACTGGTCGGCGGAAGAGTTGGACCAGTTCCCCTTGGTTACGCCCGGGAACTCGTGTTTAGAGGGCCTTAGACGGCGCGGCCGTCATGATCGGGTCAACTGTGGGGTTTCTGGGTCGTGTCCTGGTGGGTTTCGGTTCAGGTTGGGTGTCAGGCTGTCATGTGTGCGTGGTGGGCGAGCTCGTCAAGGCGGCCTGGTATGCGCGGGCTGCGGTGCGTAGTCGGGAGTGTGTGTGGGTGGGCGGGTGCGGGTCGGTGAGCTGGGCCAGTCCGGTGCGGAGCAGATGGTCGTGGGCGTGGGTGAACAGCAGCGCGTTGTGCAGGCCGGTGGCGGGTGACGAGGTAGCGGCGCGCCGCAGGTCGTAGGTCATCTTCCCGGCGGTGATGTCCTCGGGTGCCTTTCCGAGGAGGGGCGCGAGCAGGGTGCGTAGGTCACGGTTGGTGAACCCGTGGGGTGGTAGCCGGTGGATGAGGAGGGTCTACAGGAGCGCGTGGACGCGGGTGTCGCCGAAACGGAGTCCGGGGATGCGGGTGCCGTCGCTGGTGATGATGGCGCGGTCAGGTCGGTGAACGCCTTCGCGCCGCGGGTGGGGTCGTGGCTGATGCGTTGGACGCCGGGCAGGTGCCGGTTGGCGGTGAAGCCGATCTGCCGGAGGGCGGTGAGGTTCGTCAGCCGTTTAGATAGTCCGAAGTCGCGGGTGTCGTTGATCGTGGTCTCGGTCCGTAGCGCGCGGCCTTCCTTGTGGTACTGCTTGATCGTGGCGTGCTTGTAGTCGACGTGCAGTGAGGGGACGACGTCGGCGGTGATGACCCGGGTACGGAAGCGGCCCGGGTCGGGTGGCGGCCTTTGCGGATGATGCGCCGGTCGAAGACCAGGCCGATCTGGTCGGGGCGGCCGATGCCGAGGTTGTCGTGGCAGACCACCCGCCGGGCCGAGCGCCCGGGCAGGGCGTGCGGGATGTCGGTGGCCGCTGTCCGGCGTGTTGCGCCGGTGCTCGTCGTGCGGCGGCCACCGCGTCGTGCTGTGTCATGCGGCTCGTTTTCGGTGTCGGTGGTGGCGGACGGGTTTCCGCTCCGGGTCGATGGTTCGTGGGGGTAGGAGCTCGGGTAGCCCGTCGTGGGCTATTCTCACGTCCCAGCCGTTGTGGTGTACGGCGCGGTGGTGGTGTCCGCAGAGCAGGACGCCGTTGTTCTGGTCTGTTCTGCCGCCGTTGGCCCAGTGGGTGCAGTGGTGGACCTGGCACCATTGGTACGGCCGGTCACACGCCGGGAAAATACAGCCGCGGTCGCGGAGGATGATGGCGCGGCGGGCCGCGCCGACGTAGTGCCGGGAGCCGCGGCCGAGGTCCAGCACCTGGCTTTCGCCGCCGAGCACGGCGGGGATGATGTTTGCGTCGCAGGCGAGGCGTCGTACCTGGCTGGCCGGGAGGATGTCGCCGCTGTCGAGGGTTCCGACGCCGGTGGCGGCGGCGAGCTTGTCGTAGGGCATGGTGACGATGAGGGTGGGTCGTTCGCCGCCGTTGTCGGGCAGCTCACCCATGCGTAGGGCGCGTTCGGCGAGCTCGACGAGTGCGTCGGCCATGCGCTGGCCGTGGGTGCGGTCGTCGCGGACGCCGGTGTCGGGGTCGGCGGGGCGGGGTGCGGCCAAGGGGTCGAGGGCGACCCGCAGGGTCTCCGCGCCTTCGGTGTCCAGGAAGCCCGAGATGCGCTTGAGCCCTGGGCCGGCGGGACAGATCCGTAGGTCACGGCGGGTGTGGGCCTCGGCGGCCTCACGTTCGGCCTGCCGGCGCAGCAGCTCCTCGCCGTGGTCGGGGTCCACCACGTCCAGGACGCGCCGGCCGAGCAGCGCGACCTCGTCGGGGTTGAACGTGCCGGAGTGCGCGACCAGCTCCCGCTCCGCCGCGACCCGCGTCTCGGCCGGGGTCTCGGCCGGCAGCGCCCGCACCGCGTCCGCGATCACCTGGGCGTGCTCGACGCTGATAGCGCCGTCGGCGAGCGCGGCGGCGGTCTCCGGCAGGTCACCGTCCAGGGCCTTGGCGAGGCGGAGCAGCCGCCCGGCCTCGCCGGGCCGCACGTTCAGGGCGTCGCGAAGCCAGGCTTTCATGGTGGGTGCGTCATGCGCGGCGGCCAGGCCCCGGGACTCCGCCTCCCGCACCAACGGCAGCAGCAACGTCCCCGTGATCTGCCCGAGCTGCTGGTGCACCCGCACCAACAGCTCGTCAACCTGCGCGTCGGAAAGCCCCCACAACCGCGCGTCACGACAGGAGCCAAGCAGCACCGAGAGCTGCTCGACCACCGACGCGACCACATCCGACATAGGAGAAGAATAAAAGAGGCCACCGACAAAACCGGCCGCCAGCCCGAGCCTCCGGAAAAAAACGTGAGAAACTTCGGAGAGCAAGACGGCGAGTGCCCAGAGTAGTCCCGGCGTGGGACGGAAGGAGGAAGGTGACGAACCTCGGGGAGCACAGCGGCGAGCGCCAGAATGGTGCCGGTGGCAAGCCAGCCACCACAAGGCGACTGGCGCGCCCACCGTAAGTGTTCGGTAAACCCGTGAACGGGTGTGCGAGGACGGAGGAACGGATGTCGGTTGAGATTGTCTCAGCCGTACGTTGATGATGTTGAGGTCGCGTCACGCCGGGTGGGTGCGTGATATGCGTGCTGGTGGAAATCAGCCGGATCGTGCAACGGCGGCGGTACCGGCGTCGTTGTGGCTGTCCGGGGCCCGGACGGTGACCGCCACGGTGCCGCCCCAAGCCGGTCCCCCAAAGGGCCGGTTCACCGCCGCGTTTCTGGCCCGGCTGTTGTATGAGAAGTACGTGCTGGGCCTGCCGCCGCACCGCGTCGCCAAGGCGCTGGCCGCCGAGGGGCTGGAGGTCACCGGGGGCATCTTTGTCCGGGGTGCTGAAGGACGTGCACGCGCTGCTGGCACCGCTGGAGCAGGCGACCGCCCGTAGCGCCGTCGGGCGTCATGTGCACGCTGACAAGACCGGCTGGCGGGTGTTCGAGCGGGTCGAGGGCGGAGACGGGACCCGCTGGTGGCTGTGGGTGTTCGTGGCCGATGACACCGTTGTGCTCACGATGGACCCCACCCGCTCGGCAACGGTGCTGGAGCGCCATTTCGGGATCGACCGGTCGGTCGGGGCACTCCCCGAGGCCGTCGCCTGGTCCTGTCCTCGGACTTCTTCCGTCTGTCAGTCGCCGGCCCGGGTGGAGGGTCGACCCGCTGTGGTACCGGGCGCACCCCCGCCGCTACTACATCCGCGCCGGGGACGCCCGCGCCGGCCGCGGTACTGGTGCGACGGGTGGGTGGACCGGATCGCGTTGCCGTACCTGGCCCGTCGGGACCTGGCCGCCGCCGAGCCTGGCAGTGACACCCACCGGCAGGCCGGCCAGGCTTTCAAGGCGGCATCAACACGCAAGACAGCTCCCCCGGGAACATGGCCGACGGCGGCCTCGACGAAGACCTCCTGCCTCACCGACGCCAGCGACACACGGACCAGAGTCCCTGATGCCGTCCCGTGGCCGGGCCCGTACGCCAGCGAGGACCTACACCTGGCCACACGCGAGGACTTTTTCATGGCCACGGACACAGGGACGGTTATAGGTCCGCTAGCACCAACGGCCGCATCAGTTCGGCACCGCGGACCACTGGTTCTGGCTACTGATCATAGAGCCGACCTTGACGCACCGCCGTCCGATCCTCAATGGCCTAACGGTAACGATGATGTTGGGTACTCCGCGGGTCCCCACGAAAATTTATTTCCTAACTCAGCCGCGCTGTACCTTGGAGACAAAAGGGCAAGCTACGAGACATGCCGCAACACGACTGGCTACAGTGACAAGTCTTTAGACACCGGCAGTGTAGCTCCGGGCAGGTACATCTGCGTCAAGACGGACAGAGGGCGATACTCGGCACTCCGAGTCACGCAGCTTGACTCATCTAAGATTGCGTTCGACGTCATAACCTACGACCCGCCAGAGAGCTGACCGTCAGCGCGAGCCGGCAGGCATCGCCGGGCGCGATGCGTGGGCGCCGTATGAGCGCGGATCTACCCGAGCTATCGATCGTGAAGTCGGCTCGGCGCGGCTTGGATGCGGCCGGCCGTGGCAGCCCCGTTCCCATTTGTACGGGCTGTGAGGTTATCTGACCGTATCGCTGCGGTGAACCGCCCGCGCTGTTCGTCGCAATGTGCGTCTGGTGAACCGTCTGGTGAACCATGGGCCAAGCTCAACCGTGTATCTGGTGGGCCGCGTGCGGCTCGTCTGCTGTGACCAATGTTTGGTCACTGGCTACTGCCGGTGATTGTGGATCAGTCGTACCGCGGGGGTGTCCATCCCGATGGTCGGTGACGTGGAGCCTGTGCCCGCATGGGCCGAGGCTGAGTCCCTGGTCGCGATGGGCGAGCGGGCGTTGCACGTCGACGGCGACCTGAACGCCGCCCGATCCTGGTTCGCCCGGGCCTATGCGCTGGCCGAGGAGGCGCGGGCCGGGGAGCTGATGGCGGCTGCCGCGCTGGGGCTGGGTGGGCTGTGGGTACATGAGCACCGTCCGGTCGCGGAAGCGTCCAGTGTCGAGGCACGCCAGCGAACCGCGTTGTCGGTGCTGGATCCCCGGTGTCCGCTGGCGCTGCGGATGCGGGCCCGGCTGGCGGCCGAGGCCGACTACCGGGCCGGGGGGCACACCGCGATCGTGGCCATCCTTGATGAGGCGCGCCGGGCGGGTGATCCGGTGGCGTTGGCGGAGGCCTTGAGCCTGGCGCATCACTGCCTGCTCGGGCCGCAGCACGCCGTCCGACGGTTGGGGCTCGCCGAGGAGCTGCTGCGGGAAGGGTCGCGCACTCACCGTCCCAGCGACGCGTTGATGGGCCTACTGTGGCGAGCCGTTGACCTGTTCCTGCTCGGCGACCCCCATGCGGAGCGTGCGTTCGCCGAGCTTTCCAGCGCCGAGCAGGCGAACCGCAACGCAGCCGTCGGCTTCGTCGTGTCAGCCATCCGGGTGATGCTCGGCATTCGGGGAGGACGGCTGGCTGAGGCCGAGCGGTCCGCCCAGGACTGCGCCGAGCGAGGCAGGGCGACTGGCGATGCCGACAGCCTCGGCTGGTACGGCGCCCAGATGGTCGCGATCCGGTGGTACCAGGGCCGCATCGGCGAGCTCGTGGGGCACCTCTCGGAGATCGCGAACTCGCCGATGCTGAGCGCGACGGACGACGCTTTCCTGGCCGCGTTGGCTGTCGCGGCGGCAACGGCAGGGAACCGGCGGCAGGCCCGCGGCGCGCTGGCCCGTCTCCGCGGTGACGATCTCGGCCGGCTGCCGCGCTCCAGCTCCTGGCTCACCGCGATGTACGGGGTGATCGAGGCGGCCGCCCTGCTGGACGATGTCGACATCGCCGCCCGTGCGTACGCCCTGCTGCTGCCTTACGCACGGCTGCCGATGATAGGCAGCCTCGGGGCCGCCTGCTTCGGTTCGGCGCACCATGCGTTGGGCGTCGCGTCGCTGACGACCCGCGAGCCCGGCCAGGCGGTCGAGCACTTCCGGGCGGCGATCGAGCAGAACACGGCGCTCGGCCACTGGCCGGCAGCGGCGTTGTCCGGGCACCGCCTCGGCCAGGCACTGGCCCTGCGGGGCGAGCGCGGTGACGACCGGGCGGCCGAGGTCGAGCGTGCCGCCGCCGTCCGGGAAGCCACCTCCCTGGGAACAACGCTGCCCGCCATCGTTGGTCCGGACGCGCCGGCTGAGACCGACACCGCGACCGATACCGCGGTGTGCACGCGGAGTGGCCGGCACTGGCGCATCGAGCTCGGTGGCCGGTCCGCGGTCGTGGACGACTCGGTCGGGGTCCGCTACCTGGCGACGCTGATCGCCAACCCGGCGGTCGAGATCCCCTGCATAGACCTGGCCGAGCCACCCGGGCCGGGCGGCCGCAGCCGCGCGGAAGGCCGGCGCGGCACCTCGCCCCAGGCGATGCTCGACGAGGTGGCGCTGCGGCAGTACCGGCAGCGGCTGGCGGAGCTGCGCGACGACATCGCGGAAGCCGAGGTCCTGAACGACGGCGAACGCGCCACCCGGCTGCGCGCTGAGGCGGGCTGGCTGGCCGACGAGCTGCAGGCGGCAACCGGCCTCGGCGGGGGAGCCCGCCACTTCGCCGACAACCCCGAACGCGCCCGGATAGCCGTGGGCAAGGCGATCCGGCGGGCGTTGCACCACATCAGCGCGGCTGACCCTGCCCTCGGCGAGGAGCTGTGCGCCGCCGTACAGACCGGCATGCGCTGCTGCTACCGCCCGTCGCCCGCCACCCGGTCCATGTCGCGGCGCAGGCCCACTGCCGGCCCATCACCATCCGCTGGTTCGTAGGCGGCCGTTTGTCGGCAGGCGCACGCACCGCCCGTGTGGTGACCTGTCGGCGTTGTGGTGACCTGTCGTTGTCCGCACCGTACAGATCAGGGAGAACCGGCCATCCCGGAGAAGGTCGTCGCTAGCACGCCCACCCGTCTCATCTTCCCCAGCGTTCCTTCCCCGTTCCATCCGATGGAACGGGAAGGAACGCCGTACGGGGTGAACGCCGGAAGGTTCCGGGACGGGATGCCGTCCGATCGGCATCCGTAGCCTGCCCGCGCGTTCACAGGGGGATAGCACATGACGTTCGCAGCCACCGGCGGAACGAACGGTCACCCGGTTGGGCCGCGCCCTGACCTGGCCGCCTTCCGGCACAACCCGTTGGCATATCTGGCCGCGGATCTGGCCGCGGGGCTCGACGACACCGACGACGTGTGGCGCTTCGCGCCGGGTCGTGTCTGCGTGGCCAACCCGGAGGCCGCCCGCGAGGTGATGAGCAACCGACGCGGCACGTTTGTCGAGACCTCCGACTTCTTCCACACCCGCGACGGGGTCTTCGGCCCCAGATCCGCGCAGATCGAGATCGGTCGCGCGGCCCGTGCCCTCGTCGGCCGCCACCTCGACGCCCGCCGGGCCGACCTGCCCCGGCTGGTCAGCGATCGTCTGGTGCCCGCGAGCACGTGGCCGGACGCGGGCAACCTGTTGGTCCGCGAGCACCTGCGTGACGTGGTGCTGCACCGGGACACCCCGGCGGAGCTGCACGACGCCGTCGACGGCATCATCACCCGTGCGGTGCTGGCAGGTGCGCGGCGGCGGCATTCGGCGCTGTCCCGGGTCTGGTTTCGCCGCGGGGTGATGCGCGTCCTCAGGCGGGAGATCCGGGCACGCCGGAGCGTCGGCGTCGAGGAGCCACGCGACCTGCTGGACGTGACCGTCGCCGGGGCCGGGCCCTCGGCGACGCCCGACGACCTGGCCGAGGTCTACCTGTCGTTCCTGTTCGCCACGGTCGGCTCGATCGGTTTCGCCCTCGGCTGGTCGGTCTACCTCGCCGGTACGCACCCCGGCACCTGCGACGACCAGCCGGGGTCGATCGTCCGGGAGGCGTTGCGGCTCTGGCCGGTCGCGTGGCTGTTCGCCCGTACGCCGAGCCGGGCGCATGAGCTGGCCGGCGTCACGGTCGGCCCGCGGGACGAGGTGAGTGTGTGCACCTACCTCGTCCACCGCCACCCGCGGCACTGGGACCGCCCGGATGAGTTCGTGCCAGGCCGCTGGGCGACGTCCGTCCCCCGTCCGGCCTTCATGCCGTTCGGGTTCGGGCCGCACGCCTGCACCGGCGCCACCGTGACGATGACGCTGCTGGAGGACCTGGTCCGCATCATCACCCGCGACTGGCACCTCTCGGTCACCGCGAGCGGCGGCGGACCCCACCTCGGCCCTGCCCTGGCTCCGCCGCGTTTCGTCGCGGAGCTGCGTGCTCGCGTCCCTTCCCGTGAGAGGAGGTGACATCGTGGCGAAGCTCTACTACTCGATCAGAGCGGCCCTCAGCGTCCGCTGGCCGTACGGCGAGTTCCACAGCTTCTGGTACCTCTACCACCACATCTGACCGGTACGCGCGGGGAGCCGCCGACCGGCGGTTCCCCGTACACCGCAAGGGGCAACGCCATGACCAGTCCGCACCACGCCACAGACTTCCTGCACGACCTGCGCCTGCGCAGCGCTGCCGAAGGCGGCATCTTCTGGGTGGACGACGATCAGCTCGCGATCTTCGAGCCGAACGCGGCGCGCCGGGTGAGCAGCGAGAACTGGCGCGGTCTCGTGATGCCCGACCGCCTTGTCGACATGGTTCGGCGGCGCCGCAGCACGCAGGTGCGGTGGACCCGCGTCCGGACGGCGTGGCTCACCCAGCTGCACAAGCTCACCACGGGCGAGCACAACGCCACCATGATCGCGCGAATGGAACAGATCATCGACGCGCGGCTCGGCGCCGACGTCGACCTCGTCATGCTGGCGCAGGATGTCGCCGTGCAGTCCATGCTGCCGGTCGCGCTGTCCGGTCTCACCCCCCGCGAGGCCGCGCGGGTCAGCCAGGACCTCAACCAGAAGCTGGTCCGCCTGATCGATCGGCACTCGGGCCACGGGCCGTGGCATCGCCTGCATTTCGCCGCCGTACAGGTCCGGGCCGGCCTCGTGGTACGGCGGGTGCTGCGCGAACGTGCCTCCGGCCGCCGCCCCCGGGAGCTGGACCTCGCGGATCCGATCGTTGACCTGATGCCGGAGCTCGGCATGGACCGCGCGCTCGACGTGGTCACCGCGGTGCTGACCGCGATCGGCGGTCCGCCCGGTGCCGCGGCCGCGAGCGTGCTGTACGAGCTCGCCCGCAACCCGGAGTGGGCGCGGCGGCTCACCGCTGAGCTGCGGGGCATGGACCTGGCCGAGCTCTGTGCCGCACCGACGAAGGCGGCACCGGTCACGCACCGGTTCGTCAAGGAGGTGCTGCGCATGTGGAGCCCGCCGCTGGTGCTCGTGCGGCGCTCACTGTTCTCGTTCGACCTTGGCACCACCCGGTTGGAGAAAGGACGCGGCTACCTGCTGAGCCCGCACATGATCCATCGTGACCACCGGTTCTGGCAGCAGGCCGACACGTTCGACCCGGACCGTTTCCTGCCCGGTGCGCCGCACGGGCCTGCCGACCGGGGATATTACGTGCCGTTCGGCTGGGCACCGAAGAAGTGTGTCGGCGCCGACATCGGCACGATCCAGCTCATTGCACTGTGCTACCTGATGTGTACGCGCTACCGCCTCATCGTGCCGGACGTCGAGACGATCACCGTGGCATACCGTTTCGCACCGGTGCCGCAGCAGTTCCGTGGCCATCTCTCGTTGAGATGAGCCTCCACGGCGGCGATCTCAACCGGCGGCCCGGACAACGACAGGTCACCACAACGTCGACAGGTCACCACACGGGCGGTGCGGACAACGACAGGTCACCACAACGCCGACAGGTCACCACACGGGCGGTGCGATGCCACCCGCGCCGCCGCGCCCTAGACAGCGGCCTGGCGCGAGCCGGCTTGCCGCCACCCTGCCGGGCACGACCATGTGCGCCATGACGTCCGGGGACACCGGTCCTCCCACGGCCTGACCCACCAGCACCACCATGCTGCCTGACCGGACAGGTCGACACCCGGGCCAAGATTTCGAGCCGCACAGGATGTTTTCGTGCGTGTGATGTATCAGGACGGCATCGGCCGTGTTCATTGCTTCGCCGGTCGTGGTGCTTCGCCGGCCTGCTAGCGTAACGAGCCACGTTGCGGGAAGAAGCCCGGCGCGCGAGCGCCACCCGTATTTCGTGTCGTCGTTATTTCGTGCTGTCCGGAGGGATGTGCCGCCATGTCGCTGGGACCACGGCTCGCGAGGAAGGCCCTCGCCACCGTACGACTCGCCAACGGGACGGCGGGGCTGCTCGCCCCCGAGCTGCTGCTGCGGCGGCTCGGCGCCGATGCGCAGACCGGTCGCTTCGGGATCTACCCGTTCCGCATGTTCGGCATCCGGACGATTCTGATCGGCGCCGACCTGCTCGTGCTCCGCGGCGAGGAGCGCCACCGGGCGGTACGGCTCGCCGTCCTGATCCATGCCACGGACACGATATCCGCGGCGACCGCCTGGGTGCGGGGTGACCTTCCTCGTAAGGCCGCGGTGATGGCCACGCTGATATCCGCCGGCAACACCGTACTAGCGATCATATCCACTCGGGAACAACCCGATCCGCGGAGCCTTGAGCGAAAAATCCGGGCGGAGATGTATCCCCAGCCGAGCGTCCACACTCCATCCTGACACGGGTAGCGTACGAACGCAGGCCAATCTTCGTCCAGCGGCACAGCAACGGCGGCCCGACCGCGGGGGGACAGCGATGCCACACCAGCTCGGTGTCACGATCAGGGCGACGGTCGCGCCTGGGCGGGCCGCCGACCTGCGCGAATGGTTGGTCCAGACCGGTCGGCGGGGCATGGCCGAGATTCCGTTCGACTTCGCACACCTGCGCGGTGTCCACTTCGCTCGGCTGTTCCTGTTCGAGGACGCGGTGGATCTCGACGGCCAGCCGATCCCGGCCAGCCTGGTCTACATGAGCGAGGTGGACGCGCCGCTGCGGCGGCACCTGGCCGAGCTGGTGGACGTGGCCGGCGAGGGGATCGACCTCGCTTTCGGGCATTGCGAGGGCTACCCGCGGCCGGGCGCGCGGCGCCGCATCCGGATCCGCTGGCTGCGCCGGCATCTAGTCTCCGCCAGCGCGGTGTACGTCAACACGGTGGGCCGCGGGCTCGAGCAGATCCGGCAGGAGGCGAAGCTGCGCGGGGAACTGCAGGACTACCTCGACCGGACTGGCCACGAATGGTCCGCGGACACGCCGGAACGGGTGCGCACCGATATCCAGACATACGTCGCTGGGCGTCCCGACCTCGCCTGGGCGATAAAGCCGCCGGCGCGCCCGAGCCTGGTATGGCGGGCCCGTGAGGCCGTACACCTGGTCGGCGTGCCGCTGGTCGTGCTGTTGCTGCTGCCATTGCTGTTGGTCGCGCTCCCGGCCTGGGCCGGGCTGCTGCGGCTCAGCGAGCGTCGCGACGTGCCGGACGCCGAAAGGCCGACGCCGGAGCACGTCCGCGCACTCGCCTCCTGCGAGGACTTCGTCACGCAGAACCCATTCGCCGCGATCGGCCTGTTCAAGAGCGGGCTGCTGCGCCGGACCACCGCCCGGGGCGTGTTGTTCGCGATCGACTACGCGGTCCGGCACGTCTACAACCACAACGACCTGGCCGGTGTGAAGACGATTCACTTCGCCCGATGGGTGCCGCTGGACGGCTGGCGGCGGATGGTGTTCGCCAGCAACTACGACGGCAGCCTGGAAAGCTACATGGACGACTTCATCGACCGGCTCGGCTGGGGGCTGAACGCCGTCTTCAGCAACGGCCAAGGCTATCCGCGCACCCGCTGGCTGCTGTTCGGCGGCGCCCAGTACGAGCAGGACTTCAAGTACTACCTGCGCCGTCACCAGGTGCCCGTCGTGGCCTGGTACAGCGCCTACCCGACGCTCACCGCCCACAACATCGAGAACAACGCGCGAATCCGCGCCGGCCTCTGTGGCGACCTGATGCCAGCGGAGACCGAACAATGGCTCTCCCTCCTGTGAGGCGACTCGTGACACTCGAGCTCGACGACATCCAGGGCATCCTGGCCCGCGGTTACGGCCATCTGAGGGCGGCCCATTTCACCCTCTTCGCCGCCCCGGACGCAGCAGCCGCCCGCGCGCTGCTGACCTGGTTGCTCCCGCGGGTGACCACCGCCGCGACCGCCCGGGGCGATGCCGCGTGGAACGTCGCATACACCCCGACCGGGTTACGGCGGCTCGGTCTCCCACCGGCCACGGTTGACGCGTTCTCGGCCGAGCTCACCGCGGGGATGGCGGACCCGGACCGCAGCCGGGCTCTCGGCGACCTTGACGGGTCCGCGCCACGGCACTGGGCCTGGGGCGGCCCCGAGTCGCCGCCGTTCGACGGCGTGATCCTGCTCTACGCCGCCGACGCGGCCAGGCTGGCGAGCCTCCGGGCCGAGCTGCGGCGGCTGTTAGCCGACCTCGGCGTCCACACCGTCGCCGACCTGGACACCGCCGAACTCGCGGGCACCGAGCCGTTCGGCTTCCGGGACGGCATCTCACAGCCGCTCATCGACGGCCTGCCGGCCGCCGTCCCGGGCAACCGTCGCGCGGTACCGGCCGGGGAGTTCGTGCTCGGGTACCGCAACGCCTACGGCCTGCTGACCGACCGGCCGCTGCTGTCGCCGTCGGCGGATCCCGACCGGCTGCTCCCGGCCGACCCGGACGGCACCGGCGCGCCCGACCTCGGCCGCAACGGCAGCTACCTGGTCATGCGCCAGCTTGCGCAGGACGTCGACGCGTTCTGGCGGTACGCGGAGGACGCCACCCGGCGCCCGGACGGGTCCCCCGACCCAGCGGCCGCGGTGGCGCTGGCCGCCAAGATGGTGGGCCGGTGGCCCAGCGGCGCCCCGCTGGTCAAGGCGCCCGACCGGGACGATCCGCTGCTGGCTGCCGACAACGACTTCGGCTACCACCACACCGACCCGCTGGGCTACGCCTGCCCGCTCGGAGCCCACGTACGCCGGACGAACCCGCGCGACTCGCTGGACCCCAGCCCTGGTACCGACGCGTCCCTGGCAGTCAACGACCGGCACCGGCTGCTCCGTCGCGGGCGCAGCTACGGCCCGGCCGCGGGGAGCGCCGGCGGTGGCGACCCCACCGCGGAGCGAGGCCTGCATTTCCTCTGCCTGGCCGGCAACCTGTCCCGGCAGTTCGAGTTCGTGCAGCACACCTGGCTGAACAACCCGACGTTCCACGGCCTGTACGCCGACCCCGACCCGGTCGTGGGAAGCCGGCCCGCGTCGGGCGGCGACTTCACCTCCCCGGCGCGCCCGGTGCGCCGCCGGTACCGGGGGCTGCCGCGGTTCGTCCGTACGCGCGGCGGCGCCTACTTCTTCCTGCCCGGCATCTCGGCGCTGCGGTACCTGGCGCACCTGCCCGGCGGCACCGGCACCGGCACCGACGCCGGCACCGAACGGACAGACCGCGTCCGCGTCGTCGGGCCGGACATCACCGAGCGAACCACCACCAGCTAGGACGACGTTCTCTCCCGTATACCCGAGGTGATCGCATTGGGCACAGGCAAGCGACCGGGCTACCACCAGTCCCCGCTCTGGAGGCTTTACGACAAGATCGCGCTGCGCGTCGACCGCAAGGTCGGCTGGCACCGGCTCCCGACCGTACCGGGGCTGCTGGCGCTCATCGGCCTGCGCGACGTCCTGCGCAAGCGCAACCTGTACGACACCAGCGGGTTCCCGGCGGTGAACCTGCCGCCGCTGGCGCCGCCTACACCGGACGTGCGGGTGGCGCGGACCACGGACGGGACCTACAACGACCTCGACAACCCTCGCATGGGAATGGCGGGGTCACGGTTCGGCCGGAACGTGCCGATCGAGCACACCTGGCCCGACCCGCCCGACCGGATCATGCAGCCGAACCCCCGCGAGGTGAGCCGCGCCCTGCTGACCCGGGGCGAGCTGATCCCGGCGACGTCGGTGAACGCGCTGGTCGCGGCGTGGCTGCAGTTCATGATCCGGGACTGGTTCAGCCACGGGAAGAGCCCGCGGGAGAACCCGTGGAAGATCCCGCTGACCGAGGACGACCCCTGGCCGGACCGGCCGATGCAGGTGATGCGCACCAGGCCGGACCCGACCGCACCGGCCGGCGACACCGGCCACCCGCCGACGTACGCCAACACCGAGACGCACTGGTGGGACGCGTCGCAGATCTACGGGACGACCGCGGAGCACCAGCGGTGGGTCCGCTCCGGCCCGGACGGTGAGCTGCCGGACGGCAAGCTGCGGGTCAACCCGGACGGCCTGCTGCCGATGCCGGAGGACCCGGCCGCCGACCCGCGGCAGGTGCCCGGCTTCTGGCTCGGGTTGCTGCTGATGCAGACCCTGTTCACCCTCGAGCACAACGCGATCTGCGACCGGCTGCGGGCGGAGCACCCGAGCTGGTCGGGCGAGGAGATCTTCCAGCGGGCCCGGCTGGTCAACGCCGCGCTGATCGCGAAGATCCACACCGTCGAGTGGACGCCCGCGGTCATCAGCCACCCGACCACCAAGGCGGCGCTGCGGGCGAACTGGTGGGGGCTGGCCGGCGAGCGCGTGCACAACGCGTTCGGGCGGCTGAGCAGGAGCGAGGTCATCAGCGGCATCCCCGGCTCGGAGACCCAGCATTACGGCGTGCCGTACGCGCTCACCGAGGAGTTTGTGGCCGTCTACCGGATGCATCCGCTCGTGCCGGACGACTACGACCTGCGGTCGAGCGCGGACGACCAGCGGGTGATGGCGGCGACGCTGCGGGACCTGGCCGGCGCCAACGCGGTGGACGTCGCCCGCAAGGTCGGCATGGCTGACCTGATGTACTCCTTCGGCACCCAGCACCCCGGCCTGGTCACCCTGCACAACTTCCCGAAGTTCCTGCAGGAGTTCCAGCGGCCGGACGGCAACCTGCAGGACCTGGCCGCCACCGACATCCTGCGTTCACGGGAGCTGGGGGTGCCGCGCTACAACGACTTCCGCCGGCTGCTGAACCTGGCGCCCGCGGCGAGCTTCGACGACCTCACCGACAACCCGACGTGGGCCCGCGAGATCGAACGGGTCTACGAGGGGGACATCGAGAAGGTCGACCTGACCGTCGGCATGTTTGCCGAACGGCGGCCGGACGGGTTCGCCTTCAGCGACACCGCCTTCCGCATCTTCGTCCTGATGGCCTCGCGCCGGCTGAACAGCGACAGGTTCTTCACTACCGCCTACACCCCCGCGGTCTACACGCAGGCCGGGCTGGACTGGATCGACGACAACAGCATGGTGTCGGTGCTGCTGCGCCACTACCCGCAGCTCCGGCACAGCATCGGCTCCCTTTCGAACGCGTTCGTGCCGTGGGCCCGGGCGAACGGACCCACAACGACCTGAACGGGGGCGCGGGACACGCGCTCCGCGGACCATTGGCTGGACACATCCCGGGCTCGCCCGGAGACAGGAGATGATCATGAGCGGGCAACGCAGCGGGGGGCTGCCCCCGTTGGCCAGCACGACACGGCGCGAGCTCGGGAAGCTCTTCCGGTCGGGAACCGTGGGAGCCATCCCCCAAGGGCGCGGCAGGGGCACCGTCCTGCTCGGCACCGGAGGTGTGCTCGGCCGCGTCGTCGCCACGCTGGCGTACCTCGTCGCGTGGCGCGGCAAGATCGTCGACGCCAAGGCCGGCCGGTTGAGGAACATCCTGACGCCGCTGGCCGTGCCGGCGATCAAGGCGGAGGTCTACGAGGGGGCGAGCTGGTACGACGGCGCACCCTGCATCGTGCTCGACTACTCCACCACGTCGTTCGTGGCGCAGAAGGTCCGGGACGAGATCCGGGAGGTCGCCCCCGGCGTCTTCCTGGGCCTGGTCTTCCTGGGTCGCCGGCACATCCTCGACTTCGCCCTGGACTTCACCCGGCGCTCCTGAGGCGCGAGCCGACGTCCGACCGAAGGAGCAGCCATGAGACCACCGACCCGCCGGTCCCGCCGCAAGCGCAGCCGGGGACTGCTGAACCCTGACGGGTTCCTGACCTACCTCGTCGTCCGGCCGTTCAGCGATCTCGTCCTCTGGCTGTGGCGGTTGGAGCGCCGGGTCGAGTTCCTCTACCGGCCGCTGTTCGACCGGTGGCTCCGGCCACCGCTGTTCTCGTTCGCGCAGTCGGTGCAGAACGCCCGGCGCAGGAACGAGCACCTGGGGCTGGCGGAGGAACGGCTGCTCCCGGACGAGGAGCGGTACATCCGCGAGATCATCGAGGAGCTCGCCAAGTTCACCCGGGAGAACTGGCTGCCCGGCTCGGCGCAGCGCTTCGGCAACACCAAGACCTTCGGCGTGCTGCGCGGCGAGCTCACCGTGCTGCCCGACCTGCCGGACCACCTTCGGCACGGCCTGTTCGCGGAACCGCGCAGCTACCCCGCGTACGTCCGGTTCTCCGGGCCCGGACCATACGCGCCCCCGGACCTGGAGGACCTGGGCCAGTGTTCGGTCGCCATCAAGGTGATGGGCGTCCCCGGGCCGAAGCTCATGGACGACGAACGTCTCACCCAGGACCTGATCCTGGTCAGCCCGGCGAGCTTCGTCACCCCGAACATCCGGGAGAACGCCACGCTGCAACGCTGGGTGCGGGCGAAGGCGTCGGTGGGCTATGCCATCAACCCGGGCGACTCGCACCTGCTGCACCTGTTCATGCAGCTTCTCTACTCACCCGTACACGCGAACCCGCTCCAGGTGCAGTACTACAGCAACGTGCCGTTCCTGCTGGGTGAGGGGCAGGCGGTCCAGTACTCGCTGAAGCCGCTGTCGCGCGCCCGGACCAGGATCCCGGCGCACCTGTCGGAGAACTACCTGCGGGAGGCGATGGTCAAGACCCTCGAGGACGGCGCGTGGAGCTTCGACTTCATGGTGCAGATCCAGACCGACCCGCACCTGATGCCCATCGAGGACGCCACGGTGAAATGGCCGGAGCGGCTCTCTCCATACATCCCGGTGGCCCGCCTGCGCCTGCCCGCGCAACGCTTCGACTCCGACGCGCAGCTCGCGTTCGCCGATGTCCTGCGCTACAACCCGTGGCACAGCCTCCCCGAGCACAAGCCGCTGGGAAACTCCAACCGAGCGCGGCGGCGGATGTACGACGAGCTTGCGACGCTCCGCCAAGCCATGAACCAGGTCACCCACGTCGAGCCGACCGGAGCGGAGATCTTCGACGCGCCGCCTCCTACGGTGCCCGTCCGCCCAGCCGACGACGTTCGCGCGCCGGGGACATCCGGTGCGGTGTCGTAGGCCGCCGCGGTGGCTGCGGGATGACGGCAGTCGCCGGCCGGACGGGATGACGGTGTCGCCCGGCCGGACGGGATGACGGTGTCGCCCGGTTGGCCGGGGTGTCCGCGCCAACGGTTTCGACGGTGCTGAACGGTCGGCCGGGTGGCGCTGAACGCCGTCGACGTATGGAGTAGGTACGGCAGGAGCGGGCTGCCATAAGCCGCCTGCCCAGCCGCGGTCGTCAGCCGGGCCGCCACATACCCGATCATGCCCGACCCGGCCTTCGGAGGTCGAAGCTGCAGGTCAGCGTTCCGGCCGAGTAACTGGCACCCGCACGTTCTGCCAGGGGTCGGTGGTGGTGATGCCGGTGTGGTGGAAGTCTTTGATGTTTCGGGTGGCCAGCCGTGCGCCGTGGCTGTGGCAGATGGCGGCGATCTGGCCGTCGAAGCCGTCGATGGGACTGCCCAGGCGTTCGCGCTGCGCCACGAGGTCGGCGTAGGCCGTGGCCGCCGCGTCGTCGAAGGGCAGCACCTGGTCGGGGAACGCGGCGAACACCTCGTTAGCCGCCCGGACCAGGTCGTCTTTGCGGTGGCCGTCGGGCAGCCGGGCGATGCCGTAGCGAATCTCGGCTGCGGTGATCGCGGTTGTGACCAGCTCGGTATCGGTCTGCTGGCGCAGCCATGCGAGGACCACCGGCGCCGGCGACGGGCGCATCAGCTCCGAGACCACACTGGTATCGAGGATGATCATTCGGGCGGGTAGGCGGCGCGGGCGGGCGTCGCCCGCGGCGGCAGATCGAGCTCAACGCCGCCCAACTCGGCGAAGCGGTCAACGAGCGCGGAGAACAGTCCCTGGGTGGAGTCGTCGTCCCGGACAGCGGCGGTCAGGATCGCGCGCATCTCGGCCTCCATCGACCTGCCGTGCCGGGCTGCCCGGACACGGAGCTTCTCGCGTACGGAGTCGTCGAGATCTCGGATGCTGACAGCGGCCATGCCCACCTCCCGATGCTAGCAATGCTAGCATCGGTTCGTCCCGCTCGGAGCCCACGGTCGTGCCTAAGGCACTGTTCTTGTGCGTAGAGGAGCTGACCGGCAAGCAGTACGCGCACGCCCACGGGCCGGCTGCTGGACCGCGGCGCCGATGTTGCCGACCTGGTCCGGCAAGACCGCGAGGGATGCCAAGACCCATCGACGATGTGCAACAGTCGCTCATCCGCGCCCTACCGGCACCTGAGGAAAAGCCGGGGGAGCATGTGGTCGAGTGGCGGTGCGCCGGCTGGGCGTTGTCCGGCGGACGGTGCGAACCTGGAGGCATGGACCTGCGGACTGTGGCGCTGTACGGCTGCGCGGCGGCCGTCGTCGCGCCCGGCAGCCAGCTTCTGACCGCGCTCGCCGTACCGGTCGGGCAAGGCCACGGCGGCAGCCCCGCGCGGCTGGTGCGCGCCGCCTGGCGGCGACCGGTTCCGTTGGTCTCCGCGATGGTGGTCACCGTGATGGCGGTGCTGGCCGTGGCGCAGTCGGTCTTTCCCGCGCTGGTCGGTCACCTCGAGCGCGACCCGGCCGGTCCGTGGTGGCGGCTGCTGTCCGCGCTGCTGGTGCAGTCCTCCGGCTGGGTGCAGACCGTGTTCAACCTGGTGGCGCTGGCCGCCGTGGCGCCGGTTGCCGAACGGGTGCTCGGCCCGGCCCGCTGGCTGCTGGTCTACCTCGCCAGCGGGCTGGCCGCCAACGCGGTCAGCGCGGCGGGCTGGAGCCCGCGCGGCGCGGGCGACTCGGTGGCAATCTGCGGCCTGGTCGGCGCGCTGGCTGCTCAGTACACGCTGGGCGGCCCGAGCCCCGCCCTGCGCCGCCTGCTCGTGCTCATCCCGGCCGCCGGGGCAGCGCTGTGCCTGCTGGCCAACAACCACGGCGTCGGCGTGCTCACCGGGTACGCGCTCGGCGCGGCCAACACGGCCCTGACCAGCCGCGGCATGCCGGCCGGCGACCACACCGGCCCCGCGTGACCGGCCCCGCCACGAAGACGTAGACGAGGCCGGACGCGGACCCGCTCTCGGGGGACTGCCACGGTCGACAAGCCTCCGAACATGGGGGATGTCATCGCGCTCCAGGACGGCGCACGAGTCGTTGTGGTCGGTGCTGAGGAGCTCACCTCGGAGATGTTGTAGGTGATCGTTTATGTGGGTGACTTTCCGGAGGGCATCTGATGGGGGGCTACCCTGGCTGTCCTCGGGGGGGCGAGTTGAGACCGTAGCGGCAGGATGCCGGTCACCACGTGCGCGCGGCGCCGTAGAGTCAAACAGCCCACCTGATCATGGCAGGGGGCTGTTTTGCCTGGTGGCCAGGTGCGGCATCGAACCGCTGGGCTGCCGCTTTCAGTTCTCCGGCCCATCGCTCGCTATGGTCCAGCAAGACTACCGGGCCAGGTCGCACCCTGAGCGGACCCTCGTGAAAGCGCGTGAACCGGGGCTGGTCTTTCTCACCCGTTCAGCCGCCGCTTCCGTATGCCGCCACCGTTAGACTTCCCGGTTGGCTGGCCACAAAATGGTTTGTGGCGGCATGGTTTCGTGGAGGTCGTTGTGGCTGTTCGGATGCCGAAACACCGAAGAGCACTGTTGGTCGTTGCCGCCGGGCTGTTGGCTTTGACATCGTCCGGGGTGCTCGCCACGCCCGCCGCGGCGGACCCGGGACCGGAACCGCGCGTGGAGCAGTACCTGAGCTCGATCAGGCATGATCCGGCCCGGTTGCGGGCGTTCATGCTGGCGCTGCCGAAGGGCGGGGACCTGCACACGCATCTGTCCGGCGCCGCCTCGACCGAGCTGCTGATCTCCCTTGCCGCGCAGGACAGCCTGTGCATCAGCACGGCGACGTACGTGGCCGCAAGCGGCCCGTGCGGGCCTACCCAACGTCCGGCGTCGGACGCGGTGAGCGACACTGTGTTCCGCACCGCGGTGATCGCCGCCTGGTCGATGGAGGGCTTCCAGCCGGGGGGCGGGGAGTCCGGGCACGATCACTTCTTCAACGCGTTCGGCAAGTTCGGCGCGGTCACCGGAGCGCACCGACCGGAGCTGCTCGCTGACGTGCTCGACCGCGCCGGGCGGCAGAACGAGCAATACATGGAGTCGATGACCACCCGCCAGGGCGGCGCGTTGTTTACCCTGTCCCAGCGGGTCACGTTCACCCCCGATTTCGCCGCGATGCGCCGGCAGGTGCTGGCCGGCGGCGAGATGGCCCGCATCGTCGCGGCCGGCCGAGCCGAGACCGACACCGACGAGGCGCGCTACCGCTCGATCCTGCGCTGCGGCACGGCGGCTGCCTCGCCAGGCTGTGGCGTGACCCTGCGCTACATCCAGCAAGTCAACCGCAACAGTGAACCCAACGTGGTGTTCACCTACATGGTGTCCGGGTTCGAGCTGGCCGAGGCCGACGGCCGCACCGTCGCGCTCAACCTGGTCGCCCCGGAGGAAGGCGAAATCTCCATTCGGGACTACCGGCTGCACATGCAGATGCTCGACTACCTGCGCGGCGTCTACCACACGGGCCATATCACCCTGCACGCCGGTGAGCTGATCCCCGGCCTGACCAAGCCGGAGGAGCTGACCTACCACATCCGCGAGGCCGTCCTCACCGGCCACGCCGAACGCATCGGGCACGGCGTGGACGTGCTCGGCGAGGACAACTGGCCGCGGCTGATGCGCACCATGCGCGAGCGCCACGTCATGGTGGAAGCGAACCTCACCAGCAACGACCAGATTCTCGAGGTGACCGGCCGGGAACACCCGTTCCCCACCTACCGCGCGTTCCGAGTCCCGATCACCCTGTCCACCGACGACGAAGGCATCTCGCGTATCGACCTGACCAACGAGTACCAGCGCGCGACCACCAGCTACCACCTGCGCTACGCCGATCTGAAAACCTTGGCGCGCACCAGTATGGACCACGCGTTCATCGACGGCGCCTCACTGTGGCGCGACCAGGACAACTACCAGCGGCCCGCGGCACCATGCGCCCATGATCGGCTCGGCAGCCCCCATCCCACCCAGTCCTGTCAAGCCTTGCTGGCCAGCAGCCCCAAAGCGACACTGCAATGGCAGCAGGAAGCCCGGTTCACCGCCTTCGAACACCACTTTGGCTGATCCTCACCGATTCCAGACACGCGGGCGGTAACAACCGACAACAAGCACCAGGATGGAGCCCGGGTCAGGTTCACCTCAATGGTCACGTACGCGCTCACAGTATGAGATCGAGCGTGGTAGGCGGGGCCACCCCACGGACGGAACCAGGAGTTGATGCTCTCGATGGCGCTGGTGGTACGGATGATCGAGCGGCGGATCTCGGTGGGAAGGCCAGGAACGGGTGAGTTCGGCCCAGGCGCTGGTCCACAACCGCTGGTTGCCGGCAGCGTACTCGCCCTGGTCGCTCTGCCGGCGGTGATGCAGGCCGGCGGCGAGGTCACTGGTTCCCGTCCCGGCCACCGGCTGCGACCATGTCGAGGATGATCGAGTGTCACGATCCGGGAGTTCACGACGATGGCCAAGTTGTCGGTATCGACGGACGTGCAGGCGCCGGTGGATCAGGTATGGGCGGCGCTGACCGACTGGGGTCGCCAGGGCGAGTGGATGCTGGGGACCCAGGTGCGCGGCATTGTGCAGGACGGCCACGGTGTCGGCGGTGAGATCGAGGCGGTAACCGGGATCGGACGCCTGCGCATCCGGGACAAGATGCGGGTCACCCGCTGGGAGCCGCCACACGTCTGTCTGGTGATGCACTACGGCACGCTGGTGCGGGGCACCGGCGCGTTCGTCGTAGACGAGCACCCCGCCGGCGCCACCGTGGTGTGGGAAGAAACGCTGGACCTGCCACTCGGCCTGCTGGGCCGACTGGGCTGGCCACTGATCCGACCAGCCGTACGCTGGGGCCTCACCCGGTCACTGCATCGCTTCGCCCGCTGGGTTACGACCGCGTGACGCACCCAGGAACCCTTCAGCGGTATGCGACAGCGTGGGACGCGATCTGAGCGAACAGGAGCGTCGGGGTGGAAGGGCTTTTCGGCTTCTGCCTGGTGGGAGAACAGGAACGCCTCGCCGGATGGCTCCAGGCCGACTGCCGTACCTGTGCCTCGTGCTGCTGGCGGTGGGCGGTGGACACATCGACCGTCGCGGTGTCGAGGGCGATCCGGCGCATCTGGTGAGTCTTGGTGTCCTTCTCGATCCCGCGGCCGGCGAGCCACACGTAGTTCCGGCGAACCTCCAGCATGCCGCCGACCAGGTCGACGTCGTCGTCGTGCCAGCGCAGGGCGAGCAGCTCGCCGCGGCACATGCCGGTGACCATCGTGAGCCAGACGAAGGTGCCCCGGGTGGCGTCCTGAGCCCAGACGCCGTCGATGATCCGGACGGCTTCCTCCGGGCTGGGCGGATCGGGGTTGCGGGCGCGGCTGGCGGGGGCTTCTTGGCCACCGTGGCCGGGTTGGACTTGATCCACTCCCAGCGCACCGCGGCGGCGAGCGTGGCGCTGATGGTGAGGTGGATCTGACGGATCGTGGACGCTGAGAGCGGCTGGCACTGGTGCGGCTGACACTCGATGGCAACGCAGCCAGCTTCATCGCAGTCGTGCACCCGCTGCTGGCTCCGGTGCCGCTCCGTGCGGCACTCGTGCGGTTTTTCTGACCGGTGGTCGATGCGCGGCTTCCGCCGGTCACAGAGGTCCCGGCAGCGGCGCAGCTCGGCGTAGAGCTCCTCGAGGAGGAAGGCGGTGACCGGTGACCCGCCCGACCGGCAGGTCACCCAACGCCGACCGGACATACCGTCGGGTGTACCGCCCGTAGCTGCGCATGGTGCTCTCGTCGGCCTCGTGAACCCGCGGCCAGGCATCGAGCGCCGCACTCAGCGTCCCGCTGGTCCGGACGTCCCGGCGCTCCTCGACCGCGAACCAAAGATCAACACCCAGGCACCTACCTGCCATGAACGTGACGGTGCGGCGCGCTCCCGCCTGGATACCGGGTCGAGTTAGCCGCATGCCCGGTCAGCCGGCGTTCCCCAACCGACGGCCCCGGCTCCCGTGCTGCCGACCACCTCCCGTACGTCGGCTCCGGTGGTGTCGGCACCGTCGAGCCGGGCACCGCTGAAGTCAGCACCGCGCAGGCAGCTTGAACGCAGGTCGGCACCGCGCAGGTCGGCACCGCGGACGTCGACGCCGGACAAGTTCGCGTAGCGAAAGGACGCACCGCGGGCATCCGCCCCGGCCAGCGCCGTACTGCGCAGGTCAAGGTCGGCCAGCGTGGCTCCCTGGAGTAATGCGCCGCGCAGTCCGAGCCGGCCAAGCATGGCCGCGGTGATGACACGGCCACGCAGGTCGACCGGACCTGCGTCCCCCCCGCTCGTGCCACGCGGACCGCGGACGCTCCCCGTGCCGGCGGCCAGCACGAAGTACGTGCCCAAGCCAAGCAGCAGGACGATGACCAGTACGGCGACCCGGGTCTCGCGCGACATGACCCGGCCGAGCCCAGCGGCGACCACCGTCACCGCCGTCGCGGCGAGCACGACTGCGGCCCCGACCCCGGCGAGCTGGCCGCCCGTGGCAATCAGAACGATGGCGACCGCAGGCCATGCCCACAGGCTGTGCCGCAGCCTCCCCCACACACCAGGTGGTGGGCCGACCACGTCCGGTCGCCCGGCCGGACCGATGTCGGAGTCAGCCACGACTGGATGTCCCGTGGCCCCGCCGGCCGTGCTGCTCGATCCGCTGCCCGTCACCCGCCGAAGCATTCCACCGACCACCTGCCGGGCACCGGCAGCCCGGCCGACAGCCGGGGACTCGTCGACGCGGACCGTCGATGCGACTACCTTGGGTCCATCCCGGCGCTGACGGGAAGGGGCAGGGGGTGCGGCGACCGTCATCGAAAGAGCCACCGGGGGGCAGGGTCGCCCAAGCAGAGCTGGCATTCCTGGTCGTCGCCTGGCTGCTGGGCGCGACGTCACTGCGGAATGCGCCCCGCACGCCTCCGGGCCACCAGCCAGTCGGTCCCGACGGCCAGCAACTGCTCTGCACGAAGTACAACGCGGTGTTCACACCCCGGCGATGGCAGATCAGGTGCACCTGGTGTGGCAAGCTGCTGAGAAGCTGAGGCAGGTGCGATCGGGATGGCTGGCGGCGGATCCATCGCAGACATCGCCATGGGTGCGGGTGATCGCATCGGGCGGTACTTCAACTTTGTCGGCGTCCTGTCCTCGACGTTCCTGGTCCTGTTCGGCTACTCGCTCGTGGTGAGCGGCGCCGCGACCGGCCGCCCAGACTGGGCTCACGCATTCCACGAGCTGACGACCCTGTCGTTCGGGGTCGTGTGGATCCTCATCCTCCTGATGCTGGCCGTCGCCACGGCCCTGCACCCGCTTCAGTTCGCCATTACCCAGTTCTTCGAGGGCTACTGGGGGCTCGGCAGGCTCGGCGAGGCCGCCGCGCTCGCTCGAATCCATCAGCACCGGCAGACCTTCATCCGACGGACGAGCATCCGGGAGACCGCGGCGGAGAACCTGGGGAAAGTCCCACCGGACGAGGTACCAGCCCATCTGCCCCGCCCCGAGGACGTCGTTCACGTCCTGCGCCGTGACGAGGCGGAACGGCTGCTGGCGGACTACCCGGATCCTGCCCACCCGGCTGGGAAACGCGCTGCGGCGCGGTGAGGATCTGGCCGGTCTGTCGTACGGCCTGCCGGCGGTCCTCGTGACACCGCACCTCGCCCTGGTGGCACCGCCCGAGCATGTCGCCTACCTCGACGACCAGCGGGCACAGCTCGACGCGGCCGTGCGGCTGTCGCTGGTCAACCTGCTGGCGACGGCGCTCGCGGTCGGGTTCCTCTGGTCGGACGGCGGGTGGCTGCTGATCGCGCTCGGGACATACGCCCTGGCCTACCTGGGCTACCGGGGCGCGGTCGTCGTCGCGCGCGAGTATGGAGTGGCGCTGTCCACGCTTGTGGCGCTCAACCGGTTCGCGCTCTATGACGCGCTGCACCTGCCGCACCCGGTGTCCACGGCGGACGAACGAACCCGCAACGAGGATCTCGGGCCGCTGCTCCGCGGTTCGGAGGGGCCCAGCCTGCCCTATCAGCCAGCCACGGCCGAGCAGGATCCCGTGCCGCCGTGGTGGTTCGTCCTGGCCCGCAACGGGTTGAAGGCGGCACTCAGACGGCGGTAGGCGTCCGGTGCCGCCGGCTCAGCGCCTGCGGGGAGGCGGCCGGCCATGCCGTCGACGGTGTCCGTGACGTGCGAACCGACCTTCTTGACCTTGGCCTTCGCCTGGGTCCAGCCCGGCCCTCAGCCTCCAGCCGCCGGTTCCCGGTGGCCCGGCCGACCCGCTGCTTGATCGCTCCGGTGGCGTGCTGCGCCATGTTCCTGATCTTGGCGTCGAGGCCCATCGGAGTTCCTCCTCCGGCCAGCACGGACTGACGAGACTCCCCCGCTAGAAGAGCACTATCCGGTCAGCGCGGCACAAACCCCAGCTCCCCCGGTTGGACTTGAACCAACAACCCTGCGATTAACAGTCGCATGCTCTGCCAGTTGAGCTACGGGGGATCGGCCGCGCGGCGAGGACGGCAACGAGCGGCAACACTACCTCATCCGGTGAACATGCCGCTCATCCGGTGAACATCCCGCCCGGCTGGGGTGCTGCTGCCCGATACTGGGTAGGCCAGTATGTAACCACCAGGGAACGCGGGAGGGAACACGATGTATAGAGTAATGCTGGCAACCGGGTTCGCCGTTGGCTATGTGCTTGGCAGTCGGGCCGGCCGGCAGCGTTACGAGCAGCTCGCCCGGGCGGGCCAGCGGGTCAAGGACCACCCCACCGTGCAGACCGCGGCCGGCGTCATCGGCGCGCAGGCCACCGATCTGGTCACCAAGGCGCGCGGCAAGGCCAAGGGCGCGCTCCACATCGGCAGCGAGACGCCAGCCTACGCTGGCCGCTCGCAGGCTAACGGCGCCATGCCGTAACCACGCCAACCGCGACAAAAGGCGGGACCAACCACCGCAGGTCAACCGAGCGAGACAGTCGAGCGCTGGGCGGCAGCAAGTAGCCGCCCAGCCTGCTCGCGTAGCAAGGGGTCGTCCGCGTCCGTTCCCGGATCAAAGTGCAGCCGCCAGACTAGCCCGTCCTGCCCGGGCACCCGCCGGGCCACCACCCGCACCCCGCCCGTCGGCGCCAGCGAATGGTGCGCGGAGTACCGCACCGACCGGGTGACCCGCTGACGCACCTCCTGCGGCAGCGCCCGTGGTATGGCCACCCGGACCGAGCGGGGCGCACGCTCCCCCATCACCTGGGCACCTTCCAGCTCGCCCAGGTCCTCGACTTCGATCAGGGTTAGCGTCGGCGACCGCCAGGTCGCCTTGTTGATCAAGTGCCAGGACACCCGCTCGTACGGCGGCGGACCGTTGGGCGACCCGTCGTACGGCGGCTCCTCGTACGGCGGGCCGGTGGGCAGCCACAGCCCGTACGGCGTGCACAGCGCCACCGCGCCGCGTCCAGCGCCACCACCCGTGCTGCCCGGGGCACCCGGCCCGTCCGCCAGGTCCGCCCACGCCGTGACCCGCTCGGCCCTGTCCAGCAACCGCACCAGCTCAGCCGGTGGCCGCTCCCACCGCGGCCAGCCCCACCGCACCGTCCTCAGAGCCCCCCGGCCGCGGTCTCGCGCAGCCCCCGGTGCAACTGTTCCAGCCCGACCAACTGCCCGAACAGCGCTGCGTACCCGTCCGCCTCCTCCACCGGGTTCATCCGCTGCAGCCGCGACTTCAGCTCCCCGATCTGCCGCTGCATGTGGTGCGCCTGCAACGCGGCAATCTGGATCCCGACGTACCGGCTGTCCGGCTCGCCGGTCCTCCGCAACGGCTCGACCGCGAGCTCGGTGGCCATCGATCGGGTCACCAGGTCGGGGCAGTGCTCGGCCACCTGCTCCACCCACACCGGCCCGGCCCGTCCGGCCGCCGTACCCCCCGCCGCCGCGACCGCCACCCGCAGCACGCGGTACGACGGGTCGGTGAACGCCGTCTCGGGCACTGCGTCGAACATCGGCCCGGCCAGCCCGGGCACCTGCAGCGCCAGCTTGAGCGCCTCCCGCTCCACCTGTAGCACCGGGTCGTCACGGCGCGGAGCGACCGCCCGGCGGCCGGGTCGGGTGCCCCCGGCCACGCCATCGGCCCCGAGGGTACCGGTGTGCCGCCGTACCATCTCGACCACCCGCAGCGGGTCGTCCAGCCCGGCCAGCCCGGCCAGCCGCCGGGCGTACTCATCGCGCAGCGACACATCCTTGATCCGCCCGACGATCGGCACCGCCTCCTCGACCGCGTGCACCCGCCCCTCGGCGGTGTCGAGGTTGTGCCGGCCGACCACGCTGCGCAACGCGAACTCCACCAGGGGCTGCCGCCTGGCTACCAGGTCGCGCACCGCCGCATCGCCCCGGGCTTGGCGCAGCTCACACGGGTCCATCCCGCCCGGCTCCACCGCGACGAACGTCTGCGCCATGAACCGCTGGTCCTCGCCGAACGCCCGCAGCGCCGCATTCTGCCCGGCCGCGTCGCCGTCGAAGGTGAAGATCACCTCACCGCGGAAGGTGTCGGAGTCCATCAGCAGCCGCCGCAGGATGCCGATGTGCTCGGTGCCGAACGACGTCCCGCAGGTGGCCACCGCGGTCGCCACCCCGGCGATGTGGCAGGCCATCACGTCGGTGTAGCCCTCGACCACCACGGCTCGGAGCTGTTTGGCGATCTCCCGTTTGGCCAGGTCCAGGCCGTACAGCACCTGGGACTTCTTGTAGATCGGCGTCTCCGGGGTGTTGAGGTACTTCGCCTCGATCGGGTCGTCGTCGTACAGCCGGCGGGCGCCGAAACCGACGACGTCGCCGGAGATGTCCCGGATCGGCCACAGCAGCCGGCGGTGGAACCGGTCGATCAGGCTGCCCCGCTGGGACCGCCGGGACAGCCCGCCCCGGGTCAGCTCCGCCTCGGTGAAGCCCTTGCCGAGCAGGTGCCTGGTCAGCGCCTCCCAGCTTGCCGGCGCGTAGCCGCAGCCGTACCGCTCGGCCGCCGCGGGGTCGAACCCGCGCCCGATAAGGAGCTCCCGGGCCGGCTCCGCCTCGCTGGAGCTCGCGAGCAGCTCGGCGTAGAACTCGGCGGCGAGCCGGTGCGCCTCGACCAGCCTGGCCCGCTCGCCCTGCCGGCGGACCGGCGCCGAGCCGCCCTCCTCATACCGGAGCTGTACGCCGGCCCGGGCGGCCAGCCGCTCCACCGCCTCGTTGAACGACAGGTGGTCGATCTTCTCCACGAACCGGATGACGTCGCCGCCCGCGGCGCAGCCGAAACAGTAGAACAGCCCACGGGCCGGCGTCACGTTGAACGACGGCGACCGCTCGTCGTGGAACGGGCAGAGGCCCTTGAGCGACCCGCTCCCGGCGCTGCGGAGCTGGACGTACTCCCCGATCACGTCGGCGATCGGGGAGCGGTCACGGACCAGCGCGATGTCCTCGTCCCTTATCCGACCTGCCACGGGGCCTGAGTCTAGGGCCTCCCCCCGACCGCCCCAGCCAACCGCCCGCCCCGGGCTCCCCCTGTGGTCACCTATGCGCCTTGTGGTGACCTGTCGGGGTCACGGCCCGACGTGTGGTCACCTATGCGCCTTGTGGTGACCTCATGGGGTGCCGGGGCAACGAAAGGTCACCACAAGGCCTGTAGCCCGGGGTCAGCCCGGCGCGGCGAGGGACTCGAGGGGCACGGCCGGATCGGTCAGGCGGGCCGGATCGACCGGCCTGCCGGACCGGACCAGGGCCTGGATCGCATCGGTCACATCCCAGACGTTGACGTTCATCCCGGCCAGCACTCGGCCGCCGGCCAGCCAGAACGCGATGAACTCCCCGGCCACCCCGCTGCCCGGCTCCGGCGGCGCCCCCCGGAACACCACCTCGTCGTACCCCCCCGGCGCGACGTACCCGGCGTACTCCATGCCGAGGTCGTACTGGTCGGTAAAGAAGTACGGCACGGCGTCGTACACCACGTCCTGCCCGAGCATCGACCGCGCCGCGGCTGGGCCGCCGTGCAGCGCGTTGGCCCAGTGCTCCACCCGGATCCGACGGCCGAACAGCGGGTGGTCGACGTTCGCCACATCGCCGGCCGCGAAGATGTCCGGGTTGGAGCTGCGCAGCGCCGCGTCGACGAGCACGCCGTCGTCCACCGCGAGGTCGGCCGCCGTGGCCAGCTCGGTCACCGGCCGGACGCCCACCCCGACGACCACCGCGTCGGCCGGCAGCTCGGTGCCGTCGGCCAGCACCACCGCGGCCACCCGGCCCTGCTCGGCCACGATCCGGCTCACCCAGGTGCCGAACCGGAGGTCCACGCCATGCCCGCGGTGCAGGTCGGCGAACACCCGGGCCACCTCATCGCCCAGCACCCGTTGCAGCGGCAGCGCGGCCTGCTCGACGACGGTGACCGCGACACCGTGCTGGCGACCCGCGGCGGCCACCTCCAGGCCGATCCAGCCGGCCCCGACCACCACCAGCCGGGCGCCCTCCCGCAGCACCGCGCCGATCCGCTCGGCGTCGGCCAGGGTGCGCAGGTACAGCACGCCGTCGGCGTCCGCGCCCGGCACGTCCAGCGTCCGCGGCACCGACCCGGTCGCCAGCAGCAGCTTGTCGTAGAGGATCCGCTCGCCGGCCAGCTCGACGAAGTGCCCGGTCGGGTCGAGCACGGTGACCGGCGTGCCCAGCCGCAGCTCGACGCCGTGCGCGTCGTACCACTCCGGCGGGTGCAGGTACACCTGGTCCCGCTCGCCCTTGCCGAGCAGCAGGTCCTTGGACAGCGGCGGCCGCTCGTACGGCCGTTCGGCCTCGGCGCCAACCAGCACCACCTGCCCGTCGTAGCCCTCCTCGCGCAGGGTCTCGGCGGCCTTCCCGCCGGCCAGGCTTGCCCCCACGATCACGAACGTGTGGTCCATTCCCACTCCTGTCACTCGCTGCGCCACGTGCTGCGTCCCCAGGCCGGTCCATACCCCGTCGTCGTGCCCCACCGGGCGCCGTGGCAACCCGTCAGGCGGGCGTGCCAAGCCCAGGCCGAGGTGTCGGTGAGCCGGGCCACCTGGTCAATCACGACCCGCAGCCGGTCCGCGTCGCCGCTCGCGGCGGTGAACGCCGGCCGCAGCGCCGGCTCCAGCGCGTACGGCGCCCGAAGGACCAGCTCCTCCACCAGCTCGGCCAGCACCTCGCGTTGCCGCTCGTACAGCGGCTCGGCGGCCTGCCGGAGCATCACGTAGCGCAGCGCGACGCCCTTGAGCAGCGCGCACTCCGCCACGGTCTGGGCCGGCACGACCAGGTCGGCGGCGTACCGGGCGAGCGGACCGCCGCCGCCGTGCGTCCGGGTGGCCCGCACCGCCGCCCCCGCGAACCGCTCCACGATCTCGCTGGTCGCCCGCTTGAGCGCCACCTGCGCGCCGAGGGTGCCGTCGTACTGGGCGAGGTCGGCCAACGCCGGCAGCGCCAGCAGCCCGTCGAGCACGCCCAGCAGCTCCCCCGGCGGCTGGTCGGAGTACGCCGTCGCGACCAGCTCCGCCAGGGCAGCGCGCTCCTCCGGATCGGCCAGCCGGGCCATCCTGATGTGCCCGGCGTACACGCCATCCTCCAGGTCGTGCACGGAGTAGGCAACGTCGTCGGCCCAGTCCATGACCTGGGCCTCCAGGCAGCGCCGGCCGATGTCCGGGCCGCCGCCGGCCGTCCCGCCCGCCGCGCCGCCCGGTGGTCCGCCCATCGCCCCGTCCGGCGGTCCACCCGGCGCGCCGGCCCGGATCCAGCCGAACGCCGGCAGGTCGTCGTCGTACACGCCGAACTTGCGCGTCCCCGCGTGCCGCGGCCACGGGTACTTGCACGCGGCGTCGAGGGTGGCCCGGGTGAGGTTGAGCCCGGCCGGGCGGCCCGCGGCGCCGACCACCTTGGCCTCCAGCCGGGTGAGCACCCGCAGCGTCTGCGCGTTGCCCTCGAACCCGCCACACGGCGTGGCCAGGGCGTCCAGCGCGTCCTCGCCGTTGTGCCCGAACGGCGGGTGGCCGAGGTCGTGCGCCAGCCCGGCGGCGTCCACAACGTCCGGGTCGCAGCCGAGCGCGGCGCCAATCTCCCGACCGATCTGGGCGACCTCAAGGGAGTGGGTCAGCCGGGTGCGTGGAAAGTCATCCTCACCGGGCACCACGACCTGGGTCTTGGCGGCGAGCCGGCGCAGCGCCGCGGAGTGCAGCACCCTGGCCCGGTCCCGCTCGAACTCGCCGCGCGGCACCGGTGGCTGGCCTGGCAGACCGCCCCGCTTGGCGGGCTCGGCCACCAGCCTAGCCCGGTCCCACTCGTCGTACCCGGTCGTCTCGTCCCGCGCCATCGCAGGTGAGCCTAGCGCCGCACGCCGACAACCTCGTGCGGCCGGGCTCCGAGCCACGCTGGGCGGTCAGGACACAGGCGGACCGGACTCGGTGCCACGGTGGAGGATCCGGTAGTACAGGTACGCTGCGGTCTCCCGGGCGACGTAGCGCAGCTCGATCTGCCGGGTCTGCACCACCGGGCCGGACCGGGTGGGCGAGCCGACCGCGTCGATCCCGCTGTCGCGGGCCATCCGCTGGGTGCGTAGCACGTGCCACGGGTCGGTCACCAGCACGGCGGTGTGCCAGCCGTGACTGGCGTACGCGACCGCGACCGCGCGTACGCTCTCCAGCGTGTCGCTGCCCTGCTCGACGGCGAGCACGGCGCTGGCCGGCAGGCCCCGGTTGCGCAGGTAGGTGGCCCCGGCGCCGGCCTCGGTGTAGCGGTCGCCGGCCCGGTTGCCACCCACGGTGACGATCCGCGGCGCGACACCCTGCCGGTACAGGACGATCGCGTGGTCCAGCCGGGCACGCAGGATCGGCGACGGCCGGCCGTCGTACTGCGCCGAGCCGAGCACCACGATCGCGTCCGAGACCGGCCGGTGATCCTGCCGGGCCACCTGCCAGACCCGTACCGCCGTGCCGAACACGACCAGCACGGCCGCGAGCAGCGCGGCCAGCACGACGAACATGGCCACCCGGAGGTACCGGACGAGCCGGGGTGACCGCGGCTCGTCCGCACCGACGGGAGGCTCCGCGGGCG
The DNA here is from genome assembly GCA_035476575.1 of Mycobacteriales bacterium. Lineage (GTDB taxonomy): Bacteria > Actinomycetota > Actinomycetes > Mycobacteriales > JACQDL01 > DATILL01. Next base: position 35,362 of record DATILL010000056.1, read on the forward strand.
CGGTCACGGGTAAGGTCAAAACGGCTCCTTCACCCACGTGGGCAAGGTCAGCGAGGAGATCCAGGGCCGCAGCATGTGCACCAGCATGGACCGCCTGGCCGCAACGACGAAATCCCCCCGCCCCGCTCCCGTTGTGGTCACCTCTCGGCGTTGTGGTGACCTTTCGTTGCCCGCGGGCAACGTGTGGTCACCACAACGCCGAGAGGTGACCACACGGGCGCCGCGGACAACAACAGGTCACCACTCGGCGTTGTAGTCACCACACGCGCGGGCGGCGGCTAGCGGCTGTCGCTGCCGGTGGAGGTTACGGCGGCCCGGCCAGCCTCAAGCCGGGCCACCGGCACCCGGAACGGCGAGCACGACACGTAGTCCAGCCCCACCTGGTGGAAGAAGTGCACCGAGTCCGGGTCGCCGCCGTGCTCGCCGCAGACGCCGATCTTCAGCCCCGGCCGGGCCGCCCGGCCCTCCTCCACCGCGATCCGCACCAGCCGCCCCACGCCGTCGACGTCCAGCGACTCGAACGGGGAGACCCCGAAGATCCCCCTCTCCAGGTACTCCGAGAAGAACGCCGACTCGACGTCGTCGCGGGAGAAGCCCCAGCCCATCTGGGTCAGGTCGTTCGTACCGAAGCTGAAGAACTCCGCCGCCTCGGCGATCTGCCCGGCGGTCAGCGCGGCCCGGGGCACCTCGATCATGGTGCCGACGAGAGCGGGCACGTCGACCCCGGTCTCCGCGGCCACCGTACGCAGGATGCCCTCGGCCTCCTCGCGGACAATCTCCCGCTCCTGCACCGCGCCGACCAGCGGGATCATAATCT
>DATILL010000057.1:0-10271 GCA_035476575.1 Mycobacteriales bacterium
CCGACGTAGTGCCGGGAGCCGCGGCCGATAGGTCACCACAACGCCGAGAGGTCACCACACGGGCGGCGCGGACAACGACAGGTGACCACAACGCCGACAGGTGACCACGCGGGATTGGGGTGGGCCGGCGTCCCGCTCGTACGATCACGGGATTCGCCCGCCGCACCAGGGAGGCCGAGCGTGTCGTCCGCCGATCCTCCTGCCGACGGGGGCGGTCGCGTCCCAAAGTACTACGCGGTCAAACGGCACTTGCTGGACACCATCGGCGCGCTGGAGCCGGGCAGCCCGGTGCCGCCGGAGCGCAGCTTGGCCAGCGAGCTGGGCACGTCCCGCACCACCGTCCGGCAGGCGCTGCAGGAGCTGGAGATCGAGGGGCGGCTGCACCGGGTCCAGGGCCGGGGCACATTCGTCGCCGAGCCGAAGATGCTCCAGGCGCTGGCGCTGACCAGCTACACCGAGGAGACGCTGGCGCACGGCCGGCACCCGGCGTCCCGGATCCTGGACATCACCACGCTGGGCGCCGACGCCGAGCTGTCGGGCAAGCTGAGCCTGCGGGCCGGCGGCCGGGTCATCTGCGTCGAACGGCTCCGGATGGCGGACGACGAGCCGATGGCGATCGAGCACACCCACCTGCCGGCCTGGCTGTTCCCTGGCCTGCGCCGGCACCTGAACCGGTCATCCTCGCTGTACGCCGTGCTGGAGTCGCAGTACGGCGTCCGGATCACCGAGGCCGAGGAGACGATCGAGACGGTGCTCGCCACGCCCCGCGAGGCCGCCCTGCTTGGCACCGACACCGGGCTGCCGATGCTGCTGATCTGCCGGCTCAGCTTCGACACCCAAGGCCGGCGGGTGGAGTGGGTGCAGTCCTGGTTCCGCGGCGACCGGTACAAGTTCGTCACCCGCCTCAGCCGCCAGCCACCCCCGCCGTGACGCACGGCGCCGCGGCCATCTCACAGATCGTGGGAGCCCGCCGGGCCCGGCTGCTCGGCCCGCGGGTCCAGACGTTGCCGACCTCAAGATGTTGCCGACCTAAAGATCCTGAACGGCGCGCAGCGCGCTTGAGATGCGCTCCATCGTCTCGGTGTCGGCGGTGTCCACGAGCTCGACGAGACGGCGCCGCATCGCCGGCTCGATGCTCAGCGCACGCGCCCAGCCATGCTCCCCGACACGGACCGCGAGGAGGCTGCCGGGATCGTCGGTGACCAGGTGGACGGCGAGCACCACCGGGAGCTCGCCGTTGACGTTGACGACGTCCGCCGACACGATCAGCCGGAGCGTTGAGGCTCCGGGCCTGGCCACCACGGGGTCGTACCGCCAGATCTGGCCGCGCCTCATGCGGCGCCGGCGGCAGACCGCTCGACCTCAGCCGTTTCGACGTAGTCCGGATGCGCGGCGTACCAGGCGGCTTCGGCCCGGACGCACTCCGCGAGCCGTGCGGCGCGCACGATGCGGTCGACCAGCGCCGAGACGTTGCCGTTGGTCTCGCTGCGGGCCCGGCTGGCCAGGTACCGGGCCGTGGTCTCGTCAACGCTCAGCGACAGGCGCTGTTTCATGGCGCCATGCTACGTGGCGTGTTACATACCCTGGCAAGGTGCGTGACGACCGCAACGGACCGGCGTCCGAGCGTCGCGAACTCCCGGCCACCGTCGCGCTGGGGGAAGCGGGCATGGCGGAACGGAAGGCGGGGATGTGAGCATTCTGGTCGTGACCGGCACGGGCACCGGCGTCGGCAAGACGGTGGTAACGGCGGCGGTAGCCGTGCTGGCGCAGCGGCGGGGCGCCAAGGTCGCCGTGGTCAAGCCGGCGCAGACCGGCGTACGCCCGGACGGGGACGGCGACCTGGCCGAGGTCTGCCGGCTGTCCACTGTGGACGATCTGCACGAGCTGGCCCGGCTCCCCGACCCGCTCTCCCCCGAGGCGGCTGCGCGGGTGTCCGGTGTGGACGGTCCGCTGCTCGACGCGGCGGCCGCCGCGGTCGCCGCGCTGGCCGAGACCCGCGACCTCGTGCTGGTCGAGGGATCCGGCGGGCTGCTGGTCCGGTTCGCCGCCGACGGCTGGACGCTGGCGGACCTGGCCCGCGTGCTGCGCGCCCCGGTGCTGCTCGTCGCCGCCGCCGGGCTGGGCACACTGAACCACACCGCGCTGACCCTGGAGGTGCTGGCCGGGCGGGGGCTGCGGCTGGCCGGCGGGGTGGTGATCGGGAGCTGGCCGGCCGAGCCAGAGCTGGCCGAGCGCTGCAACATCCGTGACCTTGAGACCGTCTCCGGCCGGCCGCTCGGCGGCGCGCTCCCGGCCGGCGCGCCAGCCGGCGACTTCCCCGGTGTGGCGCTGCACGGCCTCGGGCCGGAGTACGGCGGCCGCTTCGATGCGGGAGACTTCCGCCGGGAGCACGGCCGCTAGCGGCCCTTGACGCACGGAAGGCGGACGTATGGCCGACATCCTCGCGGAGGACATCTCGGACATCGACATCCTGGACATCGCGCGGGAACAGGTGCTGGAGCAGGGTCGCGGGCTGGCCGAGGTGCAGGCGGTGGCGTGCCTACGGCTGCCGGACGACCGGCTGGACGACCTGCTCGCACTAGCCCACGAGGTGCGGCTGCGCTGGTGCGGCCCGGAGGTCGAGGTCGAGGGGATCGTGTCGGTCAAGACCGGCGGCTGCCCGGAGGACTGCCATTTCTGCAGCCAGTCCGGGCTGTTTGACTCGCCGGTCCGGGCGGCCTGGCTGGACATCCCGTCGCTGGTCCGCTCGGCCCGCGAGACCGCGGCCACCGGTGCGACGGAGTTCTGCATCGTGGCCGCCGTACGCGGGCCGGACGCCCGGCTGATGGAGCAGATCAGAGAAGGCGTGGCCGCGATCAAGAACGCGGTGGACATCAATGTCGCGTGCTCGCTCGGCATCCTCACCCCCGAGCAGGTCGAGGAGCTGGCCGCGATCGGCGTACACCGGTACAACCACAACCTTGAGACCGCCCGCTCGTACTTTCCGCGGGTGGTGACCACGCACTCCTGGGAGGAGCGGTTCGAGACGCTCCGGCTGGTCCGGGAGGCGGGCATGGAGGTGTGCTGCGGCGGGATCGTCGGGATGGGCGAGACGGTGGAGCAGCGGGCCGAGCTCGCCGCCCAGCTCGCCGCGCTGGAGCCGGACGAGGTGCCACTGAACTTCCTCAACCCGCGGCCGGGGACGCCGTTCGCCAACCTGCCGGTCATGGCCGCGACCGAGGCGCTGCGGACGGTCGCGACGTTCCGGCTGGTGCTCCCGCGCACCATCCTGCGCTACGCCGGCGGCCGCGAGATCACCCTCGGCGACCTGGCCGGCCGGGGGGTGGCCGGCGGCATCAACGCCGTCATCGTCGGTAACTACCTGACCACCCTCGGCCGCCCGGTGGACGAGGACCTTGCCATGCTGGCCGATCTGAAGATGCCGATCAAGGCCCTGTCCGAGACACTGTGACCTCGGCGACCTCGGCGACCTCGGCTGGAAGCTGCCAGGTGTGGTCGGCGTCGAGTACGACGACCTGCCGGTCGGGGCGGATGGTGAGGCGGTAGGCGTCGTAGCGGGGTCTGCCGAGGTGTTCCCATTCGGCGTGGGCGTGCTCGATCTCGTTCCAGAGTTGGCAGGGGCGTGCTGGGTGACGATGCCAGCGGGGTGATGTGGGCACGCGAGCCGTCGGGGTGGCTGAGGTGCAGGTCGGCGAGGTCGCCGCCACCGTTGGCGTAGCTCAGGCCGGGCAGGCGATGGAGAGGTGGAAGCGGAACGGGCCGTCGTAGACGGCGGTGCTGGGCAGGTCGGTCTCGCGGGGTAGGCCGGTGGGCTCGGGCGGTGGCGGGCTCGGTGAGGTGAGGTTCGGGGCTGCCGTCTGGCGCAGTGGCATGAAGTACGCGCCGGACAGGAACCGGCCGGTGGCGGCGCGGTCCGGGCCGACGTCGAGCAGGGCGAGGCCGCTGGCGACGGCGGCGAGGATCTTCCCACCGGTGCGGGGCCTGCGAGAGCCAGGCGGGCCGGCTGTGGCCAGCCGCTGCCAGGCAGCGGCGCACAGGTAGGGGTCGATGCCGATGCTGGTGACGGCATGGTCACCGAGGCGGTGGCTGAGCAGCGCGGCGGTGTAGCCGGGCTGGGCGTAGAACCGGGACACGAGCAGATGTCGGGGTACGGCGGCGAACGCCGCCCGCCAGGCCGGGTCGGTCAGCTCCCCGTCGGCGACCAGGGCGGCCACCATCGCCGCCCGCGGCTTCGCCGCGTCACGCGGTCCGGCGGGGCTGGTCACGGCGCCTCGGTGAGCCGGTCGGCGAGCGCCGCCGAGATCGGCACGCCAGCCTGGTACTCCAGCCAGGCCCACTGCCCAGCCGGGTTGACGTCAACCAGCAGGTGCCGGCCGGTGTGCTTCTCCACCACGAAGTCCAGTGTGGCGAAGTGCAGCCCGAGGTGCTTGAGCAGCCGGACGACACCGAGCGACTCCGGCTCCGGCAGCTCGCCGATGCGGTAGTCCAGGTCGGCGTAGTGTGCCCGCCAGTCCAGCAGGTGATCAGCGCATTGCCACCCGAACGCCGAGCCAACTACCTCCTCGACCTGGCCACGGCATTCGCCCGAACCGGCCGCCGTCCGGAGGCCGTCCACGCCCTTCGTGACGCGGAAAGGATCGCACCGGAGGAGATCCGGTGCCGACCGTTGGCCCATGGCTTGTTGCGCTCGCCGCTTGGTGGCACACGCGGTGAACCAGCTCGACTGGCGGGCGAGAGGGCGGACCGAGCAGGGGTGAAGGTATGACCGAGCGGGTGTTGTATCTCGTGGTGTGCGGTGCCGGTCCGGCGAGCCGGGTGGAGGTCATCGTCAAGCAGGCACAGGCGCGCGGTTGGTCTGTCTATTGTCTGGTGACGGCCGCCGCCGCGACGCATTTCCTGGACATTCCGGCGCCGGCCAAGCTGACCAGCCATCAGGTACGCATCACCTACCGGGAAGCAGGCGACCAGCCGTTGCCGAGGGCCGACGCCATTGTTGTGGCGCCAGCGACGTACAACACGATAAACAAATGGGCCGCCGGCATATCCGACAACTACGTCCTCAGCCAGCTTGCCGGGCTGGCCGGGCTGGCCGGGCAGGGCGCGCGAATCGTGGTGTTGCCGTTCGTGAACCGCGCCCTCGCCGCCAACTGGGTGTTCCGCGCCAGTATCGAGGAGCTCCGCGCGGCCGGCGTGCGGGTGCTGTTCGGGCGGGTGAGTTCGAGCCGCACCCGCCCGGCACCGGGGGCAGCGTGCTCGACAGCTACCCGTGGGAACGTGCGTTGGACGCGATCGAGCGCTGGCCGGGCTGACGATGCCAACCGAGGTGTCCGGTGGACCGGCCCGACCGCGTGCGAGCGGTCCGGTTGCGAGCGGTCCGGTGCACAGTCCCGCGCGCTCGACCGCTCGCACGCAGGTCAGACGGCATGTCGACCCTCCAACGGCCCCTCGCCAAGCCGATCTGGCGGCCCTCGCAGCGGACCACTCGCAGAGGTGGTTGTTTCCGCAGGTCAGGACACCTCTCCCGAAGGGAGCCCACTGTTCCGGCTCGATTCGAGTCGGCCCCATTGGAGATGTAGAGGCGTTGGTACTGAATCACCGGTGGTGGAGCGGGTCGACCATGATCATTTGGATCGGCCGGGGATGGCCTGTCCAGACCGCGGCACCGGCCCGGAGACCGCAACTCGTGGAAACTTGCCCCACGGTGAAGTGGAAACTTGCCCCACGGTGAACGGGAACCCGGGACGAGTTTGGGAAACTTGCGGCCCCCACCACCCACCGACACGACACGCCCGCCCAGGCCCACCCACGATCGCACCCCAGACGCCGTTCGGTAACGGACGGTAGCCGACATAAGGCAGGCGGGTGGGCGACCCTCTCGGTCGGGGCCTTGCGAAAACCGAGCGTTCTTCAGCACAATTCCGGCATCGAGGGTCGTACGCCACCGATCAGCCGGTCGCGACCCAGCGGTCAAGGGAGACCACGGTGAACGGACTCAGGGCAGGGCGTGCGCTCATCGCCGGCACGACGAGCGTGACGCTGGCGCTGGCGGCGCTGGCCATCGTGGCAGCCCGGCCGGCGGCTGCGGACGGCCCGGGCGTGGGCGCGCCGTGGGTGGCCAGCCTCGGCGACTCGGCCATCTCCGGCGAGGCCGGCCGATGGGCCGGCAACACCAACGGCGACCCCGGCACCATCGACGCCCTCGGCCCGACGGCGTACTTCGACAACGCGAGCAACACCGCCGAGCAGATCCCCGGCTGCCACCGGTCGAAATCTGCCGAAATCTACGTCGGCGGCGGGGTCAACGGCGTCAACCTGGCCTGCTCCGGCGCCCGCACCTACACCCAGCCGTACTCCTCCGACAGCGACTTCAAGCCTGGCCTGGACTTCTACGACGACGGCGCCGGTCACCTCGGCCAAGCTCTCATGCTGCAGCAGTTCGCCAGCACCCACAACGTGAAAAGCGTCGCGGTGCTGATCGGCGCGAACAACTACCATTTCGCCGACCTGGTGCAGGCCTGCGTCCTTGACTGGCTGACCTCGCCGAGCTGGTGGCCGAACTACTGCCAGGACGACGCCAACGTCGCAGCCAACTTCACCGCCGCCAACATCGCCGTCCAGACCGCCGCGATCCGAGCCGGCATCCTCAACGTCCGGCAGGCCATGCTGTACGCCGGCTACCCCGACTCGGCGTACACGATCTTCGTCCAGACGTACTGGGACCCGGTGCCGCGCGGCGCGCAGTTCCGCTACCCGCAGTCCGGCTGGACCCGGCAGGCCATTGGCGGCTGCGGGGTGTGGAACGCCGACGCCGACTGGGCCAACGACACGGCGTTCGCGCAGATCAACGGCTCCGCCCGCAACGGCGCCGCGCAGACCGGGCTCGCCAACATCAAGATCCTGGACATCAGCCGGCTGACCAACGGCCACCGGCTGTGCGAGAACACCGTCGGGCTGCTGGAGGAGAAGGGCCTGTCCTCATGGCAGCAGGCCGGCGCGGCCGACCGTACCGAATGGGTCAACCAGATCCGCACCGCCACCACGCTGCTCGGCCCGTACCAGCTCCAGGAGGATCTGCACGCGAGCTACTGGGGCCAGTTGGCGATGCGCAACTGCCTGCGGCTGGCCTACAACGGCGGCGCCACCCGGGCCGGCTCGTGCACCTCGGCGCCCGGCGGCGGCCTGAACGCCCAGGGCGAGCCGAACGTCGTCCTGAGCTAGCTGTCCGCGACCGCGGCTTCTGACCAGGGTCGCCCGATCGGAGGACTATCGGGGGATGCGGCACCGGGCCACGCCGCCTGGCGCAGACTGGCGGAGCAGCCGGCGGGGGGCGTTGGCTGGAGAGCCAAGGGGGAGTCATGCGAGCTCGAGCAGCGGTCGTTGGCGCGGGCGCGGCCGTCACGACGATTCTGAGTCTTCTCGTGGGGCCGGCGTTCGCGGTCGACGGAAACGGCCAGAACCAGCCCATCATCGGTGACCTGAACGGGGACGGCCGGCCGGACCGGACCATCCTCACCGGAACCGCGCCCGACGGCACCTGCCAGGCCAGCTTCGAGAAGGGCAAGCCGGACGGCACCTTCGCCGCCCCGGTCGTGCACATCATCGTGGTGCCGGGCCGGACCTTCGGACCGTGCCCCGACATGGGCGTCGTCGTCAACCTAACCAAACACCCGCGCAACGAGCTGGTGGCGGCCTCCTTCATCGGTCAGGCGCCGGGCGTCAACGCTGACCTGTTGATCATCCGGAACTGGCAGGTCGTCGACACCGCGAGCGCGGAGTTCCAGCCGAGTCTTATCGGCACCCAGGACTTCAACGGCGACGGGTACGGGGACATCTGGGAGAGCTCTGACCAGCACCAGGCGTTTCGCACCTTCGTGTCCTCCCAGGGGCACCTCGTCACCGGGCCGGCGTTCTTCTACGACGTGCGCAGCAGCCCGCAGGTCGAGTTCGCCCGCTTCGACCGCAACCGTGCACAGGACCTGGTCACCGGCTACCTGTCCTCCCGGGACCAGCCCGGCCTGCCCGGCAGCAACGGCGCCGGCGCGATGGTGATCTTCGGCGACACCGGCCAGCGGGTGCTGCTGGAGCACACGTTCGACTTTGTCAGCCTGACCGCCACGCCGGTCGACGTTGACCACGACGGTGACCTCGACGTCCAGGTCTCTGGGGGCGGACTGCCGGACCGGATCTACCTCAACAACGGAAACGGCCACTTCGCCCCGGCACCGTAGCCCGGTCCGCTGGCGGGCCGGGTGATTTGACGGCAACATTCCGCAAGTAGTCCACGCAGGGCGGGCTACTTCCGGAATGTTGCCCTCCCACCTCGTCGAGGAGGTCCACGTGACTCCACCGACACCACACCCCCGAACACCGCACCCCCGAACACCGCACCCCCGAACACACCGCCGATCCTCCCCGGCGCAGCGGGCAGTCGCGTCGATCCTGGTCCTGGTCCCGGTCGTCGCGCTGATGTGGGTGCCCAGCTACGCCCGCGCCACGCCGAGGCTGTGGGGCTTCCCGTTCTTCTACTGGTACCAGCTTCTCTGGCTGTTCATCGCGGCCGGCTGTACCTGGGCGGCGTACGTCGTGCTGGCCCGCGGGCGCTCGGGTGGCCGACCATGACCGGCGTAAACGTGCTCGGGCTGACCATCGTCGTGGTGCTGTTCGGCGGGGTGACCGTGCTCGGCTTCGTGGCCGCCCGGTGGCGGCGGGTGGGCACGCTGGCCAGCCTGGACGAGTGGGGGCTGGGCGGGCGTGGCTTCGGCACATTCGTGACGTGGTTCCTGGTCGGCGGCGACCTCTACACGGCGTACACCTTCGTCGCGGTGCCGGCGGCGATGTACTCGCTCGGCGCGGTGAACGGTTGGTTCGCGGTGCCGTACACGATCATCGCCTACCCTATCGTGTTCGTCTTCCTGCCGCGGCTGTGGTCGGTGTCGCACCGGCACGGGTATGCCACGCCGGCCGACGTCACCCGCGGCCGGTACGGCAGCCGGTCGCTGGCCACCGCTGTCGCAGTCACCGGCATTTTGGCCACCATGCCGTACATCGCGCTGCAGCTCGTCGGCATCCAGGCCGTGTTGGAGGTGATCGGGATCGGCGGGGGCGACAATGCGTTGGCCCGGGACCTGCCGCTTTTCATCGCGTTCGCCGTGCTGGCGGCGTACACCTACTCTTCGGGGCTACGGGCGCCCGCACTGATCGCCTTCGTCAAGGATTTCCTGATCTATCTGGTGATAGTGGTGGCCACCGTGTGGATGGCCTGGAAGGTGGGCTTCGGCCACATTTTCGACGCCACGAGGTCCAGCTTCGACGCGGCCAACCATGCGGCGGTGGCCACGGGCAAGCCGCCGACCAAGACCTTCGTCCCCAGCCACGGGCAGTATCTCGCCTACGCCACGCTGGCCTTGGGCTCGGCAATGGCGCTGTTCATGTACCCGCATTCGATCACCGGGGTGCTCGCCGCGCGCAGCCGGTCCGTCATCCGGCGCAACGCCGCGCTGCTGCCGACGTACTCGCTGATGCTGGCGCTGCTGGCGCTCCTCGGGTACGCCGCGATCGCGGTCGGCACCAAGCCGGTCGGGCTGGACGGCAGGACAAACCCGCAGCTCGTCGTTCCGCAGTTGTTCGAGGACCATTTCGGCTGGTTCGCCGGTGTGGCGTTCGCGGCCATCGCGATCGGCGCGCTGGTGCCGGCGGCGATCATGTCGATCGGCGCGGCCAACCTGTTCACCCGGAACCTGTGGAAGGAGTTCGTCGAGCCGAACGCGGACGCCGCCCGCGAGGCTCAGGTCAGCAAGGTGGCCTCACTGGTGGTCAAGGCCGGGGCGCTCGCCTTTGTGCTGTCCCTGGACCGGCAGAACGCGATCAACTTCCAGCTTCTCGGCGGGATCTGGATCCTGCAGACGTTCCCGGCGATCGTGTTCGGGCTCTATACACGATGGTTCCACCGCTGGGCGCTGCTGGCCGGCTGGGCGGTCGGCATGGTTTACGGCACGGTGTCGGCGTACCAGCAGTCCAGCGCGGCCACGTCGCATTTCGGCGCCTCGGTGGCCACCTCGCCGTTCCTGACCGACAAGCTCTATATCGCGGTCACGGCATTCGCGTTGAATGTCGTGGTGGCGGTCGTCGCGACGTTCCTCTTCCGGTCGATGAAGCTGCCCGAGGGCGTGGACCGCACGTCGCCGGACGATTTCTACGCCGATGAGGGCGACCCCCGGGTCGAGCCCATCCCCGAGCTCACCCCTCGCTGACCTGCTGACCCACTTGTCGCG
>DATILL010000058.1:0-3596 GCA_035476575.1 Mycobacteriales bacterium
CGGCCAGCCGGACGGCCGTCTCCAGCGCGTCGTCCAGCCGCGGCTCGACGGTGACCCGGTCCGCCCCGAACACACCGACCGCCAGCGCGGCCAGGTCGTCCGCGGGCAGCCGGCGGGGCGAGGCGCTCTCCGTCACCACGATCTCGTCGAGCACCGGCTCCAGCACGGCGAGGATCCCGGTGGCGTCCTTCTCGGCCAGGATGCCCACCACCCCCACCAGCCGGCGGAAGCCGAACGACTCGGTCACGGCCGCCACCGTGGCGGCCATCCCGGCCGGGTTGTGCGCGGCGTCCACCAGCACCGTTGGGGCGCTGCGCACCGCCTCCAGCCGGCCCGGCGAGCGGACCCCCGCGAACCCCTCCCGGACCAGCTCGGCCGACAGCGGCCCGGTGCCCGCGCCCTTGCCGAAAAACGCCTCCGCCGCGGCCAGCGCGCAGGCGGCGTTCTGCGCCTGGTGCGCGCCGTACAGCGGCAGGAAGATCTCGCCGTACTCCCCCGCCAGCCCCTGCAGCCGCACCTGCTGGCCGCCGACCGCGACCTGCCGGTCCAGCACGCCGAGCTCCAGCCCCTCCCGGGCAACCGTCGCGCCGACGTCACCGGCCCGGTGCAGCAGGACTGCGGCGGCCTCGGGCGGCTGCGCGGCCAGGATGGCGGTGGCGCCGGGCTTGATGATGCCGGCCTTCTCCCTTGCGATCTCCGGGATCGTCTCGCCGAGCCAGCGGGTGTGGTCCAGCGCGATCGGGGTGATGACGGCGACCTGGCCATCGGCGACGTTGGTGGCGTCCCACGACCCGCCGAGCCCGACCTCGACCACCGCGACGTCGACCGGAGCATCGGCGAACGCGACGAACCCCATCGCGGTCAGCACCTCGAAGTACACCGGCCGGATCTCGCTCCGGTCGTCGACCATCTTCAGGTACGGCTCGATGTCGTCGTAGGTCTGCACGAACCGCTCGACCGAGATCGGCTCGCCGTCGATGCTGATCCGCTCGGTGGGGCTGGCCAGGTGCGGGCTGGTGATCCGGCCCACCCGTAGCCCGAAGGACCGCAGCAGCGCGTCGACCATCCGGGCCGTCGACGTCTTGCCGTTGGTCCCGCCGATGTGCACCACCGGGTACGTCGCCTGCGGGCTGCCGAGCAGGTCGGCCAGCGCGGCGATCCGGGCCAGGCCGGGCGCGACCTTCGACTCGGGCCAGCGGGTGGCCAGCGCCGCCTCCACCCGGGCCAGACCCTCAGGCTCGGTCACACCGGCACGCCATCGAACGGGTTCTCGATCAGCATGCCACCAACCTACGCCCGCCCCGCGGCTCACCGGTCGTAGAGCTCCGCACGGGTGCACGTCCGGCCGCCATGGGCGCTCGCATCGGCCATCGCCTGTCGGGCAGCAGCCCACGCCCGGTCGTACCGCTCGTCCGCGACAACGCGCGCCTGCTGGACGGCCTCAATGAGATGGACGTCACCTTCCGACTGCCCTGCGCCACAGTCTCGCATGGGTCAGCCGGGGAGGGCGGCGAGCTGGGCGGTGATGCGGTCGACGTCGGCCGTCGCGGCCGCGAGCCGGACCCGCATCCTCGCCACCACGGCGGCCGGCGCCTTGTCGGTGAACGCGGCGTTGCCCAGCTTGGCGGTGGCCCCGTCGATCTCCTTCCGCGCGGCGGCCAGGTCCTTGGCCAGCCGGGCCCGCTCGGCCGGCACGTCGATCGCGCCGGACAGGTCCAGCTCGATCACCAGCCCTCCGATCGGCAGGCTCGCCGTCGCATGGAAGCCCTCGGCCGGCTCGTCCAGCCGCGCCAGCGCCCGGACCTGCGGCCCGAACGGTGCCAGCGCGGATCCGGCTAGGCCAGCGAGCACGGCAGGCACCCGCTGCCCCGGCCGGAGGCCCTGGTCGGCACGGAACCGGCGCACCTCGGTCACCACCCGGCGCAGCGCCGTCAGGTCTTCCTCGGCCGCGTCGTCGACGTACGCCGGCTCGGGAGCCGGCCAGGCCGCCACCACGACCGACTCCGCGCCGGTCAACGCCGTCCACAACGCCTCGGTCACGAACGGCACCATCGGGTGCAGCATCCGCAGCAGGGTGTCCAGCACGTGCCCGAGCACCGCCCGGGTGCGTTCCGCCTCGGCCCCGCCCGCGGCGAGCGGCGTCTTGGCCAGCTCGACGTACCAGTCGCAGAACTCGTCCCATACGAAGTGGTAAAGCGCCTCGGCCGCCTTGCCGAGCTCGAAGTCCTCGTAGTAGGCGTCCACCTCAGCCAGCGTGCGGTGCAGCCGGGAGAGGATCCACCGGTCCACCGCGGACAGCCCGGCGCGGTCCGGCAGGTCGGCCACCGAGGCGCCGTTCAGCAGGGCGAAGCGGGCGGCGTTCCAGAGCTTGTTGCAGAAGTTGCGGGAGCTCTGCACCCACTCCTCGCCGATCGGCACGTCGACGCCGGGGTTCGCCCCGCGGGCCATGGTGAACCGCACCGCGTCCGACCCGTAGGCGTCCATCCAGTCGAGCGGGTCCACCACGTTGCCGAACGACTTGGACATCTTCTTGCCGAACTTGTCCCGCACCATCCCGTGCAGCGCGACCACGCCGAACGGCGGCCGGCCGTCCATCGCGTACAGCCCAAACATCATCATCCGGGCCACCCAGAAGAACAGGATGTCGTAGCCGGTGACCAGCACGCTGGTCGGGTAGTAGGTCCGCAGGTCGGTGGTGTCGTCCGGCCAGCCCAGCGTCGAGAACGGCCACAGCGCCGAGGAGAACCAGGTGTCCAGCACGTCCGGGTCCTGGGTCCACCCCGCGCCGGGAGGCTCGTCCCCCGGGCCGACGCACACGGCCTCGCCGTCCGGGCCGTACCACACCGGGATCCGGTGCCCCCACCAGAGCTGCCGGGAGATGCACCAGTCGTGCATGTTGTCGACCCAGTCGAAGTACCGCCTGGCCAGCTCCGGCGGGTGGATCGCGACCCGGCCGTCGCGCACCGCGTCGCCCGCGGCCTTGGCCAGCGGCTCGACCTTCACGAACCACTGCAGGGACAGCCGCGGCTCGACGGTGGTCTTGCACCGCGAGCAGTGGCCGACCGCATGCAGGTACGGACGCCTCTCCGCCACGATCCGGCCCTGCGCGCGCAGCGCGGCCACCACCGCCGGGCGGGCCTCGAACCGGTCCAGCCCCTGGAACGGCCCGTGCGCGGTGATCAGCCCGCGCTCGTCCAGCACGGTGACCGACGGCAGGCCGTGCCGCTGGCCGATCTCGAAGTCGTTCGGGTCGTGCGCCGGGGTCACCTTGACCGCGCCCGTACCGAACGTGGGATCGACATGCTCGTCGGCGACGATCGGGATGCGCCGGCCGGTGAGCGGCAACTCGACCTCCGTGCCGACCAGGTGCTTGTACCGCTCGTCGTCCGGGTGGACAGCGACGGCGGTGTCGCCGAGCATGGTCTCGGCGCGCGTGGTCGCGACAACGATGCTGTTATTTCCATCGCCGTAGCGGATGGAGACGAGTTCGCCGTCGTCGTCGGAGTGGTCGACCTCGATGTCACTCAGGGCGGTGAGGCAGCGCGGGCACCAGTTGATGATCCGCTCGGCGCGGTAGATCAGCCCGTCGTCGTAGA
>DATILL010000059.1:0-6011 GCA_035476575.1 Mycobacteriales bacterium
CCACCCACACCACCCACCAGTCCACCACCCTGCACCCCCACCTGCGCACCCGCGGCGCCTACACCGACGCCCACACCCTGCACCAGACCGCCGCAGAGCTGGCACGGGCCACCGGCGACCAGCCGGCCGAGCTTGCCGCGCTGACCGGTCTCGGCTGGACCCACCGCGTGCAGGGCCGGTACGGGCCGGCAGCCGACTGCTTTACCCGGGCGCTGGAGCTGGCCCGGGCCACCGGCAGCACCAGCGGAGAAATCAACGCCCTGACCGGCCTTGGCCTCGTCCACTACATGCGGGGCCAGCACGGGCCGGCGACCGACTGCCACACCCGGGCGGCGGAGCTGGCACGCGCCACCGGCAACCCCGTTGGCGAGCTCAACGCCCTGACCGGCCTCGGCTGGACCCACCACGCGCAGGCCCGGCACGGTCCAGCGGCCGACTGCCACACCCGGGCGGCGGAGCTGGCACGCGCCACCGGCAACCCCGTTGGCGAGCTCAACGCCCTGACCGGTCTCGGCTGGATCCATCGCCTGCAGGGCCGGTACGGGCCGGCAGCCGACTGCTTTACCCGGGCGCTGGAGCTGGGCCACGCTGGCAACCCCGGCGGCGAGCTCGATGCGCTGACCGGTCTGGGCTGGATCCACTACATGCAGGGCCGGTACGGGCCGGCAGCCGACTGCCACACCCGGGCGCTGGAGCTGGCACGCGCCACCGGCAACCCCAGCGGCGAGCTCGGCGCGCTGACCGGTCTCGGCCACACCCACCACGCGCAAGGCCACCACGAGCCCGCCCGTGACTGCTTCGAGCAGGTTCTCGACCTCGCCCGTACCATCGGCAACCGTAACGGACAGTACGAGGCACATCTCGGGCTCGGTCGCACCCACCACGCCACCGGCCACCCCGACATGGCGCTCACCGCTCACCAACACGCCCTTGACCTCGCCCGCGAGCTCGACCAACCCGCCGACCAGGCCCGCGCCCTCGACGGCCTCGCTCACGCCCACTACGCCCTCGGCCAACCCGACCAAGCTCGCCGCCACTGGCAGCATGCCCTGGACATCCTCACCACCCTCGATGCCCCCCTCACCGAAGATATCGGCGCCGCTGACATCCACGCCCGCCTCACCGAGCTCGACAACCCCACCTCCCCACAAACACCCCCGGCGTAAGTGGCGAGACCCCACACGTGCCACCACCACCGCGGCTCGGTGGCCCGCACGGCGGACCGCTGACCGTCGGCGAGTGGCCCGGCTGGTGGGCCGCGATGATCCAGCTAGTTGGCGGGTCTCTCGTCCTAGCCGGCTTATTTACCCGGCCGGTAGCCCTGCTCTGCTCCGGGTCGATGGCCTACGCGTACTTCGTCGTACACCCAGGGAAAGTCGCTATGGCCGATCCTGAACGGCGGCGAGGCGGCTGCGATGTTCTGCTGGGCGTTCTTGTTGCTGGCGGTGTTCGGTCCCGGCCGGTGGGCGCTCGACGCGGTGCTGGCGAACCGCTCCTCAGCCCGGCTGGCGACAGCGAGCTAACCCAAGGCAGTGGAAAGATGCTAGCTGGACTCATTTCGAATCGCCCGAGCGCCGATTCCGGTGTTCCGGTGCTGCCCGCGGAGCAGACCCTGGCCGTTCTGGATGACTACCGGCGACGTCATCCCCGAGCCGCCCGATGGTTCGTCCGTACCTCGGGTGTCGCGGAGCTCCGCACGGCTGATCCGTTGCCTGCCAGCGTTGCCGACCGGCTGCCCGCCATCCGGATCATGATGGACACCGGGTAGACGCCGGGCAGGCCAGGTCAACCCATGCGGTCACGGGCCGTCTCGGCAATGACCAGCCCTCGGATCCTGACGACCCGGCCGTCGGGTTCCGTGAGGGGGTACGCGATCAGCCGGAGGACCCGTTCGGCGTGTCGCTTGTCGCACACCCCTACTGGGAGGTCTATCGGGATGCCGCGGTCACGGAGGTCGGCTAACGCCGCGGTAAACGCTGCGCGTTCGGCGGGCCGAACGAGCTCCTCAAGCTTGGCCAACGGTACGGGTTCGTCGACGAGCTCGACACCCAGCAGCTCGTACAACTGATCGCTCCAGTGGCTGACGTCGGTCGAGCAGTCTTCCTCGAACGCGCCGAACTCGAGCGTCCGTTCGGCCATCTGGAGAAAGGCCGCGGTGCGGTCCGTAGCCTCGCGGAAACGCCAGGTCAGGAGAAGACCGTCCAGGAACCGGGTGCAGCGGAGTGCGATGGTCCGGTGGAAGTGGAGGCCGCCCGGAGCCCTCGCAGGGCCGGTCAGGTGGAAAGGCTCCCCGGTCTGGAAGACGCGGACGTACGCGTCGAACACTCCAGTGGGCACCATCCGCGGGTACAGCTCGAGCAGGCGCCTGCCGGTGATCTCCTCCGGTAGCCGTCCATACAGGTCGTCAATGCCAGCGTTGACGAAGTCCACCTGGAAGTCGACCACCGTGCCGTCAGCGTCCCGGACGGCGGTGGTGACCATGACCGAGTCGAGCAGTGCGTCGAGCGTCGCCTGGAACCATGCGGCTCCCCACCTGGTCACCGGCGTCAGCAGCCCCGCAGAGCTCAACTGCTGACCGAGCGTGTGTGCCGCGTGCCGCACCAGCGCCGCGACGTAGCGGCGGACGGGACGATCGAGGTCGCCGGAGGTTCGCCAGACCATCTCGGCGACGCCGATCAGCCGGCCGTCGTCCACCATAGGGAGCACGGCGCGGGTCCGGTCATGCCCCCACTGCTCGCCGAGCATCGGCAGGGAGGCGAACTCGCCACCGGGGTTGTCGCCGATGTACCAGATAGGCCGCCGGATCTGGGCAACCCGGGTCATCAGCGTGTCCATGTGAGGCGGGATCCGCCGCCAGCGACTCACCTCGATCGGCGCCAGCCCGGCCTGGCCCGCCAGCGCGAGACCCCCGTCGGAGTCCAGGCTCATCAGCACCACGGCTTCCACCTGCCTGCGCAGGCCCACGTCGAGCAGCGCCTCAGCCAGCTCGTTGGGTCCGTTGGACGCGTCGGCCACGGCGGCGGACAGCCGGTACAGGGCCGAGGTCGTCAGGACAGGTGCCGAGCCTGCTGGTGCGATCAGCGGCGACGGTTCGCCTTCTCCCGGCAACAGCCCGAACAGGTCCTTTGCCGGCAGCTTCCGGCCCAGCACGTCCGCCGAGGCCTCGACCAGGCCCACCCTTTTCGACGCGGCCAGGTCCCGAAGCCGCACGAGCGCCTCGGCAGGGTCGCAGCCGAACCGTTCCACGATCATGCCTTTCGCCATGTCGATCAACCCTCGGGTGCGCATGGCCCGCTGCAGCCCGGCAACCTCAGCCTGCAGCCGGTCGATCACCGCAACCAACTGCGTCACCTCATCGCCTGCGGAGACGTCGCCTTCACCCATGGTTGCCACCCCCAACACCCGATCAGCTCGACCCACGGATCATGATCACCAGCGAACGCGGGCAACACCTCCGGACAGTATCGCCGCCGGCTGTGCGCCGGTACGTGCGGCTGACATGCAGGCCCGGCAGCTGGTCAGCACGACCATTGTCGGACAGCAACGATCAGCACAGTAGCCAAAGCTGCCAGAATCCAGCCTGGCTCAGCCAGTCTCCCACGTGCGGAGGGGGTCAGATCAGGTCGCCTTACATACTCGGCTTGAGCTCGCAGGCAGTCAGCCCGAGGCTGACGCAGCCGGCCTGGCCGGCTGGCCGGCAACGGCTACAGTGGCGCGATGCTCGATTCCGCCCGGTGGACCGGCGGGTCCTCGACGTGGTGCTCATGCCACCATCACGCATCGCACGGCGGTCGGTGCACGTGAGCCGGCAACTCGCCCCATATGGCACCGAGTTCGTGCTGGACGACACATCGTTGTTCGCGCACCTTGCTCACCGCGGATCGTTATACCCAGGACGCCGAGCAGGGCATGATCGAGGTGACCTGTCAGGGCTCCGCCGCGGCCACCCACCTGCAGGACCTGGTCGTCGCCGGGCTCAATCCGGTGCGGGTGGGCCTCCGCGAGACGGACCCCGTTGGACGCCGACTCCACGACTGGCTGCCCACCACGATCGGCGAGGTTCGGGCCAACCTCGAACGCTACGGATACGACGAGATCGGGCGCCTGTTCCGCCCGCACATCGCGTTCACCCGCTTCCTCCAGCGGGACCTCCGCATCGACCTCGGCACGCTGCCGTCGCCACTCGCGTTCAGCGGCGAGTTCAGCCACCTGGGGCTCTACGAGATGGGGGAGCACGGCACCTGCACCAGCGGGGTGGTCGACCTCGACCTCACCGCCGCTGGCTGACCGATGGCAAGGCGGAGGTGGTGCGTGCGGGTACCCGGCCCCGGTTCGGCCGAGCGGCGGCGTTCGGCAGGAGGTCCCGACCTGGTCGGCGATGACCCGGTCGCTGGCTGAGATGGCCAACTGGCCGGGCGGCCTGCAAGTGTCGCGGGTGGTGATGGAGGCGTCCAGCGAAGGCCGCCGAACACGCCATCCGCAACTACATACGCCTGGCTGCACCTTCACCCCCTACCCGACCACCCGCCCGCCGAACTCGCCGCGAGCTGCCGCGCGTCCTGTCACCTTTGATTTCCGGTCAGTATTCGGGCCGGAGCTCGTGGTCTTTGGCTGCCGCGCCAGTCGTCTTGCGGTGACTGGCGCGGCACCGGGACTACTGTGGGCGCCCGCCGTCTTACGCACCGAAGTTTCTCGCGTTTTTGCCGGGGGCTCGGGTTGGCGGGGCGGTTCTGTCGGTGACCTCTTTTATTCTTCTCGTATGTCGGATGTGGTCGCGTCGGTGGTCGAGCAGCTCTCTATGCTGCTTGGCTCCTGTCGTGACGCGCGGTTGTGGGGGCTTTCCGACGCGCAGGTTGACGAGCTGCTGGTGCGGGTGCACCAGCAGCTCGGGCAGATCACGGGACGTTGCTGCTGCCGTTGGTGCGGGAGGCGGAGTCCCGGGGGCTGGCTGCCGCGCATGACGCGCCGAGCATGACGGCGTGGCTGCGGGACAGCCTGAACGTGCGGCCCGGTGAGGCCGGGCGGCTGCTCCGCCTCGCCAAGGCCCTGGACGGTGACCTGCCGGAGACCGCCGCCGCGCTCGCCGACGGCGCCATCAGCGTCGCGCACGCCCAGGTCATCGCCGAGGCGGTCCGGGCGCTGCCGGCGGAGACCCCGGCGGCGACCAGGGCCGCGGCGGAGCGGGAGCTGGTCGCGCACTCCGGCACGTTCAACCCCGACGAGGTCGCCCTGCTCGGCCGCCGCGTCCTGGACGTCATCGACCCCGACCACGGCGACGAGCTGCACCGCCGCCAGGCCGAACGCGAGGCCGCCGAAGCCCACACCCGCCGTGACCTGCGCATCTGTCCCGCCGGCCCCGGGCTCAAGCGCATCTCGGGCTTCCTGGACACCGAAGGCGCCGAAACCCTCCGCGTCGCCCTCGACCCCTTGGCCGCACCCCGCCCCGCCGACCCCGACACCGGCGTACGGGACGAACGCAGCCACGGGCAACGCATGGCCGACGCCCTCGTCGAGCTCGCCGAACGGGCGCTGCGGATGGGGGACCTGCCCGACAACGGCGGCGAACGACCCACCCTCCTCGTCACCATGCCCTACGACAACCTCGCCGCCGCCACCGGCGCCGGCACGCTGCCCACCGGCGACATCCTCCCGGCCAGCCAGGTCCGCCGCCTCGCCTGCGACGCCCACATCATCCCCGCCGTCCTCGGCGGCGAAAGCCAGGTGCTGGACCTCGGCCGCGGCTCCCGACACTACGTCGGCGCGGCCCGCCGCGCCATTGTTCTCCGCGACCGCGGGTGTGTCTTCCCCGGCTGCGACCGCCCCTACCAATGGTGCCAGGTCCACCACTGCACCCACTGGGCTAACGGCGGCAGAACCGACCAGAACAACGGCGTCCTGCTCTGCGGACACCACCACCGCGCCGTCCACCACAACGGCTGGGACGTACACATAGCAACAGACGGACTACCCGAGCTCCTACCCCCACCATCAGTCGACCCCGAACGCAAACC
>DATILL010000060.1:0-6380 GCA_035476575.1 Mycobacteriales bacterium
GGCGATGGCCGGGTGGGAGCCGGTGCTGGCCGAGTGCGCGCGGTGCGGCGAGCCGGGGCCGCACCCGGCGTTCTCGGTGCCGGTGGGGGGTGCGGTGTGCGCGACCTGCCGGCCGGCAGGCGCGGTCACCCCCCGGGCTGACACTGTCCACCTGATGCGGTCGTTGCTGGTGGGCGACTGGCCGGCGGCGGAGGGCGCCGGGCCAGCGGTCCGGCGCGAGGCGAGTGGTCTGATCGCGGCGCACCTGCAGTGGCACCTGGAGTCCGGGCTGCGCTCGCTGCCGCTGGTGGAGCGCCGGTGAGCGGGCGGGGGCGGATCGCGACTTCGACGAGATCGGTGTGCTTGGTCATCGAGCACTCCCCACCCGGGATCAGGCGATCGGCACGCCCAGCTCGCTAAGCGCGCGCCAGGTCGGTACGACCCCGAGTTCCTGACGGCGACTTGTGACGAGCCGCAGATCAGCGATGTAGCGGGTCGCGTTCCCGCGCGAAGAAGCTCCTCGCCGTCTCGAGGATCTCGATCGTGCGTTCCAGCTCGGCGTTCCAACCCTTGAGCCCCGCCTCGCCGGTGTCGACCTCGAACTGACGGATCCACCTGCGCAGCGTCTCCGCGGTCATCCCCAACCGGCCCGAGATCGCCCCTATCGCCGCATACTCCGACTCGTAGTCGCTGGCGTGCCCCCTGACCAGCCGGACCGCCTTACCCGGGTCTCCTTGCCGAACCTGCTTGGCATCCACGCCATCCTTCCCAGCTTGGGAGGTGTGCAGGAAATGCGGGGGTGGTTCACACACACCGGTCCGCGAACATGCGGATAAGGTCAGCCGTCCTCGGGCTCGAGGAGGCGCATGTTGTGGACTGCCTCGATCGCCGCTGTCCGCCCGGCGACACCGAGCTTGTCGTAGATATGAGTAAGGTGAGTCGTCACGGTCCGCTCCGCGACCTTGAGTTTCTTGGCGATCGACGCGTTACTCGGGCGGGTAGCGACGAGGAGCCTCAGCACCTCGACCTCGCGGAGCGTGAGACCGTACTTCGTCACCGCTGCTGGTTCGCGCTCCTGGCCGGGGGCGGGATACAGCTCACCGCGCCGGGCGGCGACGGCATTGCTCAGGGGAGTGGAGCCCAGCTTGGTCGCCGTGGCGGCTGCCGCATCAAGCAGCTCGGTGGCGGCCTCGCGGGTCGAGGCCGACCGCAAGCAGGTCTCCGCCTGGCGCAGCCGGGCGTACGCGGCCTGGTACGGCCGACCCGCTTCGTCCCAGCCCGACGCGATCTGCTGCCACATCGCTGGCGTGTCTCGGCGGTGGCTGCGGGCCGCCTCAGCCTCGGACATCAGGATGAGGGTTGCCCCGGCAGCCTGGCCGAGCTCCTTGGACGGTCCAAGCCGAGCCGCTGCCTCGCTCGCGACGTGTTCCAGCTCGGTGACCCGCTGCGGCGAGCGGGTCGACTGCAGGATGGCCGCATCGGCCTCCACCCGCAGGCCTACGCTGGACAGTTGCAAGCGGGAGTCCGGGTCGTCAGCGGGCAGGACGCGCAGGCCCTCGTCCACAGCCTTTCGCGCGCCGGGAATGTCTCCGCTCCAGGCCATCGACTCGGCCTGGATGCGGCAGATGTGGCCAAGCAGCTCCGGCTCGCGGGCAGGTGAGGCTCCCTCCCGCGCGGCGGCGAGCGCGGCCGCGGCCGCCTCCCGGTCACCCCTGAGTGCGTGGATCTCGGCCGCGGTCATGTGCAGGGAGGCGGCCTGGCCGCTGGTGGGGTCGCCCTGCAACGCCTCCGTGACGAGCTCGAGGGCCTCGCTCCAGCGGCCCAGCAGGACCATCGCCGACACCGCGTTGATCAGCGAGGGTAGGACCGCCGCCGAGCGGTGCACCCTCGTGGCCCGCGCCCGGTCCAGCCATTCCAGCGCGAAGCCGACCGCGTCGTGGGTACGGTCCAGGTTTTGCAGTACGAAGGTCATGTTCCCGACGTACCGCCAGATGTCCTCCCCGCTGCCTATGAAGGTCGCCAGTTTGTGAGACTCCTCCAGCAGCTCCAGGCCGCGGGCTGGGTTTCCGGTGAGGACCTCAACCACGCCGAGGGTGTTCAACGCGTTGGCCCGTGCCGGCGAGCGCTCCGAGCCGGCTGCGTCAAGCGCCGCCTCGCACTGCTTCCGGGCCTCGGTGAGCTGGAAGGTGGTCATCAGCAGAGCCGCATAGCCGGCGCAGACCTGTGCGAACGTGGATGCGCTCTGGTCCTCCCGGAGGACGGACAGCGCCGTCTGGTACGCCCCCAGGGCGCCGTCGCCGTCGCCGATCTCCCGCCGGAAACGGCCGATCCGGTCCCACAGCAGCGCCGCGTCACCGCCGGTCACGGCCGAGACCTCATCCTCGAGGATCTTCAGCCCACGGGCCGGCTTGCCAGTCCAGCGCGCACACGCGGCGGCCGCCAGCGCTACCTCCAGCCAGCGGCCCTTCCAGCCAGGCGGATCCTGTGGCAACAGCCGCCGCCACGACCGCCGGCCGTTTTCCAGGTGCGCGAGCGCCTCGGGAAACGCGCTGACTGCCTGGGCAGCCAGACCGGCCCGCAATGATGATGCCGCCATCGCCGCGTCGTCGTCGGTCAGTGCCCAGTGGGCGGCGATCTCCGCCCAGCGCTCGGCCGGTATGTCGTCGGCCTTCGCGGCGACCTCCTCCAGGCAGCCGGCGACCCGCGCGTGCCACCGCGCCCGCTCGCCCGGCGCCATCTTCTCGTACACCGCCTTGCGCTCCAGCGCGTGGCGGAAGCTATACACCTGCCCATCAGCGACCAGCAGCCTGTGTGCGGTCGCGGCCAGCAGCGCCTGGTCGAGATCCACCGATCCGAGCTCGCCGGAGCGGACCATCAGGTCGGACAGCATGCGCCAAGACACCTCCATGCCGACAACAGCCGACACACCGACGACCTGGCGCACTGTCGGGGTGACGTCCCGCATGCGGCCCCGGACGGCGCTACGAGTGCTGTCGGCGACGCCCACGCCTGAACTGCACCCCTCCGCCATCTCTCTGGCCGTCAGCGGGCTGCCGTCCGACAGCCGCACGATGTCCTCCACCACCTGCTGGTCGGAGACGCCGCAGGCGCGGACAAGGCTCGCGGTGTCCTCCTCGGGCAGGCGGGACAGCGACAGCCACTGCCGGCCGAGTAGGCGCCTCAGGTGTTCGAGGACCGCCTCGCAGGAACCCTCCTCAATGCCGTCGTCATCTCCGGGTCGCGCCGTGGCGATGACCAGCACCCGTTCGGTGGTGAGGTTCCGGGCGAGGAAGACCAGGAGCCCCAGACTGGACTTGTCCGCCCAATGGAGATCTTCGAGAACTAAGACAACAGTACGATGTTCTGCTATTTTGCCAAGTATGCCCAAAAACTCCGCTCTGCGCTCCTCGGCCAGGTGCGCGGATGTTCGGCGTCGAGGTTGCAACCACTGGTGAGCCCGTGCCGCGACCGCGCCCTCTATCCCCTCGGGTGTGTGGCGGAGCGCCTCCATGAAGGGGCCGTAGGGACTCTGTACGTCGATACCGGGGATGTATACGCAGCCGCCGCGCAACACAAGAAGATCATTCTGGGACGTTGATCCGGTGGCCTTCGTGACGAGCCAGGTCTTGCCGATTCCCGCCGCGCCCACAATGATCGCGAAGCTGGCCTGACCTCTCCTGGCCCGATCCAGTGCCGCACCCAGGGTTGCCAGCTCCTTCTGGCGGCCGACGAACTCCGGTTCAGCGGGACCAGGAGGAGTTCCCATCAAACGTCCTTCACTCTGACTGTCAGGGTTGAACGCACCCAACACTTCGTGAGGCGGCGTCGCCCCAGGCCGGGACCAGGCAGGGCCAACCTGGGTCGAGGTCGCTCGGCGGCGTTCGGGGCGGGCCAGCACCCGTACGGCTGAATGTATGGATAGTTATGTACCAATTGAAGATCCTTCGTCCCGCTCGTCGAGGGTGCAGCGCCCGATGACGGGCCATATCATACGTCCGTGTCGCGTGAGGGCAGATTTCGGCTACACGTCCGCCGCCCTCCTGGTCTTCGGCCCCGCGTTGCTGAACCGCCTGTGGGGCCCATCGTGCACCCTTAGGTGCACGTTTCACCAAGCTCACCCCGTCAGGCTGTTGCATAGTGCACCATTGATGAATTGGTGAAGGGTGTGGCTCGCCTGGAAGGAGATCGACATCGCGCCGACCGGCGGCCCTCTCGACCCGGCGGACCGGCTCGTTCCGGACAGCCGGTGCGAACACCCCGCTCGCGGCCGTCTCCGAGCCACACCGGGCGACCTCTGATGAGAGCAGAAGCCCTGCTCACGCGCTGTGCATCCCGCCTCCAGAGGAGCACCCATCAATGAAAGCTGGACGCCGGGTCCGGGGGCTCTCCGCGACCGGGTGGGCCGCTCCGGACCGCCGGATTACGTAGGCTGTCCGGAACGGTACGTATGGACCGTGCGATCTTACGTATATCGCATTTCGAAAAGTGCTATGGTGACCAGCCATCGTGTAGGGCAAGATCCTTGCTGACGGTCCCCCCCGACCTAAGGAAACACGATGATGAAGACAGTAGTCACGTTCACCATCCCGGAGCCGGAGGCCCCCACACCCCGATGGCTGGACAAGATTCTCGAGGCGCACCCGACCAAGAACGGTGTTAGTCCGGTTCCGGACATGCGCAGGGCCGAATGCAGGTCCATGCGGAGCGAGATCCACGGGAAGACCGCCGTGCTCACCTTCGAGTGGAATGGGCATCCGACGGCCGCCGGTAACGCGTTCGCAGAATGGTGGGCGCGCGCGGCCGGCTGGCGCTACACGATAGCGAACTCCCCGGGCGGGCTGACTGCGGCGCACAACCTCGTCAGCGCGGTGCTCTACAACCCAGATGTCAACGGACGGCCGTGTGGCGACCCAGTGAACAACTCGAGACAGCGCTGAGTCTCGGGCGAGATCCGCACGAAGGCTGACCGGTCGTGGCCGGCGACTCGGGATATTCCGTACCGGGTCGTGGGGTCCAGAAGCGGGAGGGCGGCGAGGTGGGGTGCCGCCCTCCGGTCAGAAAGCCGTACAACACATTCGAAGCAGACTAGCGCGGGCCCGCCACCCTGGCGGACGCCCTGGCGGAGACTCCTCCGACCCTGTGCCTAGAGGACAGGTCTTGCGGGCGTCACGGTCATTCCCGCACTCACCGATGACGCCGACCTGTCCACGGAACGGGGCTGCCAGCCGGCATGGCCCACCGAGCCGCTGCCAGTACCGGCGGCTGCACTATCGCGACGCGAACCACCGTGCGGTCGCGACGGACTCGCTCGGCCCGCGGATGCCGCATTGCTTACCCGTCGAGCCCAACCACATCCGGGCGGGCCGACACCGACCAGGGTCTGTGAGGCGGATCCAGGTACGTGTGAGCGGTCGCGACGCTTACCACATTGGTCGCCAGTGGTCGCCGTACACGGCTGTGGAGGGCCGCGGAAACCCGCACCGACGACAGGAGATGACATGCCGCTGTCTAGCTGGCTTTCCATCGCCGGGCTGGTGCTGTGGATCAGCTATGAGCTCCTGCTGCGCCGCGGCGACGAAGTCACCGCGGAGTGGAAGGGCATCGCGATGATCGCCGCCGGGCTGGCGGTGCGGCTGGGCATGAGAGTCCTAGGCCACTACTACGTCCGCACCCTCCGCGTCATCGACGGCCAGCACGTCGTCCAGGACGGGCCGTACCGGCTCATCCGCCAGCCCGGATACGCCGGCAGCCTGCTGGTCTGGACCGGCTACTGCCTGGGCCTCGGCAACTGGATCACCTTCCTCGCCGTCGCCGTCCTGATGTTCCTGGCCTATAGCTGGCGCATCCGCTCCGAGGAACAGATGCTCGCCGAGCACTTCGGCGCCGACTACCACCAGTACCAGCGCCGCACCGCTCGGCTCATCCCCTACCTGTACTGAAGGGCGCCGCTCGAGAAAGTCCAGGGTAGGCGCGATCCCCGGGCACCTCAGCCATGGCTGACCCAGCGAGTCCCAGTCCGCCGTACCACGCCTGTCCTACCACGCCTGTCGTACCTGGGTGGGAGGATGGTGGGGTGAGGTTGTATCGGGATGATGCGGTTGTGTTGCGGCTGCGTAGGTTGGGTGAGGCTGATCGGGTTGTGACGTTGCCTTGCCGCCGGTATGGGCGGGTGCGGGCGGTGGCCAGGGTGCGGCGGACGACGTCTCGGTTCGCCGACGGCGGGCGGGGGCCTGGTCTGGTGCTTGATGTGTTCCTGATCAGGTCGATGGCGATGGCCGGGTGGGAGCCGGTGCTGGCCGAGTGCGCGCGGTGCGGCGAGCCGGGGCCGCACCCGGCGTTCTCGGTGCCGGTGGGGGGTGCGGTGTGCGCGACCTGCCGGCCGGCAGGCGCGGTCACCCCCC
>DATILL010000061.1:0-5479 GCA_035476575.1 Mycobacteriales bacterium
GGGGGGTGACCGCGCCTGCCGGCCGGCAGGTCGCGCACACCGCACCCCCCACCGGCACCGAGAACGCCGGGTGCGGCCCCGGCTCGCCGCACCGCGCGCACTCGGCCAGCACCGGCTCCCACCCGGCCATCGCCATCGACCGGATCAGGAACGCGTCGAGCACCAGGCCGGGCGCGTGCCCGCCGTCGGCCAGCGTGCGTAGCGCGCCGACCACCAGCAGGTACAGTCGCAGCGACGGCTCACCCTCCGCCGCGGCCAGCCGCTCGGCGGTCTCCAGCACCGCGGTGCCGATGGTGTATCGCGGGTAGTCGCCGGTGAGCCGGGCGCCGTACGGCGCGATCGTCTCCACCTGGGTGACGATGTCCAGCTCGCGGCCGGCGTAGAGGAGAACGTCGACGTGGCTGGCCGGCTCCAGCCGTGCCCCGAACCGGGAGGTGGTCCGCCGGACGCCCTTGGCCACCGCGCGGACCCGCCCGTGCCGGCGGGTGAGCAGCGTGACGATCCGGTCGGCCTCGCCCAGCTTGTGCAGGCGCAGCACGACCGCCTCGTCCCGGTACAACCTCACCCGACTATCCTTCCACCCGGGTGCGACGAACCTCACCGCCGGCCGCCGGCCGCCGGCCGCCCTGTTCACACCGCTGAGCTGCCCGGATGAGCTGAGCTGCCCGGAAGAAAGTGCCTGTGATCCAGCGTGGCGATCTCCGTGATGCCCAAGCGCTCGGCCAAGGCGACCACCGAGGCGTCCGTACCGCCGAGCGGCAGGTCTCGATACTGGCGGACGAGGCCAGCCATGCGGGCGTAGTCGGCCGGCCGGCTTCGACGGACCTCAACCGGCCGGTGGCGAGGAGGCGGAGGAACGTCTCGTCGGCACCGCCACCCAACCGGGACTCGATCATGTAGCAGGTCTCGGCGACAACCGAAGCCGGGACAACGAACTCGCCGGCCCGCTGGCGGAGGAGCGTGACGCAGGCGTCATGGTCGGGATCGTTGCGGACGGCAAGGGCGACGAGTGGGCCTGTGTCGACCAGGATCACGTGCCCATCTCATCACGAACGATCTCCTTGGCTCGCCTCGCCAGGCCTGGCTCGTCGCTGTCGTAGCGGCCGATGTAGGCGTCCCAGAACTCGTCACCGTCAGGGGAGCTCGGCTGGTCTGGTGGGTGTAGGACGAGCTCAAGCCTCACCCGGTCGCCGGTACGAGCGTGTACACCGTGGTGGTCGAGCCACTCGACAAGCTGCCGGTCGACCACAAACTTCTCTGCGGCATTGCTCATCGAACGCCCTCCTCTCACCTGTGCACGCCGCAGACCGACATGAGCTGCCCACGAGTGACCCTGCCTATCAGTCAGCGCCACATTAACAAGCGCTCAGGGCAAGTTTAAGAGCATGAGCGAGCGGAGGTACTCGCGACGACCGGCCTGGTGCCCTGCTCTCACAGATCGGACGTAGATGCGTCAGCCGGTCAAAGCGGGCGGTGCGCTCGAACGCCGCACCGCCCGCCTTCCCCCGTTCCATGGACTACGCCGCCTCGGTCAGCAGCCGCAGGTGCCGTACCGCCAGGAGGCGTTGACCTCGGTGACGCCCACAACCTGCCGACTCCGGTCGAAGGTCAGCTTGTAGACCGAGGCGTACCGCAGGTAGTGCTGGTAGGAGTCCTTTTTGGTGTTGAAGCTGTTCAGGAACTGCTGTCGGGTCACCGCGTACCGCCGCGCGGGGTTCTCGGACGGGTGCCGGCCGGTCATCCGGTTGTAGTTCGCGCCGAGCACCCGGATGGCGGCGTTCGGGGCCAGCCGGTAGCTGCGGATCATCGGGTTGACGTTGGTGTAACAGCCCTGCGAGGAGTACACGCGGTGCAGGTCGACCCGGTCTTCCCGGAGGATCACCGTGCTGTTCGGCCCGTGCGCCCACCGCGGCAGGTGGCCGTAGTCGGTGTGGGCCGCCGGGGTGACCTTCGGCCACACGGCGCAGGTGACGTTCCGCAAGAGGTTGTCGTACGGCGCGTCGGCGGAGATCGGCCGGTACGGCGCCGCGACGGCCGGTTGGCCGCCGCTGGCAAAGGCCGCCAAACCGGTGCCGCTGCTGCTGGCGAAAGCCGCCGAGCCCACCCCGACGGTGGTAGCGGCGATGATGGTACTGACGATGAGCTTGTGTGACAGGCGCATTTGGTCCCCCCTGGCTGTAGCGCCGAAAAGATGTGACGGTGAGTTAAGACGCCCCTGGGGCTGGAAGGTTGGCCAGCTCGGAGGGCAACCTTTTGGCGGCTCACGCGTCCGCGCGCGTTGGTTCGGGACGGACGGCGGCGACCGGCCGGAGGGCCACCACCACGGCCAGCACGGTGGCAAGGGCGCCGGCCAGCAGGGGTACGGCGAACCCGGCCCGGGCGCCGTACCCGTCGATGATCCGGCCGACCACGGTGGCGCCGCCCGAGATGCCGATGCCGATGCCGGTGGACAGCCAGGACATCGCCTCGGTCCGGACGGCGGCCGGCACGACCGAGTCGACCAGCGCGAAGCCGGTGATCAGGGACGGCGACACCGCCATCCCGGCGCAGAAGGCCACGGCGGCCAGCGCGGCAGTGTTGGGCAGGAGGCCGAGCGTGCCGGTCATCACCGTGAGCGTGGCCAGCGCGATCACCATCCGGCGCGGCGGCGGCAGCCGGAACCGCAGCATGCCGTAGGTCAGCCCGGCCAGCATGCTGCCGAACGCCAGCCCGGCCAGCACCGCACCGGCCCACCCGACCTGGCCGCGCTCAGCGGTGAAGGCGACCACCGCCACCTCCACTGAGCCGATCACCCCGCCGAGCCCCACCCAGGACAGCGTCAGCAGCAGCACCACCGGGTGCCGGACCGCCGGGCTGCCCCGGATGTGGTCGGCCGGCAGCCGCGGCGGCTCGGTGGCTCGCAGTGGCACCAGCCAGCAGGCCCCGACCACACCGAGCCCTGCCGCAGCGAGCAGCCCGGCGGCCGGTGCGACCTGGACGCAGAGCACGGTGACCAGCACCGGTCCGGTGATGAAGACGACCTCGTCGACGACCGACTCCCAGGCGTGCGCGGCGTGCCAGAGCCGGGTGCCCTGGGTGGCGTGCGACCAGCGGGCCCGAACCAGCGAGCCGATGGGCACGTACGCTGCCCCGATGGCCCCGGCGGCGACCAGCAGCGCCCAGGTCGGGGCGTGCATGCCGGCGCCCGCGACCAACGCGAGGATCGACACCGCCTCGACCGCCGCGCAGGCGCCGAGCACCACGGCCTGCCCGTGCCGGTCGGCCAGCCGGCCCTGCCACGGCAGCGAGAACGAGTAGGCCAGCCAGAACGCCGCGGACACCAGGCCGGCCAGCCCGTAGGAGCCGCCCGTCCGGACGATCAGCAGCATGATGCCGAGCCCGATCATCGAGATCGGCAGCCGCATCACGAAGGCCGCCGCGCTGAAGGCCCGCGCGCCGGGGATCGCGAACAGCTCGCGGTAGGTCGACAGCACTCTCGCACGGTACGTCGCCGGTCCGACGGTCCACGGGTAACACGCTCGGGCACCATGCTCCACCGACAACCGGCAATGCGATGGGCGGCAAGGCGGTGGGCCGGCAGTTGGCCGGCCGGTAGCTCAGCCGGCCGGTAATTCAGTGGGTGACCTGTCCCGATGGTGTTACACAGGCCAGGTGACAGTGGACATCACCGAGCTCGACCCGGCGACCGCGCCGGCGGCCGACCTGGCAGGCTGGCACGACGTTGCCGCTGCCTGCGCCCGGCACGAACAGCCCAAGGATCCGGAGCGGGCGCTTGCGGACACCATCGGCTGGCTGCGGGTCGTCCGCCCGACCGAGCCGCGCATGCGGTGGGTCGCCCGGCAGGACGGCGTCATCGTCGGCACCGCCGAGCTGATGATGCCGACCCGGGAGAACCTGGACACGGGCTTCATCGAGCTGTCGGTGCATCCGGACCACCGCCGGCGGGGACACGGCCGGGCACTGCTCGGCACCGTGCTGGATGCGCTCCGGTCGGCGGGCCGGGGGCTGGCCTGGACCGGCACGATCGAGTGCGGCGAAGGCGCCGCGGCAGCCGACCGGCTGGGCGTTGCGCCCACCGACCTGCGGGAGGTCCGGTCCGTGCTGGACCTGCCGACGGTGGACGCTGCCGCGATCGCCGCGATCGCCGCCGAGCCGCGGCCGGGATACCGGCTGGAACGCTGGGTCGGGGCCGCGCCGGACGACCGCGTCGACGCCTACGCCGAGGCCAAGCACGCGATGGCAGACGCGCCGCACGACCCGCGGTGGGAGCCGCCGCGGTGGGACGCGCGGCGGGTCCGGAACCTGGAGGACCAGCCACGCCAGGCGGGCTACGAGCTCCGCGTGGTTGTCGCGGTGCGGGAGGGCACCGACGCGGTGGCCGGCCTGACCGAGGTGATCATCTCGCCGTGGACGCCGTACCGGGCCGACCAGTGGGACACCGTGGTCATCCCGGCGCATCGCGGCCACGGGCTCGGCATCTGGGTCAAGGCGGAGATGCTGCGCTGGCTGGCCGCGGAACGGCCCGACGTACGGCAGATCGAGACCTGGAACGCCGAGACCAACAGGCACATGCGCGGCATCAACACCCGGCTCGGCTTCCGGCCGGACCTGTTCTACCAGGACCGGCCGATCGAGGCCGCCGAGCTGGCCGTCCGGCTTGGCCGGTGACGGGCCCGACCGGCGATGCCCGCCCGGATGGGGAGCACCGAAATCGACCCGGGGCCGTTGCCCAGGCGTGACCGGACCGACCGGCTCGGCCTCGCCCGGGTGTGCCTTTCGGGCTCTCCGGGTGGGGGACCTCCGGCGGCGCGGGGTTGGGCGGAGGCTGTCCGAGCTGGCCCGGGACACGGCCGTCTCGACCGGGCGGACCGCGCTGATCAGGGCGAGCTGGCGGGGCGGTGTCGGCGCGCCGTTCGCCCTGGCGATGGGGACCAGGCTGGTCCAGGAGGAGATCCGCGGCGCGCCTCGACTGTCCGATGTGGATGGTTCGATGATCGGGGTCGTGGGCAGCCGGCGCGGAGGCCGACACCGCGGGCTCTCCCTGGTGTGCTGGGTCAACCACTGACCTGATCCAGGCGTACACGGTGGTCCGGACCCGGATGAACGACATGCCGGTGGGTGGGCTCGCCCCGCGGCCGCCGGTCTCCGAACGTGCGGCAGGTCCGCAGGCACGACCGCGGGTCCGTGGCGCCCGGGCAGACCCGGTACGTCGTCGCTGTGGGCGAGGCCGCACCTGGCAGCCGGCAGCAATATTCCACAAGTCGTGCGCCAAGCCGACAAGCTGTGGAAAGTAGCGGGCAAGGAGCGGCCCCGCTGCCCGACGCCGTGTCAGACTCCGATACGCGCCTGGGCGAGGCCCGTAGGAACGCTGAGGCCAGCGGGTTAGGCAGACTCAGCGTGGGTTTGGCGGTCGGGCCGCCAGCCGGCGAGCATGCAGTTGATGATCTTGTGTTGAAGGGGTGCCGCATGTCTCCCGGTC
>DATILL010000062.1:0-7174 GCA_035476575.1 Mycobacteriales bacterium
CGCGAACACGTCAGAGAGAACCTGGAAGACGCTCCACCCGTCCAGCAGCACGTGATGGAAGCTCCACACCACCCGCACCCGGGTGCCCGACAGCCGAGCCAGCACCACCCGCAGCAACGGCGCCACGCCCAGGTCCACGCCCCGGGCCTTGTCCGCGGCCATCAGCCGGGCCAGCTCCGCCGCCCGCTCGTCCTCCGGCAGGGCAGACCAGTCCAGGTGCTCCACCGGCACGGCGACGTTGCGGTGCACCACCTGCACCGGCTCGGTCACGCCCTCGTACATCACCGAGCTGCGCAGCACCGGCGTGGCGTCCACCACCCGCTGCCAGGCCGTGCCCAGCACCCGCGGGTCCGTCACCCCGTCCAGCACAAACGTCGCCTGCTCGAAGTACACCCCCTGGTCACCCTGCGACAATCCGTGAAACACCATCCCCGCCTGCATCGGCGTCAACGGGTACGCGTCCACCACCGACCGGCCATCCCCTGCGATCCGGTCCACGGCGGGCTGGTCCAGGCCGGCCAGCGGGAAGTCCGACGGGGTGCGGCCGCCGGCCCCCGGCTGGGCGCAGTGCCTGATGATCTCGCGCAGCGCGGCCAGCAGGCTCTCAGCCAGCGCGCGGACCGTGCCCTCCCGGTGCAGGTGCGCGGAGTAGGACAGGCTGAGCTCCAGGCAGTCCCGTTCGACAGCGCCCACCACGTCCAGCAGGTGGGTCCGCTCCGCCTCCGGGCTGGCATCGCCCGCCAGCCCGCCGACTGCGTGGAACAGGCTGTCCCCCGGGGCCGCCGAGTCGAACTGGCCGAGGTAGTTGACGCTGACCTGCGCCGTCTCCTCCGGCGATCCCGGCTCGGGTGACCCCGGCTCCGGCGACCCCAGCGCCCCGGTGAGGTAGCGCAGCGCCCCGTAGCCCAGCCCCCGCCCGGGCACCGCACGAAGCTGCTCCTTCACCGCCTTGAGGGCCGCGCCCCAGTCCCGGGCCGCCTCACTGTCGCCGGGCACATCGAGCGCGACCGGGAACATGGTGGTGAACCAGCCGACGGTGCGGGACAGGTCCACGCCCTCGAACAGCTCCTCCCGGCCGTGGCCCTCCAGGTCCACCAGCACCCGCCGCCGTCCCGTCCACTCGGCCAGCACCCGGCCCAGCGCGGCCAGCAGCACGTCGTTGACCTGCGTCCGGTAGGCCCCCGGGACGTCGTACAGCAGCGCCGTGGTGTCCTCCTGGCTGAGCCGTACGGTGACCGAGCGGGTCGACGCGATCGTGTTGGCGCCGGTGCCGTCCAGGGGCAGCCCTCCCCCGTGGGCACGGGTCACCTCGGTCCAGTAGCCGATCTCGTCGTCGAACCCGCCCGCCGAGGCATG
This sequence comes from Mycobacteriales bacterium, assembly GCA_035476575.1. Taxonomy (GTDB): domain Bacteria; phylum Actinomycetota; class Actinomycetes; order Mycobacteriales; family JACQDL01; genus DATILL01. The sequence continues at coordinate 1,357 of DATILL010000062.1, forward strand.
CTCGGCCAGCTTCCGGGCCCAGTCCCGGAACGAGGTGGTCTTCGGCCCGAGCGTGACCGGCTGGCCGCTGGCGGCGGCCTGGTAGGCGGTGGCGAGGTCGTCCAGCAGGACCCGCCAGGACACGCCGTCGACCACCAGGTGGTGCGCCGCGAGGTGCAGCACCGGCCGCCCGGCCGCGCCCTGCTCGGACAGCACCGCTCGCAGCAGCGGACCGCGGCCGAGGTCGAAGCCGCCGTGCGCGTCCTCGGCGTGCTCCGCGACGGCGAGCAGGTCGGCTGGCTCGACCGGGGCGTTGTGCTGCCGCCACTCGCCGTCCACCTGGTCGAACCGCATCCGCAGCGCGTCATGGTGCGTGACCACCGCGGCCAGCGCGGACCGCAGCGCCGCCAGGTCCACGCCGTCGGCCAGCTCGGCCCGCACCGACTGGTCGAACCGCTCCAGGCCCGACGGCTGGGTCTCGAAGAGCCAGTGCTGGATCGGGGTGAGCGGCACCTCGCCGGTGACCTGGCCCTGCTCGGCCATCGCCGGCGCCGCCCCGGGTGCCGCCTCGGCCGCGCTGGCGGCCAGGGCGGCGACGGTCTGGTGCCGGAACAGGTCCCTCGGCGTCAGGGTGAGGCCGGCGTGCCGGGCCCGGGAGACGATCTGGATGCTGAGGATCGAGTCGCCGCCGAGCTCGAAGAAGTTGTCCTCGACACCGACCCGGCCGACCCCCAGGACCTCGGCCCAGATCCCGGCCAGCACCCGTTCGGCCTCGGTGCGGGGTGGCTGGTAGCCGATGCTCGCCGCGCTGAGGTCGGGGGCGGGCAGGGCGCGGCGGTCGAGCTTCCCGTTGACGCTCAGCGGCAGCTCGTCGAGCACGACGAACGCCGAAGGCACCATGTAGTCGGGCAGCGTCGCGCCCAGGTGCTCCCGCAGCTCCGCGGCCTCTGGCATCGCGATCCCCGGTGCGGGCACCAGGTAGGCGACCAGCCGCTTGGCGCCGGGCTGGTCGGCGCGGGCGATGACGGCCACGTCGGCGATGGCGGGGTGCGTGGCCAGCGCGGCCTCGATCTCGCCGAGCTCGATGCGGAACCCACGGATCTTGACCTGGTCATCGGTCCGGCCACGGAACTCCACCTCCCCGCCGACCGTCCAGCGGACGAGGTCGCCGGTGCGGTACATCCGCTGCCCGGGCGGGCCGAACGGGTCCGCGACGAAGCGCTGGGCGGTCAGCCCCGGCCGGTCAAGGTACCCCCGCGCCAGGCCGGCCCCGGCGATGTACAGCTCCCCCGGCACCCCGACCGGCACCGGTCGAAGCTGCCCGTCCAGCACGTAGACGCGCATGTTGTCCAGCGGCCGCCCGATCGGCACCGACTCCGGCACCGACGCCGCGGCCGCCATCCGGTACGACGTGGCGAACGTGGTCGTCTCCGTCGGCCCGTACCCATCGACGACCACCAGCCCAGGGCAGGCCGCCAGCACCCGGCGGACCACGCCGGCCGGCACCACGTCCCCACCGGTCCACACCTCGCGGGCACCGCTCAGGCAGCCCGGCGCGTCCTGCGCGATCATCCGGAACAGCCCTGCGGTCAGCCACACCCCGCTGACCTGCTGCTCGGCGATCACCCGCCGGAGAACCTCGGCGTCCACCTCACCCGGCGGCGCCACCACCACGGTGCCGCCGTTCAGCAGCGGCACCCACAGCTCATACGTCGAGGCGTCGAACGCCAACGGCGAATGCACCAGCACCCGCCCATGCGCGCCGTTGGCGAACCGCCGGTCGAACGCCAGCGCCACCACGTCACGCTGCCGCACCGCCACACCCTTCGGCACCCCGGTCGACCCCGAGGTGTACTCCGCATAGGCCAGGTTCTCCGGATCCACCGCCACCACCAGCGGACCCGCCACCTCATCGAGCAGCGCCGGATCCTCGTCGATCACCACGACCCGACCGGCACCGGCCGCCTCGGCGGTGCCCCGCCAGGCCCGGTCGGTCACCAGCACCGACGCCCCTGCCTCGGCCAGCACCAGCCGCAGCCGCTCCACCGGCGCCCGGGCGTCCAGCGGCAGGTACGCCCCACCCGCCTTCAGGATGCCCAGCACTGCGGCCACCAGCCCGGCCGAACGCTCCACCAACACCCCAACCCGGTCCTCAACCCGCACCCCCAACCCCACCAACCGGTGCGCCAACTGGTTCCCCCACGCATCCAGCTCCACATACGACAGCTCAGACCCGCCAGACACCACCGCCACCGCACCCGGCGTCCGACCCACCTGCTCCGCGAACAAGCCCGCCACCGTACCCACCGGCACCTCATGACCAGTGGCGTTCCACTCCGTCAGCACCTGGCGCCGCTCCGGGTCCGACAACAGCGGGACCTCACGCAGCGGCGAGCCCGGGCTGGCCGTCATACCCTCCAGCAGCAGCACCAGGTGACCGGCCAGCCGCTCCACCGTCGCCGCGTCGAAGAGGCTGGGGTCGTAGTCGAGGGAGATCTCCAGACGCTCGGCCGGCAGCACGATGACGGTGAGCGGGTAGTTGGTGGGCTCCAGGTCCCGCACCTCGCTCATCCGCAGCCCGTGCGCCGCGATGCCCTGCTCGTCGAACGGGTAGTTCTCGAACACCAGGATGCTGTCGAACAGGTTCACCCCACCGGGGGTCCCGCTCCAGCCCTGGAGCTGGGCCAGCGACACGAAGTCGAACCGCCGGGACTCGGACTGCGCCACCTGCAGGTCCCGCAGCCAGGACACCACGCTCTGCTCGCCCCGCACCCGGACCCGGGTGGGAATCGTGTTGATGAAGAGCCCCACCATGGACTCCACCCCCGGCAGCTCGGCCGGGCGCCCGGAGACGGTGGTGCCGAACACGACGTCCGGCTCGCCGCCACCCTCGTGGTGGGGGTTGTAGTGGGACAGCAGCAGCGCCCACGCCCCCTGCACGACGGTGTTCACGGTGATCCCGTGCCGCTGGGCGACCTCCCGCAGCGTGCCGGACCGCTCGGGCGAGAGTGCGACGCGGACGGTCTCCCGGGACTCGGCACGGTGCGCCTCGACCGGCTGCCGGTCGAAGGGCAGCGCGGTGGGCGAGTCGAACCCGGCCAACACCTGCCGCCAGTACTCCTCGGCCTGCCCGTGGTCCTGCTCGCCGAGCCACCGCAGGTAGTCCCGGAACGGACGGCGGACGGGCGCGACGTGACCATGCCCCTCCGCCGGGCGCCGGCGGTCGACGGTCGCGGCGTACTCCGCACACACCTCGTCGAACACCTGGGCCGCGCTCCACCCGTCGAGCAGCACGTGATGGAAGCTCCAGACCAGCAGGACCTCGTCCTCGGACAACGTTGCCAGGGCCACCCGCAGCAGCGGCGCTACGGCCAGGTCCAGCCCCGCGGCCCGGTCCGCCGCGAGCAGCGCCGCCAGCTTCTCCTGCTGCGCCTCGTCCGGCAGCCCGGCCCAGTCGTGGTAGCTGACCGGCAGCGTGACGTCCCGCCGTACCACCTGGAGCGGCTCGGCCACGTCGTCCCAGACCACGCCGCTGCGCAGCACCGGGGTCCGGTCGACCACCCGCTGCCAGGCCGCCCCGAGCGCCCGCGGCTCGGACACCCCCGACAGCCGGAGCCGCACCTGGTTGAAGTAGGCGCCCGAGGAGACCCCGACCAAGCCGTGGAACACCATCCCGGCCTGCATCGGCGTGAGCGGGTAGATGTCCTCCACCGAGCGCCCGTCGCCGACCAGCCGGTCGACGGTCGGCTGGTTGAGCCGGGCGAGGGGGAAGTCCGACGGCGTACGGCCGCCGGCACCGGGCTGGGCGCAGTGCGCCACGATCTGCCGCAGCGCCTCGACCATCTCCTCGGCAAGCTGGCGGACCGTGCTCTCCTCGTGCACGTTCGCGGAGTAGAACCAGGTGAACGCCACCCGCTTGTCCTCGACCCCGCCGACGACGTCGAGCAGGTGCGGCCGGGCGGAGCCGGGGTCGGCGGCGCCGGTCAGCCCGCCGTGCACCGCGTGGACCAGGCCGTCACCCGCGGCCGGCCAGTCGAACTGGCCGAGGTAGTTGAAGCTCACCAGCGGGGTCGGCTCCCCCGCCAGCTCCGGCGTCTCGGTCAGGTAGCGCAGCACGCCGTACCCGAGACCGCGGCCGGGCACCGCGCGGAGCCGCTCCTTCACCGACCTCAGCACGCCGCCCCAGTCCGGCGCACCGGGCAGGTTGCGCTCGCCGGGCAGGTCGAGGGCGACCGGGAACATCGTGGTGAACCAGCCGACCGTGCGCGAGAGGTCGACGTCGTCGAACAGCTCCTCCCGGCCGTGGCCCTCCAGGTCGACCAGCACCCGCTCCCGCCCGGTCCACCGGCTCAGCACCCGGCCCAGCGCGCTGAGCAGGACGTCGTTGACCTGGGTCCGATAGACCCCCGGCACGTCCTGGAGCAGCGCCCTGGTCTCCGCCTGGTCCAGCCGTACGGTGACCGAGCGCATCGAGCCGACCGTGTTGTCGCCGTGCCCGTCGACCGGCAGCGTCGGGTCGCCACCCCGGGTCGCCCGGGCCCAGTGGTCAACCTCGGCGGCCAGGCCGCCGGCCTCGGCGTGCCCGGCCAGCGTGCGCGCCCAGTCCCGGAACGAGGTCGTCTTGAGGCCGAGCCGGACGGGCTGCCCGCTCGCGGCCTGCCGGTAGGCGGCGGCAAGGTCGTCCAGCAGGATGCGCCACGACACGCCGTCGACCGCCAGGTGGTGCACGGCCAGGAACAGCAGCGGGCGCGGCCCGGGCCCGAGGTCGAAGAGCACCGCCGCCAGCAGCGGGCCGCAGGCGAGGTTGAGACTCTCCCGCGCCGTGCGGGTCACCCGCTCGATGAGCGTGGCCCGACCGGCCTCGTCGAGCCCGAACAGGGTGTACCGCTGGAGCAGGTCCACCGGCTCGACCGGGGCGTTGTGCTGCTGCCACTGGCCGTCGACCTGCTCGAACCGCATCCGCAGCGCGTCATGCTGCGCCAGCAGCGCGTCGAGCGCCTGTCGCAGCGCCCGCTCGTCCGTTCCCTCGGCCAGCTCGACCAGGACGGCCTGGTCGAAGTGCTCCGGCCGGGCCGGCCGCGAGTCGAGGTACCAGCGCTGGATCGGGGTGAGCGGCACCGGTCCGGTCACCTCGCCCTGCTCGGCCATCGCCGGCCCGTCCAGCGGCGCGGCCGATGCCGCGCTGGCGGCCAGCGCCGCGACCGTGGGATGCAGGAAGATGTCCCGCGGGGTGAGGGCGAGACCGGCGTGCCGGGCCCGGCCCACCACCTGGATGCTCAGGATCGAGTCGCCGCCGAGCTCGAAGAAGTTGTCCTCGGCGCCGACCCTGTCCAGCCGCAGCGCGTCGGCCCAGATGTCGGCCAGCACCGTCTCGGTCGCGGTGCGGGGGGCCCGGTAGCCGGCGCCGGCCGCGACAGCGCTCCAGTCCGGTGCCGGCAGGGCCTGCCGGTCGACCTTGCCGTTGGCGTTCAGCGGTACGGCGTCCAGCGGGACGAACGCCGAGGGCACCATGTACTCCGGCAGGGACTCGACCAGGAACCCGCGCAGCGCCGCGGAGGCCGGCACGGTCCCGCCGTTCCCGGCGACGACATAGGCGACCAGGCGCTGGCGTCCGGTGTCGTCCTGCCGCACCACCGCCACGGTCCCGGCCACGTCGGGGTGCCGCCGTAGAGCGGTCTCGATCTCGCCGAGCTCGATACGGTGGCCGTGGATCTTGACCTGGTCATCGGCCCGGCCGAGGAAGTCAAGCTGCCCCTCAGCCGTCCAACGGGCCAGGTCACCGGTGCGGTACATCCGCGCGCCCGGCGGGCCGAACGGGCTGGCCAGGAACCGCTGCGCA
>DATILL010000063.1:0-3990 GCA_035476575.1 Mycobacteriales bacterium
GGCGATGGTCTGGTGCCGGAAGATGTCTTTGGAGGTCAGCCGGAGGCCGGCGGCGCGGGCCCGGGAGACGAGCTGGATGCTGAGGATGGAGTCGCCGCCGAGGGCGAAGAAGTTGTCCTCGATCCCGACCTGTTCGACGCCTAGGACCTGTGCCCAGATCTCGGCCAGGCTGTGTTCAGTCCGGGTACGGGGGGCGACGCGGCCGGTCTCCGTGGCTGGCTGCCAGTGCGGTGCGGGCAGCGCCCGCCGGTCGATCTTTCCTGATGTGGTGAGTGGCAAGGCGTCGAGCGGGACAAAGGCTGAGGGGATCAGGTAGTCGGGCAGGACCTGCTTGAGTGCGGTGCGTAGCCGGTTGTTGAGCTCTGCCGGGTCCAGCTCGGTGGGGTTGGCGAGGATCAGGTAGGCCACCAGCCGTCGGTGCCCGCCGTCGTCCCGGGCCACGACCACGGCCTGGGTGACGTCGGGCTGGGCCAGCAGGGCGGCCTCGATCTCACCCGGCTCGATCCGGAACCCACGGATCTTGAGCTGCTCATCGGCCCGCCCTTGGTACTCCAGCGTTCCATTGGTGGTCCATCGGACCACGTCTCCGGTGCGGTACATCCGTTGCCCGGCTTCACCGAAGGGGTCGGCGAGGAATCGTTGCGCGGTCAGCGCTGGCCGACCCAGGTAGCCACGGGCCACCTGGACCCCAGCCAGGTACAGCTCACCCGCGACTCCGACCGGGACCGGACGCAACCGCTGGTCCAGCACATAGGCCTTGAGGTTGGGCAGAGGACGTCCGACCGCTGGCCGTATCCCCCCGACCACCCGGCAGGACAGCGCGTCCACCGTGCATTCGGTCGGGCCGTAGAAGTTGTACCCGGCGGTGTCGGGCGCGGTGGCCACCTGCTGCCACAACGCATCTGTCAGTGCCTCACCACCCAGCATCAGGATCCGCGGACGGTGCCGTTCGTCGGTGAGCAACCCGGCCGGCAACAACTGCCGCAGGTAGGACGGGGTCAGGTCGAGGAAGTCGATCTGGTGAGTGGCGATGTAGTCCACCAACCCGGCCGGGTCCAGCCGCAGCGTCTGGTCGATCAGGTGCAGCTCATGACCGGCAGCCATCAACACCGGTCCTTCCAAAGAGGTGTCAAAGGAGAACACCGCGGTCAACGCCACCCGCAGCCGGCCACCCCCCGCATCCGCCACAAACCCGGCCTGATGGCTCGCCAGCAGGTTGACCAGGCTGCGGTGCTCCACCACCACACCCTTGGGCACCCCAGTCGAGCCAGAGGTATAGATGACATAAGCCGCGTTATCCGGCCGCAGCAGGCCACACCGGTCACCATCGACCAGATCAGTCTCAGCACAACGCTCAACAGCGACCTGCGTGTCCGGCGCGTCCAACACCACCGTGGTGACGTGCTCCGGCAACGCAGCAGCACCAGCAGCAGAGCCGGAGCCCGTGGTGAGCACCACCGTTGCGTCGGCGTCGCGCAGCAACAACCCCATCCGTTCCACCGGCAGGTCCGGATCCACTGGCAGGTACACCCCACCGGCCTTCAACACAGCCAGCAGAGCCACGATCACCTCGGCCGAGCGTGGCAGCGCCAGCGCTACCACCCGCTCCGGCCCCACACCCACATCGATCAGATAACGAGCCAACCGGTTCGCCCGAGCATTCAGCTCAGTAAAGGACAACACGGTGTCCCGGAAAACCAGCGCGGTCGCCTCCGGAGTAGATCGGACCTGCGCCTCAAACACCGCCGGGAACGTCAAACCCGGCACCTCAAGAACAGTGTCGTTCCACTCCTCCAACACGCAGTACCGCTCCACCTCGGTCAACAACGGAACATCGGCCAAGGGCCGATCCGGATCCGCCGCCACCCCCGCCAGCAGCACCCCCAAATGCCCAGCCATCCGCTCGATCGTGCCCACATCAAACAGATCAGTGCTGTACTCCAACAGGCCGGCAAGCCCGCCGTCGCCGAGCTGCTGGAACTCCACGCTGAGGTCGAAGTTGGCCGCCTGCCGGGTCAGCGTGACGTCCTCGACCCGCAGGCCAGCGAGCTCCGGCGTGTGTCGAGCCGCCCCGTGCAGCAGGACCATCACGTCGAACAGGGGGTTGCGGCTGGCGTCCCGCTCGGGCTGGATCGCCTCGACCAGCCGCTCGAAGGGGACCTCGTCGTGGCTGAACGCGTCGAGCACGGTGTCCTTGACGCCGGCCAGGAAGTCCCGGAACGTCTGGTCGCCGGGCACGGTCGAGCGCAGCACGACGGTGTTGACAAAGAACCCGACGAGCCGTTCCAGCTCGGGCCGGTTGCGGCCGGAGACGACCGTGCCGATGGCGACGTCGTCCTGGCCGGCGTAGCGGGCGAACAGCACCTGGCAGGCCGCGACCAGGACGGTGAACAGCGTGGTGTCCGCGGCCCGGGCGATCTCGCCGAGCCGGGCGGCAACGCTGGCGGGGACCGCCAGCTCGTGCACCGCCCCGGCTGAGGTGCGCACGGCCGGCCGGGGCCGGTCGGCCGGCAGCTCCAGCGGCGTGAGGCCGGCGAGCTGCCGCCGCCAGTAGTCGAGCTGCCCGTCCAGTGCCGGCCCGGACAGCCGGTCCCGCTGCCACACCGCGTAGTCGGCGTACCGCAGGGGCAACGCCGGCAGCACGGCCGGCTCACCGCGCTGGGCCGCGCTGTACAGGGTGCTCAGCTCCTCGACCAGCACCCCCATCGACCAGCCGTCGGTGATGATGTGGTGCGTGGTGAGCAACAGCACATGATCGTCGTCGCCCAGCCGCACGAGCAGCACCCGGAACAGCGGCCCCTGCCGCAGGTCGAACGGCCGAGCGTACTCCGCCGCGAGCACCCGGTCCAGCTCGGCCTCCCGTTCTGGCTGCAGGTGCCGGTCGGACAGGTCCACGACCGGCACCCGCACGTCATATGCCGGGTGCACCACCTGCACCCCGCGACCCTCCACCGCCTCGAACGTGGTCCGCAGCGACTCGTGCCGGGCCACCAGCTCGCTCAACGCCCCGGTCAGGGCGGGTACGTCGAGCCGGCCGACCAGGCGCAGCGGCAGTGCGCTGTTGTACTCCGCCTGGTCCGGCTGGAGCTCGTTGAGGAACCACAGCCGCTGCTGGGCGAAGGACAGCGGCAGCGGCCCGGTGTGCTCGGCTGGCGTGATCAGGTCGGCCTGCCCGGCCTGCCCGGCCTGCCCGGCCAGCCGGCGCCGGAGCAGCTCCTGAAGCGCGGAGGGCAGGGCGGAGACACGGCTTTCCCGTGATGACGGCATTGGTCTTCCTCTCAGCGTTGGTGGTCGTTGCCGTCACCGAAGGCAACTTGTTCCAGTTCGAGCAGGATCTTGTCCTCGATGAGCTCGGCGAGGGCGGAGACCGTCCGCGCGGTCAAGACGTCGCGCGGTGTCAGCGTCACGTCGAACGCGGCCTTGGTCCTGGACGTGATCAGCAGGCTCCGCACGGAGTCGCCACCGAGCTCAAAGAAGCTGTCCTCGACGCCGACCTGCTCCACCCGCAGCGCGTCGGCCCAGATGTCGGCCAGCACCCGTTCGGTGTCGGTCCTGGGGACGACGTAGTCGGCCGTCGCCACGCTGTCGGTGCTGGGCGCCGGGAGCGCCCGCCGGTCCAGCTTGCCGTTGGGGCTCAACGGCATCTCGTCCAGCAACACGAACGCCGAGGGCACCATGTACTCCGGCAGCGACCGGGCGACGAACGCGCGCAGCTCACCGGGTGTGGGTGGAGCCTCACCGTTGGCCGGTACGACGTAGGCCACCAGCCGGTCGGTCGCGGCGATGACGACGGCCTCGCCGACCCTAGGGTGTCTCGCCAGCACGGTCTCGATCTCGCCGAGCTCGATGCGGTGGCCGTGGATCTTGACCTGGTCATCGGCCCGGCCGAGGAAGTCAAGCTGCCCCTCAGCCGTCCAACGGGCCAGGTCACCGGTGCGGTACATCCGCGCGCCCGGCGGGCCGAACGGGCTGGCCAGGAACCGCTGCGCA
>DATILL010000064.1:0-25086 GCA_035476575.1 Mycobacteriales bacterium
TCTTGGGGTCTCGCGGCAACAAGAGGTCACCACAACGCCGAGAGGTGACCACACGGGCGCGTCGGGCAACGACAGGTGACCACAACGCCGAGAGGTGACCACAATCGGGATGGCGCAGGGCGTGGCGTCAGGTGCTGGTGAGCTTGCGGTAGATGTCGACGGTCTGGCGGGCGATCGTGTCCCAGCCGAACTCCCGCTCCGCCCGATCCCGGCCGGCCCGGCCCATCGTCGCGGCCCGGGCCGGGTCGCGGACCAGCTCGTTGACCCGCTCCGCCAGCCCGGCCTCGAACGCTGCCGGGTCGGTCTCGTCGTACGGCACCAGCAGCCCCGTCACGCCGTCCTCAACGACCTCCGGGATACCGCCGACCGCCGAGGCCACCACCGGCACCTGGCAGGCCATCGCCTCCAGGTTGACGATGCCGAGCGGCTCGTAGATCGAGGGGCAGCAGAACACCGTGGCGTGCGAGAGAAGCTGCAGCATGTCGGGCAGCGGCAGCATGCCCTTGATCCACACCACCCCGGTGCGGCGCGCCTGCAGCGACGACACCTCGGCGGCCACCTCCGCGGCCAGCTCCGGGGTGTCCGGCTCGCCCGCGCAGAGCACGAGCTGGGCGTCCGGGTCGATCTGGTGCGCGGCGTGCAGCAGGTGGGGCACGCCCTTCTGCCGGGTGACCCGCCCGACGAACAGCACCGATGGCCGGCTGCGGTCGATGCCGTGCCGGAGCAGCGCCGAGACCCCCTCCACCGGCCGGTACAGCGCGGTGTCGATGCCGTTGCGCACCACGTGCACCGTGTCCGGGTCCACGAACGGGTACACCGACAGCACGTCGGCACGCATCCCGTCACTGACCGCGATCACCGCGTCGGCGTGCTCGTAGGCGGTGCGCTCCACCCAGGACGAGATCCGGTACCCGCCGCCGAGCTGCTCGGCCTTCCATGGCCGGCGCGGCTCCAGCGAGTGCGCGGTGAGCACGTGCGGCACGCCGTACAGCTTGGCGGCCAGGTGGCCGGCCAGGTTGGCGTACCAGGTGTGTGAGTGCAGGATGTCGCAGCCGGCTACGTCGTCCGCCATGGCCAGGTCGACGGCGATCGTGCGCAACGCCGGGTTGGCCTCGCTCAGGCCGGGCGGCGCGTCGTGGGCCACCGCGTTCGGCCGCGGGTCGCCGAAGCAGTGCACCCGGACATCGACCAGCCTGCGCAGCTCACGGGTGAGAAAGTCCACGTGAACGCCTGCGCCACCGTAGATGGCCGGCGGGTACTCCCGAGTCAGAACGGCGACCTGCACCAGCACAGGATACGGGCGATCTTCGCGGGGTAGCCCGTCGGCGCGGGTGTGCCGGCTGGGTCCCGAACGTTAGGGTCAGGTCATGCGCGCACAGCCCAGGGTCCTCGGCATCGTGCTCGCCGGTGGCGAGGGCAAGCGGCTGTGGCCGTTGACCGCTGACCGAGCCAAGCCGGCGGTGCGGTTCGGCGGTACCTACCGGCTGATCGACTTCGTGCTGTCCAACCTGGTCAACGCCGGCTTCAGCAAGCTGTGCGTGCTCACCCAGTACAAGTCGCACTCCCTGGACCGGCATATCACCACCACCTGGCGGATGTCGACCATGTTGGGCAACTACGTCACGCCGGTGCCGGCCCAGCAGCGGCTCGGGCCGCGGTGGTTCACCGGCAGCGCGGACGCGATCTACCAGAGCCTGAACCTGGTCTACGACGAGCAGCCGGACGTCGTCGTGGTGTTCGGCGCGGACCACGTCTACCGGATGGACGCCGGGCAGATGGTGGAGGCGCACCTGGGCTCCGGGGCCGGCCTGACCGTCGCCGGGATGCGGGTGCCGCGGGCCGAGTCCAGCCAGTTCGGCGTGATCGACGCGGCCCCGAACGGCACCATCGTCCAGTTCCTGGAGAAGCCCGAGCACCCGCCGGGCCTGCCGGACAGCCCGGACGAGACTTTCGTCTCGATGGGCAACTACGTCTTCTCCACCGAGACCCTGATCGAGGCGCTGAAGATCGACGCCGGCGACGAGGGCAGCGTGCACGACATGGGCGGCAGCCTCGTGCCGCTGCTGGTCGAGCAGAAGGTCGCGCACGTCTACGACTTCGCCGACAACAAGGTGCCCGGTGCGTCCGAGCGGGACGGCGGCTACTGGCGGGACGTCGGCACCCTGGACGCCTACTACGAGGCGCACATGGACCTGGTCGCCGTCCATCCCGTCTTCAACCTGTACAACAAGGACTGGCCCATCTTCACCTCACATCCGCAGTCCCCGCCGGCCAAGTTCATCGAGGGCGGCTCGGCGCAGGAGTCGATGGTCAGCAACGGCGTGATCATCTCCGCCGGGACGGTGCGCAACTCCGTCCTCTCGCCCGGGGTCCGGGTCGACGCGGGCGCGTACGTCGAGGGCAGCGTGGTGATGGACAACGTCCGGATCGGCAAGGGTGTGGTGGTCCGCAACGCGATCCTGGACAAGAACGTCGTCGTCCCCGAGGGCGCGCACATCGGGATCGAGGCAGAGCTGGACCGGCAGCGGTACGAGGTGAGCCCGGGCGGCGTCGTGGTGCTCGGAAAGGGCCAGCACGCGCTGGTGTAACAGCTCGGCCTGTTTAACACCGCGGCCGGCGTAACAGCGTGGCCCGGTGTAACAGCTCGACGACACGGCCAGCGTGATCTTCGGGATGCGGCTAGGGTGCGTCGGATCGGGGTTCCCACCCGGTCCTTAGCAGGAGGCATACGTGAACTTCCGTTCCCTGAGTGGACGCACCGCCGTGCCGGTCCTGGCGGTCGTCGCCGTGCTGCTTGCCGGCTGCGCGAAGGCCACCGAGGAGACGCCGGCCCCGACGACCGGCGCCGGCCCGGACCTGAACGCGATCCAGAAGGACGACGCACTGGCCGCTAAGGTGCCCGACCTGGTAAAGGCGGACGGCAAGATAGTGGTCGGCACCGACCCGAGCTACGCGCCGAACGAGTTCAAGGACGCCAATGGCAAGATCATTGGCTTCGAGGTCGACCTCGGGACCGCGATCGGCAAGAAGCTCGGGCTCACGGCCGACTTTGTCGAGTCGAAGTTCGACAACATTATCCCGTCGCTCGGTGCGAAGTACGAGGTGGGCATCTCGTCGTTCACCGACAACAAGAAGCGGGAGCAGGTCGTCGACTTCGTCACCTACTTCAACGCCGGCACGCTGTGGGCGGCCAAGGCCGGTACGACGTTCGACCCGGACAATGCCTGCGGTCACAAGGTCGCGGTGCAGGCGACCACGGTGCAGGACACCGAGGACCTGCCGGCACGGGACAAGAAATGCAAGGACGCGGGCAAGCCCGCCATCGCGATCCAGAAGTACGACGGCCAGGACGAGGCCACCAACGCCGTGGTCAGCGGCAAGGCCGAGGCCATGCTGGCCGACTCGCCGGTCACCTCGTACGCGATCAAGCAGGCGGCCGGTGTGCTGGCGGCGGTCGGCATGGTGTACGACTCGGCGCCGTACGGCATCGCGGTGCCGAAGAGTTCGGCCGCCCTCCGGGACGCCATCCGCGACGCCCTCACGGTGCTGATCGCGGACGGCACCTACGGCAAGATCCTCAGCCAGTGGGGGCAGTCGTCCGGTGCGGTCACGACGCCGGTCATCAACGGCGCGACGAGTTGACCGACACAGCCGGGCAAGGGGGCAGCCCGGCCACTCCGGACGGGCTCCCGCCGGGCACGTCGGTCGGGCAGATCACGGCGGTGCCGGTCCGGCATCCGGGCCGGTGGGTGGCCATCGCCGTGCTGGCGGTGCTCGGCGCCATGCTGGTGCATGGCGCGGTCACCAACCGGGAGTTCCGGTGGGGCACCGTCGGCACGTACCTGTTCGACGAGCGGGTCTCCCGGGCCGCGCTGGAGACGCTGCGGCTGACCGTGCTGGCGATGCTGGTCGCTGTCGTCCTCGGCGTGGTCATCGCGGTGATGCGGCTCTCGCCCAACCCGATCCTGTCCGGCGTCGCCTGGCTGTACCTGTGGGTCTTCCGCGGCACGCCGGTCTACACCCAGCTCGTGTTCTGGGGCCTGGTTGGCGTGCTCTACCCACGGATTGGCTTCGGCATCCCGTTCGGACCGCAGCTTGTGGAGCTCGACACCAGCGAGCTGATCGGGCCGTTCATGGCCGCGCTGATCGGGCTGGCGCTGAACGAGGCGGCGTACATGGCCGAGATCGTCCGCGGCGGGATCCTGTCGGTGGACGAGGGGCAGGGCGAGGCGGCCAGCGCGCTGGGCATGCGGAGCCGCACGATCATGCGCCGGATCGTGCTGCCCCAGGCGATGCGGGTGATCATCCCGCCAACCGGCAACGAGGTCATCTCGATGCTCAAGACCACGTCGCTGGTGGTCGCGGTGCCGTACTCCCTGGAGCTGTACTCGCGAACCAGGGACATCGCGGTGCGGATCTTCCAGCCGGTGCCGCTGCTCATCGTGGCCGCCATCTGGTACCTGACCATGACGTCGGTCCTGATGGTCGGGCAGTTCTACCTGGAGCGGCACTTCGCCCGCGGCTCCACCCGGAACGTGGCGCCGACGCTGCTCCAGCGGTTCCGGGGCCTGGGCCAGGGCGGCGGAGGGGGGGCATGATGAGCGAACCGGCGTCGGTCCCGATGGTGCTGGCCGAGGGCGTGCACAAGAGCTTCGGCAAGCTGGAGGTGCTGCGCGGCATCGACCTGTCGGTCCGCCGCGGCGAGGTGATGTGCATCGTCGGCCCGTCCGGGTCGGGCAAGTCGACGTTCCTGCGCTGCGTCAACCACCTGGAACGCATCAACGCCGGCCGGCTGTGGGTGGACGGCGACCTGGTCGGCTACCGGCAGAAGGCGCACCGGCGCACGGGGCTGCGGCTGCACGAGCTGCGCCCGGCCGAGATCGCCCGCCGGCGGCAGGACATCGGGATGGTGTTCCAGCGGTTCAACCTCTTCCCGCACATGACCGCGCTGGGCAACGTGACCGAGGCGCCGCAGCGAGTCCTGGGCGAGTCGAAGAAGGACGCCGCGGCGCGCGCTCGCGAGCTGCTCGCCCGGGTCGGGCTGGCCGACAAGGCCGACGCCTACCCGAACCAGCTCTCCGGCGGCCAGCAGCAGCGGGTCGCGATCGCCCGGGCGCTGGCGATGCGGCCCAAGCTGATGCTCTTCGACGAGCCCACCTCTGCGTTGGACCCCGAGCTCGTGGGCGAGGTGCTCGACGTGATGCGCGGGCTGGCCGAGAGCGGCATGACCATGGTGGTGGTCACGCATGAGATGGGCTTTGCCCGTGAGGTCGGCGACGCCCTGGTGTTCATGGACGGCGGTGTCGTCGTCGAGGCCGGCCCGCCCCGCCAGGTGATCGAGAGCCCCCAGCACGAGCGGACCCAGCGGTTCCTCCGCGCCGTCCTCTGACCGGCGATCCGCGAACGCTGTGGCATTGTCCGCGCGCGGACGCACTCCACCTGAGGGTGCCGAAGGTGTGGCCCATAGCCTTTCCGGCTCGGCCTCGCCCAACGCCGGCCGAGCTCGTCATCCTGCCGGGTCACAAAGTCCGCTGACGTAACGACAAGTCGCAGGCAGATGTTGAGTGTGCCACTCCCGACCGTGACGAAGGCTCTCTGCTCAGCTTCGGCGGCACGTCTGCCTATAAAGGGCATGTGTTGATATCAAGGGCGCATGCGCGGAACAAGGAACACCAGCGTGGACGAGGGCACCCGTGACCCTCGTTCGCCCGTACCGGCGAGCCAGCGTGGAGCTGCGGCGCGTTCTGCCTGGACGTCCGGAAGATCATCTCGGGCGTCGAGGTTACGTGTTCACCACCGTATCTGTCGGGGTCGGAATATCGTTTCCGCGCGGCCGCTGGCCGGGCGTACCGTGGGGAGCTGGCCCAAGATGGGTTCGGCCGTGAGCCGACAGCGAGTGAGCATCGAGCGGTCGGACTCTGCCGCGAGGAGCGGAGCGAGCGCGGCGACGAACCAGTGCACATTGAGATTCCAGTGCACACCATGACCCGATGGGGGAACGATGACGACGATCAGCAACGAGGCGAACTTTTACAGCGTCGAGGGACAGCACCTGCACGTGACGCTCAGCCCTACCCTCGACGGCGGGCTGCAGCTCTCCTACCAGGATCCCAGCACGCACCGGCTGTTCCAGAAGGACGAGGTGCAGCGGGAGGCGACCGCTCTCGGCGTGATCGTCACGGTCGTGCTGAGCCAGATCCCCGATCTCGGCTCGACCACGTTCAGCCTGCTGGTGCCCACCGTCCGGCTCGGTCCCGGCGAGTCCGCCCACGTGTCGACGCTCGGTGTCACGACGATCCACCGTACGTCCATCGCACCCATCCTGGACCGGGGCCAGCAGGACAGCTACACGGTGGTGAGGCTGCGCGGCACCGCGTCGTTTGTGCAGACCTGACGGGCCCGGTCCGAGGCTGTGCGGGCCGCTGCGCCCGAGGCGGTCAGGCCGGGCGGTAGGCGGCGGCGAGCAGCCCGTCGCCGACGGGCAGCAGCACCGGCACCAGGTCGTCGCGGTCGCGGACAGTACGCCCGAGGTCGCGGATCGCCACCGTGTCGGGGTCGCGGGCGGACGGGTCGGCCACCCGGTCCCGCCACAGCGCATGGTCGAAGCACACCACGCCGCCCGGCCGGAGCAGCCGCAGTGCCTCCTCGAGGTAGTCGCCGTACTCCCGCGTGGTGCCGGCGCAGAAGACCAGGTCGTACGCCGCGTCGGTCAGCCGCGGGAGCACCTCCGCCGCGTCTCCGCTGATCAGCCGGGTCCGGTGGGGTCGGACGCCGGCCTCGGCAAAGGCCTGCCGGGCCGCTCGGGAGTGCTCCGGCTCGGCGTCCACCGTGGTCAGCACGCCGGCCGGTCGCATCCCGCGCAGCAGGTACAGCCCGGACACGCCCGTGCCGGTGCCGACCTCGACCACCGCGCGGGCGTCCAGCACGGTGGCCAGGAAGCGCAGCGTCGCGCCGCCTGCCGGGCCGATCGGCTGGCAGCCCAGCTCGGCGGCCCTGGCCCGGGCGCCGGCCAGCGTCGCGTCCTCCGCCAGGAACGACTCGACGTACCCGCGCGTCGCGGCGACCGCCGTCTCGGCCATCACGACCCTCCCTGCGCAGTGGTAGCCGCAGCCTATCGAGGCCCGCGCGGCGGGCTGGGAACGCCGGCCCGACACCGTCCGTTGGAACCGGCGACACAACGTTGTCGAACCGGGGGTGTCGAGGCACCATGGAAGCTCCAGTCGAGGCAGGAGCTGCGATGGCGGATGAGGCCACGGTCGTCACCTGGGTGCCGCCCACGTGGGACGAGGTCGTGCGACACCACGCACCGCGGGTGTACCGGCTTGCCTACCGGCTGGCCGGCAACCCGCAGGACGCCGAGGACCTGACCCAGGAGACGTTCGTCCGGGTCTTCAAGTCGCTGGCCAGCTACCAGCCTGGCACGTTCGAGGGCTGGCTGCACCGGATCACCACCAACCTCTTCCTCGACCTGGTCCGGCGCCGGCAGCGGATCCGGTTCGACGCACTGCCGGAGGACTCCGAGCGGCTGCCCGGTCGTGAGCGCAGCCCGGAGCAGGTCTACGTCGACACCCACCTCGACCCCGACATCCAGCGCGCCCTCGACGCCTTGCCCCCCGACTTCCGGGTGGCCGTCGTGCTGTGTGACATTGAGGGGCTGTCCTACGAGGAGATCGCTACCACGCTCGGCATCAAGCTCGGCACCGTCCGCAGCCGCATCCACCGTGGCCGGCTGCAGCTTCGCGAGGCGCTGCGGCACCGTGCCCCGCGAGCGGGGCTCGGCTCCGGCGCCCACGCCGACGTCCAGGAGGGGACAGTCCGGTGACTCTCCCCGAGGTGCACCTCGCCGGCGAGGCGGTCGCGGCACTGGTTGACGGGGAGCTGACCCGCGGCGCGTACCACCGGGCGCTGACCCATCTGGTCCGCTGCACCGAGTGCCGGCTGGCCGTCCAGTCGCAGCGGGAGGCCAAGTCGCTGCTGGTCAGGGCCGGCGTGCCGCCGCTACCCGGCAGCCTGCTCAGCAGGCTGCACGACGTACCCATGACCGCCGACCTCGGCGACCCGGGCAGCCTGGCGCTGGACGACGGCGAGCTGGTATGGCGCAGCGGTCCACCCGACCCGCCTAACCCACCCAGCCCACTCGACCCACCCAGCAGCGTGCCGCGGCAGGCGGGCGGGCGCGGTCCGCGCGGTCGCCGTCCGCACCGCCCCGGCGCGGACCGGCCTCGGTCGTACCCGATCAACCGGATGCACAGCAAGCCGCTGCGCCGCAGCCTGGCCGGCACCCTGGCCGGGCTGGCCTTCGGGGTGCTGGCCGCGGCGGTGGCGCCGACCGGGGGCGGGGTGACCAGTCCCGGGCAGGGCGGCGTGAACGGCGGCGGCTCGGCCGTGGTGCCGGCCAGCGTCATCGGTGGCGTCGCCCCACAGGAGCGGAGCCGGCGCGAGCGCCTGCGGCCGGCTGACCGCTCGGCTGACCGATCAGCCCAGGTCGGCACCTTCGACGTAGGCGGCTCGCGGCCCGTTACGTCCAGCCGGACGTTGCTTACCGGCGCTCGCTGACAGCGGCTTCACATCCCGTCGGGCAGGCTGTCAGGCATGAGTGACGGCGACCCGTTCCGGCCGACGCCGGAGGACCGGCGCGTCGAGCGGGAGCTCCGCCGGGCGGCAACCATTCCGGTGCGTCGCCGGCCGGGGCCGGCTGAGGCCGACGTCCCGGCCGCGGTTGTCGAGGCGTTCGGGCGGCCTGCCGGGGTGGCCGGGTCGTTCGCGGACGCCGCGAGACCGGTCGAGCCCACCCGGCCACCCGCTTGGCCAGCCGGCCGGGTGGTGGCGCCGGTGCTGGCCGAGGCGTTCGGCCGGCCGGCCGAGGCCGCCGCCGACCTGGCCTTCGCCCCGCCTGCGGGGTCCCGGTACCAGGCCGGGCCGGTGCCGGAGTCCCCGTGGTGGAAGCCGGACGCGCCGCGCGACCCCTGGCGCGACCCCGGCTCGCCGGCACACCTGGCGGGGCCGCCGGACCTGGACGACCGGCCGGTGCCGGCACCGCCCGGAGAGGCCGGGGGCGAGAGCGGCGAGGGTGGCCCGGTGCGGCGGCCGGGCGGGCTCGGGGCCTGGCTCCGGCAGCTCTCCCTGAGCGCCACGCTGGTCCTGCTGCTGTGCGCCGTGCTGCTCAGTACGGCGGGTGGGGCGACCGGTTACCTGCTGGCCAAGCGGTTCGGCGCGGAGAGCCTGCTCAACCCGGGCGCGACCCTCACCAGCGTGACGCCGAACGTGCAGCGCCCGCCCGGGTCGGTCGCCGACATCGCCCGCCGGGTGCTGCCCGCCGTGGTGTCGATCGAGGTGCACGCGGCGGATGAGTCCGGCACCGGATCGGGCGTCGTTGTCGACGGCAAGGGCTACATCATCACCAACAACCACGTCGTCTCGGTCGTACCCGGCGGCAAGGGCAGCCTGCGAGTGGTCTTCGCCGACCAGACCTCGGTGCCGGCCGCGGTCGTGGGCCGCGACCCGAAGACCGACCTGGCCGTCCTGAAAGTCGACCGGCCCGGGCTGGTCGTGGCCACGCTCGGTGACTCGGCAGCGCTCCAGGTCGGCGACCCGGTGATCGCCATCGGCTCGCCGCTCGGGCTGGCCAGCACCGTCACCGCTGGCATCGTCAGCGCGCTGAACCGGCCGGTCCCGCTGGTCGGCCAGGGCACCGACACCGACGCGGTGATCAACGCCATCCAGACCGACGCGGCGATCAACCCGGGCAACTCCGGCGGCGCGCTGGTCGACGGCAGCGGTGCCGTGGTGGGGATCAACTCGGCGATCGCCACGCTTGACCCGGCCGGCCGCAGTGGCAGCATCGGCGTCGGCTTCGCCATCCCGATCAACGAGGCCCGCGACATCGCCGAGCAGATCATCCGGACTGGCTCGGTCCGGCACGCCTCGCTGGGGGTCAACGCCAAGTCGGTCACCCAGCTCAACGGCAGCCGGGACGGCGCGCTGGTGGAGGCGATCCAGAGTGGCGGCGCGGCGGCCAGGGCCGGCCTGCGTGACCAGGACGTGATCACCAAGGTGGACAACACGATGATCACCGGGGCGAACAAGCTGGTCGTCACGATCCGGGCGCACCGGGTCGGTGACAAGGTCACCATCACCTACGTCCGCGGAAACCGGACGCAGACGGCTGTCGCCACCCTCCGGGCCGACTGACCTCCGGGCCGACTGACCTCCCGGCCAACTGACCGGGCGGTCCTCGGCACCGCGTAGGGTGGGGTATGACGACAGCGGTCTGGAGGAGGTGCCAGCGGTGTTCGGCAGCCTTGGCTGGGGCGAGATCCTCGCGCTGCTCGTGATCGCGCTGTTCATCTTCGGGCCGGACCGGCTGCCGCAGGCGGCCCGCGACGCCGGCCGGATGCTCCGCAACCTGCGGGACATGGCGCAGGGCGCGCGGAACAACCTGCGGTCGGAGCTCGGTCCGGAGTTCGCCGACCTCGACCTCAACTCGCTCAACCCGCGGACGTTCGTCCGCAGGCACCTGTTCGACGACGAGAACTTCTTCGACGACAAGCCGACGTTGCGTGACCCTGCCACCGACCTGAGCCCGCGCACCGAGCGGCTGCGGTACGGCGAACGCCCCCCGTTCGACCCCGACGCCACCTAGCCTCCCCCATGATCGCCAAGTAAAGGCAACGACAGGTCACCACAAGGCCGATAGGTCACCACACGGGGTGGTGGGGCAACGACAGGTCACCACAAGGCCGATAGGTGACCACATGGGAAGTTAGCGGCGGACGGGGGTCAGGCCGAGGGAGCGGCCGGCGAGCCCGCGCTGGCGGGAGGCGAGCTGGTCGGCCACCGCGACCAGCGCCTGGGCGGCGGGGGAGCCCGGCTCGGCCAGCACCACCGGCGTACCGTCGTCGCCGGCCTGCCGCATCCGGACGTCCAGCGGGACCTGCCCGAGCAGCGGGATCGCCGTACCCAGCGCGGTGGACAGCGCGGCCGCCACCGCCCGCCCGCCGCCGGCCCCGAAGACCTCCAGCCGGGATCCGTCCGGCAGCTCCAGCCAGGACATGTTCTCCACCACACCGACGATCTGCTGGTGGGTCTGCAGCGCAATCGCGCCGGCCCGCTCGGCCACCTCGGCGGCGGCCTGCTGCGGCGTGGTGACCACCAGGATCTCGGCGGTCGGCACCAACTGGGCGACCGAGATGGCGATGTCGCCGGTGCCGGGGGGCAGGTCCATGAGCAGCACGTCGAGGTCGCCCCAG
The DNA here is from genome assembly GCA_035476575.1 of Mycobacteriales bacterium. Taxonomy (GTDB): domain Bacteria; phylum Actinomycetota; class Actinomycetes; order Mycobacteriales; family JACQDL01; genus DATILL01. The sequence goes on from DATILL010000064.1 coordinate 11,250, forward strand.
TACACCTCGGCGAGGAACTGCTGCAGCGCCCGGTGCAGCATCGGCCCGCGCCAGACCACCGGCGTGTTGCCGGCGGTGAACATGCCGATCGAGATGACCTTCACCCCGTGCGCGGTTGGCGGCATGATCATCTGCTCGACCTGGGTCGGCCGGCCGGTCACGCCGAGCATCCGGGGCACCGAGTGGCCGTAGATGTCGGCGTCCACCACGCCCACCGACAGGCCCCGCCCGGCCAGCGCGACGGCCAGGTTGACGGTCACCGAGGACTTGCCGACGCCGCCCTTGCCCGAAGCCACGGCGTACACCCGGGTCAGCGAGGTGGGCTTGGCGAACGGGATCTCGTTCGCCGGGGCGTCGCCACGCAGGCTTGCCTGCAGTGCCCGACGCTGGGCGTCGCCCATCACGTCGAGCTCGACGGTGACCGGCCCGGCCCCGGGCAGAGCGCTCACCGCCCCGGTCACCTCCCGAGTGATGACCTCGCGCAGTGGGCAGCCGGACACCGTCAGCCACACCTGCACGGTCACCGCGCCGTCCGGGGCGACCTGGACGCCCTTCACCATGCCCAGCTCGGTGATCGGGCGGCGGATCTCCGGGTCCTGCACGCCGCCCAGCGCGGTCCGGACTTGCTCTTCGGTGAGTGGCATGAGAGTCCTATCCCGCTCGCGACCAACTCCGTCATGCTACGGCGCCAGCGCGCACCGCCTCCTAGCATGGTTTTGTGAACGCCGACACCGCCGTACCGGGAGTGAGCCAGCCGACGCTGACCGCTGCCGAGCTGTCGGTGTGGCGAGCCTTGCTGCGAGCGCACGCCACGGTCACCCGCCGGCTCGAACACGACCTGGTTGCCGCGCACGACCTGCCGCTCGCCTGGTACGACGTGCTCCGGCAGCTCGCCGAGCAGCCCGGCCACCGGATGCGGATGACCGACCTGGCCGACCAGGTGCTGCTGTCCCGGTCGGGGCTGACCCGGCTGGTGGACCGGCTGGTCACCGAGGGGCTGGCCGAGCGGGCCGCCTGCCCCAACGATGCCCGCGGCACCTACACCGTGCTGACCCCGGCCGGGCTCTGCCGGCTGCGGGCCGCGGCGCCGACGCACCTGCGCGGCATCGCGGAGTACGTCGCCCGGCCGCTGTCCGCCGTGGAGCTAGAGACCCTGGGCGGGCTGCTGGGCAAGCTGTTGCCGACCGCGGGCGACGACGCCACCCCGCCGGAGACCGGCTGCGGCGCCGCCGAGGGCGTGCGCTGACCAGGGCTGACGCGGTCTGGCTAGCGCGAGACGTCCCGCTCCTCAGCCAGCCGGACCTGGTCGGCCAGCTTGGCGATCTCGGTCCGGACGAAGTCGCGGGTGGTGATGTCGCCGAGCGCGATCCGGATGGCCGCGATCTCCCGGGCCAGGTACTCCATGTCCGCCTTGGCCCGCGCGTTCTGCGCCCGGTCCTCGTCCAGCGAGACCCGGTCCCGGTCGGCCTGGCGGTTCTGCGCGAGCAGGATCAGCGGGGCGGCGTACGACGCCTGCAGCGACAGGATCAGGGTGAGAAAGATGAAGGGGTAGGAGTCCCACCGCAGCCGCTCCGGCGCGGCGGCGTTCCAGCAGATCCAGAGGACGATGAAGAACGTCATGTAGACCAGAAACCGCGCCGTCCCGAGGAAGCGGGCGAACCGCTCCGACAACCGCCCGAACGCCTCTGGATCCCAGCGCGGCAGCACCTGGCGGCGCACGTCCCGCGGCAGGTCGAGCCGTTTGCGCTGCTCCGGACCGGATCCGGGCGCGGACCGGCCGGCCGGGCCTGCGTACCTACCCATGCGCTGCCCTACCCATGCGCGGTCTCCCGCCAGTCTTCGGGCAGCAGCGCGTCGAGGATGTCGTCCACGGTGACCGCGCCGACCAGCCGGAGGGTGTCGTCGACCACCGCGCAGGCCACCAGGTTGTACGCCGCCAGGTGCCGGGTCACCTCGGCGATCGGTGTGTCCGGGTACAACGGGTCGATGTCGTCGTCGGTGACCGCGCCGACCAGGTCGGACGGCGGCTCGCGGAGCAGCCGCTGGAAGTGGGCGACGCCGAGGTAGCGGCCGGTCGGGGTGGCCGCCGGTGGCCGGCAGACATAGACCTGGCTGGCCAGCGCCGGGGTGAGGTTCGGGTCCCGGATCCGGGCCAGCGCCTCGGCGATGGTGGCGTCCGGGCCGAGGATCACCGGCTCGGAGGTCATCAGGCTGCCGGCGGTGCCCTTGGCATAGGTCATCAGCCGCCGTACCGGAGCGGCCTCGGCCGGCGTCATCAGGGTGAGCAGCCGCTCCTGCTCCTCCGGCGGCAGCTCGGCCAGCAGGTCGGCGGCGTCGTCGGTGTCCATCTCCTCCAGCACGTCGGCCGCCCGCTCCTCGTCCAGCCAGCCGATGATCTCGATCTGCTCCTCCTCGGGGAGTTCCTGCAGCACGTCGGCCAGCCGGTCGTCGTCGAGCGCCCGGGCCACCTCCTGGCGGCGCTGCGGCGGCAGGTCGTGCAGCGTGCTGGCCAGGTCGGCCGCCCGCATGGCGCCGATCACCGCGAGCAGGTGCGCGGCGCCCTGCTCGCCACCCGGCTGGGCCAGGCCCCCGACCTCGGACCAGTCGACCTGGCGGACATGACCGCGCCGGCCCGGCAGCCGGCCACCCAGCCGCCCGGCGGCGTGCTCGCGGACCGCGATCCGGCTGACCTCCCAGTCGCGGGTGCGGGTCTGCTCCATCGCCACGTCGACGACGGTGGCCGGCGTCTTGGCCGGGCCGACCAGCACCGGCCGGTCCAGCAGCTCGCCAAGCACGAGCTGCTCGCCGCCGCGCTGCTCGAACCGGCGCAGGTTGACCGTCCCGGTGGACAGCACGATGGCGTCGGGGTCGACCGACTGCATCCTGCCGATCGGCACGAAGATCCGGCGACGATGCTGGATCTCCACGACGAGGCCGAGCACCCGCGGCGGCTGGCCGCTCGGCAGGCCGGGGGCGGCCGGATGCTGCCGGACGACCACGTCGCGGACCCGGCCGACCTGGTCGCCGTTCGGGTCGATCACGCCGAGGCCAGCCAGCCGGGCGATGAAGATCCTGGTCGCCACGGTCACAGGTTGCAGGCTACCGTCGGCGGACTCCATCACGCGGGAGGACCGACTGGTGCCGACGCTGCCGTACCACGCCGTCGACGTGTTTACCGACCGCCCGTACGCCGGCAACCCGCTGGCCGTCGTGCTCGACGCCGACGACCTGCCGACCGAGGCCCTGCAGGCGATCGCGAGGGAGCTCAACCTGTCCGAGACGACGTTCCCGATGCGCCCGACGGTGCCGGCGGCGACCTACCGGGTGCGGATCTTCACCCCGGCGACCGAGCTGCCGTTCGCTGGGCATCCGAGCGTCGGGACCGCGCACACGCTGGCCCGGCTGGGGCGGATCCCGACCGGTGCGGTGGTGCAGGAGTGCGGCGCCGGGCTGCTGCCGGTGGCGGTGGATGCCGTTGGTGCGCGGCTGACCGGTGGCGCGGCGGTGGTCGGAGCCGAGGTCGACCCGGCGCCGTACCTGGGTGCGGTGGGGCTCTCGGCAGGTGACCTGACCGGGCTGCCGAGCCGGTCCTGCAGTGCCGGGCTGCCGACGCTGTTCGTGCTGGTCCGGGCGTCGGCGGTGGCCCGGGCCCGGCTGGACCTGGCCGCGTTCGCGGGTACCGGGCTGGCCGAGAACCTCGCCGTCGTCCACTGGGACGCCGGGAGCGGGACCGCCCACGCCCGGGTGTTCGCCGCCGCGTACGGCGTACCGGAGGACCCGGCGACGGGCAGCGCGGCGCTGGCGTTCGGGGTGTACCTCGCCGCGGCCGGGCTCGTCGCGGAGGGCACGACAGGCTTCACGATCCGCCAGGGCGCTGAGCTCGGCCGGCCGTCCACGTTGGGCTGCACCGTCACGGTCGCCGACGGCGAGGTGGTCCGGACGACGGTCTACGGCGCCGTCGCCCCCGTCGCCACCGGCCACCTCGTCGTCCCGTAGTCCTGCCGCTCGGTCGGGTAGGGCGGCGAAGCCCTAGGGCAACAGCTTGAATGCGCTGGTGTGAGACGGCGTGATCGCGTCGAAGTGCCTGTGATCGAGGGAGGCTACCTCGGTCAGTCCGAGGCGTTCGGCGACCGCGATGACCGAGGCATCCGCGACACCGAGCGGGACGTCCTGGTATCGGCGCATCAGCTGTGTCATCCGGTCTAGGTCGGCTGGGCCGATGTCCACCTGCGTGAGGTCGCCAGCAGCGAGGGATTCAACCAGGTTGGTCTCGGCCGCTGGGCCGACGTACTTACCGACGAGATAGCGGGCCTCGGTCACCACGTATGGGGTGACAAGAAGATCGTCAGTGCGCGAGTCGAGGAGCTTGGCACAGCGAAGGTGGTCTGGGTCCTTGCGGTTGAGGTAGGCGACAAGCGGCCCAGCATCAACGATCAGCATCGTCCTCGCCGATTTCGGCGCGGATGATCTGGTGAGCCCTGGCGCCTAGATCCGTCGCAGGGCCGTCGAACGTACGTAGCACCCGGAACCGGCTGCCGCCCGCCCCGACGAGCCGGAGCGCGTGCTCCTTCAACTCAGCAGCCTGTTCGGGCTCCAGCCGGTCGATCAGCCGGTGCAGGTCGGCGTAGTCGGGCACGACGGTCACAGACTCAGGATACGACAGCCACCTCGTCGGGCGTTCCGCGTTGGGCCTGCACCGTCACGGTCGCCGACGGCGAGGTGGTCCGGACGACGGTCTACGGCGCCGTCGCCCCCGTCGCCACCGGCCACCTCGTCGTCCCCTAAGGTGCGGTGACCCAAGGTAGAAAACGCGAAGCCCGGCCAGCCGTCCGTCCGAACGGGTGCCGGGCTCACTTCCCCGACCGACGGGGCCGAGGCCTGCTCATTGGGCACGAGGTTGTCACCCCATGACAACCCCGGTACGGCGTTCTAGCCGGAGCGGTCGATTTGTCGACCTTGAGGTGCCAGTTGCCGATCTTCGTTATCGCACACGCCCGCCGCGCTTGCGGTGCAAGGTGAACGGCACCCGGGTGGCTGTGCGGGCTGGCGACGGCGGGGGCGGCTCGGCCAGCGAGCCAGTCGGCAGGGTTTCACCGGCCTCGGCCAGCTCGCCGGTCGGGGCCAGCCGGAGCACCGTGCACTGCCGCGCCCAGCGTTCGGCGGCGGTGGCCGCCGCGGCCAGGTTCAGCCGCTTGGTCAGCATGCCGGGGATGACGGCGTCCCACTCCGGCGTACCGGGCCGTACGGGGGACACCGCGGCTCGCCAGGTGACGATCCGGCCGCGCTTGTCCGAGCTCGGCACGCTGACGGTGCAGGTGGTGGCGGCGGCCAGCCCGTGCACCGGCTGCTCGCCCGGCCCGATGACCACGTAGCTGACCCCGCCCGGTACGCCGTCCGCCGGAGGGGCGTCGTGCCACTGGTGCCACACGCCGATCGCCCGTGGCTGGCCAGGCACGCCGACCCAGATCACGCCGGCCTTCCTGGTCGCCTCGGACACGAGCGGTGGCACCTCTGTCATGCCAGCAGCGTGCCATATCCTGGCCGACCGCTCCCGGGAGAGGCCACGCCGTGACCCACGAGGCGATCACGCTGCCGTCGAAGCTGGACCTGGCCCTGCTCGCCGTCGCAACAGCCGCCGTCTCCACCTCCGCCTCGCTGATCGCCGCGACCGCGGCCCCGGCGCTGGCCATCGCCTTCTGGCGCAACGCGCTGGCCGTTGCGGTGCTGCTGCCCTGGTCGGCCGTACGTCGCCGGGCCGAGCTGGCCCGGCTGGACCAGCGAAGCTGGAGGCTGTCGCTGCTGGCCGGGGCGCTGCTGGCGGCGCACTTCGCCACCTGGGTGCCGTCGGTGACGCTCACCTCCGTCGCCTCGGCCACCGCGCTGGTGGCCACCCAGCCGGTGTGGGCGGCGCTGATCGCCCGCGTGCGGGGCCGCCGGGTCTCGCGCGCCGTCTGGCTCGGCATCGGTGTCGCCGTGGTCGGGGCGGTGCTGCTGACCGGCGCGGACCTCGGGCTGGCCGGCCGCGCGGTCGTGGGTGACCTGCTGGCGGTCACCGGTGGCGTGCTGGCCGCGGCCTACGTCACGGCCGGCGGCGCGGTCCGGGCGCGGGTGTCCACGGCGTCGTACACCACGATCTGCTACAGCTTCTGCGCGCTGCTGCTGCTCGGCACCTGCCTGGTCGGCGGGCAGCGGCTCGGCGGGTACGAGGGCGAGACGTGGCTGAAGCTGGCCGCGCTGACGGTCGGCGCACAGTTGCTCGGGCATTCGCTGGTCAACGTCGTCCTGCGGTCCACCAGCCCGACCGTGGTCAGCCTGGCGCTCCTGTTCGAGGTGCCCGGCGCCGGCCTGGTCGCGGCGGTGTGGCTGGGCCAGGTGCCGGCTGGCACGGCGGCGCCTGGGCTGGCGCTGCTGCTCGTCGGGGTGGCGCTGGTGGTCCGGGCGGGAGCCCGTGCCATTCCGGTGGAGTGACCAGCCGGGTCGGTCTGGCGACGGGGTGTGACCGAGTAGGCACCGGCATCCGGTGCGCCGCCGCCCGGCCGCTGGCTAGCCTGCGAGGCAGACCGCGATGGGTAAGGAGGTCCACCAGTGGCCGACCGCACGCTGCGCCCGCGGCGCTCCTGCCTCGCCGTACCCGGCAGCAACCCGCGCTTCCTGGAGAAGGCGAAGAGCCTGCCCGCCGACCAGATCTTCCTGGACATCGAGGACGCCGTCGCTCCGCTGGCCAAGCCCGACGCACGAAAGAACATCGTCGCCGCGCTGGCCGAGGGCGGGTACGAGGGCAAGATCCGGGTGGTCCGGGTCAACGACCTGACCACCGAGTGGACCTACCGGGACGTCATCGAGGTGGTCGAGGGCGCCGGCCAGTGGCTCGACTGCATCATGCTGCCCAAGGTGCAGACCGCCGACCAGGTGGTCTGGCTGGACCTGCTGCTCACCCAGATCGAGAAGACGATGGGTTTCGAGGTCGGCCGGATCGGCATCGAGGCGCAGATCGAGAACGCCCGCGGGCTGGTCAACGTCGACGCCATCGCCGCCGCGTCCCCTCGGGTGGAGACGATCATCTTCGGCCCGGCCGACTTCATGGCCTCGATCAACATGAGGTCGCTGGTCGTCGGCGAGCAGCCACCCGGGTACGACGTCGGCGACGCCTACCACTACATCCTGATGCGGATCCTGATGGCCGCCCGGGCGCACGACCTGCAGGCCATCGACGGGCCGTACCTGCAGATCCGCGACGTCGAGGGCTTCCGCCGGGTGGCCAGGCGGTCGGCGGCGCTCGGGTTCGACGGCAAGTGGGTGCTGCACCCCGGCCAGGTCGAGGTGGCCAACGAGGCCTACGCACCGAGCCAGGACGACTACGACCATGCCGAGCTGATCCTGGACGCGTACGAGTACTACACCTCCGAGGCGGGCGGGAAGCGGGGCTCGGTGATGTTGGGCGAGGAGATGATCGACGAGGCGTCCCGGAAGATGGCCCTGGTGGTGGCCGGCAAGGGCCGGGCTGCCGGCCTGCGCCGCACCAAGACCTTCACCCCGCCCGACGACTAGCTCCGGTTCGTCGCCGCTGATCACTACAGTGAGCGCATGGTCAGCGATGGCGTACGGTCGATCTGGGTCAAGGAGTTCACCTCGATCCGCGACGCCGAGGTGGAGCTGCGCGACCTCAATGTGCTCGTCGGGGCGAACGGGTCGGGCAAGAGCAACGTCATCCGCATGCTGGAGCTGCTCGGTCGCATTGTGGACGAGGACCTGCGGCTCTTCGTTGGGCTGAACGGCGGCGCGTCCGCCTTGCTGCATCGGCCGCCCTCTACCAAAGGATCCGCATCTTTCTCGAAGCCCCACCCAACCAGTACGACGCCGTCCTCGCGCCCGCGCAGGATGATTAACTGATTTTCGCCACCGAGGTCCTTCGGTGGGCAGGGGACGGGTCGTGGACCCCTCGGAAGGGGCATCGTCGGGGCAGTGCAGCAGGTGGCACCATTCTTTCGCGACTTTGGCCTGCAACCAGCACCCGCTGAGACGATCCTGCTGCGGTGGCGACCGGTCGACTCGGACGTGGTCTTCTCAGCGAACCAGCTTTCGGAAGGCACCCTGCGGTTTATCTGCCTGGCGACCCTGCTGCTCTCACCGGAGCCGCCGAGGCTCGTAGTGCTGGACGAGCCCGAGCTGGGCCTGCATCCATACGCGATTGTCCAGCTTGCCGGGGTGCTGCGCTCGGCTTCCGTGCGCGGTCAGTTCATCGTCGCCACCCAGTCGGTGACGTTGATGAACCAGTTCGAGCTGCCCGATCTCATCGTGGTGGAACGGCGGGACGGTGCCTTCGTGTTCGACCGGCCGCCCCCGGACAGCCTGCGCGAATGGCTCGACGAGTACTCGCTCGGCGAGCTTTGGGAGAAGAACCTGATCGGCGACCGGCCCGGCCCGGAGCGTCCATCCTGATGCTGTACCGGCGGATTCACCTGCTCGTCGAAGGCCAGGCCGAGGAGACCGTCACGCGGGATCGATTCCAGCCGTTCCTGGAGGCGAGCGGCTGGGTCGTATCCCGAATCTTGGCAAGAAGCTGCGGGGTGAGGCGGCTGCCGCGGGCGGGCCGGAGCAGATGAATGACGGACCGACCACAGCTCCGTCCAAGCGGCTGCTTGGTCATTGCCGCGACTACAGCAAACCCTCGACGGGGCCGTTGGCGTCCAAGTTGGATCTGCCGGAGCAGGTGCCAGCGCAGCATCCGGCCGGCGTCACGCGGCCCGGCGTCCCCTCCATGCCGTCCGGAACGGGTGCGGCGCCCATTCCGGCGCGCTCATCGGATATCACCCGGCCCGGCGGGGTCGCGGGCGCCGTCCGGGTGGGGGTGTTGGGTGGTGTGGGTGCAGTGGCAGTGGGACAGGCCCATGTAGCCGAGGGGGATGCCGAGGCTGCGGGCGACGCCGAGGAGGACGGCGTATGCCTGGACGTGGCGGCGGTTGTGGATGATGGATGAGACTTCGGGCTGTGACTGTCCGGTGAGTGCCGCGATTCGTTGCTGGCTGTATCCGTGCAGGCTGAGCGTCTGGTAGACGTGCCGGAGGTCGTGGTGAGCGAGGGCGGCGCGCATGCGGGGCTCGTCCCACAGGGCGGGGTCGGGGCGGTCGGGGAGCTGCCAGAGCGGGCTGGGTGGGATGGTGTTCACCGGGCACGTCCGGTGGTGGATGGCATGGCGGGTGGTGCTCCGTTCTGGTCAGGGACCGGGCGTGGCGGCGCCCGGGGTGGCGCCGTGGTGGGGGTGGTAGGCCAGGCCAGCTAGGCCGCGGGGCACGCCGAGGCCGTCGAGGACTCGCTCGATCACGTCGTACGCCATCACCTGACGGCCGTGGATGATCGCGGACACTTCGGGCTGGGACTGTCCGGTGAGCGTGGCGATCTGCTGCTGGGTGTAGCCGTGGGTCTGGAGAACGCGGTAGATGCCGCCGATGTCACGCCGGGCCACGAAGGGCAGCATGTCCGGCTCGTGCCAGATCTGGGCGTCGGGTCGCTGGGGCGGCGGGCGGCGGGCGGCGGGCGGCGGGCGGCCATGAGTGTCCTCCTGCCCGGGACGGGTTCAATGGTGGTGGCCAGGGCGGGGACGGCTAGCCCAGCGGAGTCGGCCCTGCGGTGTGGCCGGTGAGGGCGAGCAGCAGGTGCGCGACGTCGTCGGCCTCCCCGGCCGCGCCGGGGCTGACCCGGCCGGAGCCCAGAACCACCGACAGCGCGTGCCGGTCGTAGCCGGGCAGCCCGGGCCAGAGCCGTTCGGCGAGGTCGCGGGTGTGCAGGACGGCGGCCGGCCGCCAGTCCGGCAGATGCCTTAGGAGGATGGCCAGCCGGCCGGTGTCGTGGGTGACCACGGTCCGACCGGCCAGCGCCTCGGCGACCCGCCCGGCGACCTCCGCCCACGGCGGCGCGAACCTCAGGTGCGAGACCGTGGCCGCGCCCAGTCCGGCCCACGGCCCGGCTGGCTGACAGCAGAACAGCAGCGGCGGCCGGGTCACCGCGGGCCGGTCCAGGTACAGGGCGGCCACCTCCGCGACCTCCGCCGGGCCAGGCACTCCGGCCGTGGTCGCCAACCCCACCACCACACACGCCACGAACGGCGCCAACACGGGCTCGGTGGACAACTCGGGCACGGGATGCAACAGGGGTGGCACGAGGTCAGCTCCCAATCTTGGGCTCAACGGCTACAAGATCATCAGCTTCGGACGCGGCCGGTCGCCGGACTGCGCCGAGCCAATGCAATCCCTGGATACCTGCCGCATAGATTCGTATATGAGCGTCGCCAGCGGTAACAGAGCACCAAAGTGGAACCCTCGCGACGCTGATGTCGCACTCCCGCATGCCACGTGGGACAACCCGTCGGAGACTGCTACTTTCGGCTGGGAACAGGAGGTGGGAAATGGTGGGAAATCGCCGGGCCGGGCTGGTCGCGGCCCGCAAAGCCGCTGGCCACACGCAGGAATCGCTGGCCGAGGCCCTGCACGTCGACCGCTCCACGGTGATCCGCTGGGAGGCTGGCCAGCACCTGCCGCAGCCGTACCTGTGGCCCAAGCTCGCCACTGTCCTGCAACTGCCCCGCGACCGGCTCCAATTCCTCCTCACCGACGGCCCAAGCCCAGCCCGGCCAGCGGACCTGGCAGGGCTGTTCAAGCCGAGCGGCACAGTCGAGGCCGCCCAGCTTGCGCTTACCAGCGAGGACTGGACTGTCGAACGTGGCGGTGAGCTGGCCGATCTGCTCCGGGTGGGCGATGGCCTGCCAGTCACGGCCGGCGCGTTGAGCCGCATCACGCATGAGTGGCTGGTGGTCGAACCGCCGCAGGTGGTGGAGGTGGCCGCTGGCCGGCGCATTGGCGAGGCCCTGGTGTCCAGGGTTGAGCGGCGGATCGCTCAGTTGAGGCGCCTGGACGACTTCGCGGAAGCTGGCGACCTGCGTGGGCTTGTGGAGCGCGAGCTGCACGCCACCGCTGACTTGCTCCACAAAGCCGCTGCGACGGAGTCTCTACGACGGCGTCTGCTGGTCGCCGTGGGCGAGCTGTGCCAACTGGCGGGCTGGGTGACCGGTGACATGGGAAGCTACCCGGCCGCCGCGCGCTACTACAGCATTGGGATAAAGGCAGCTCATGCCGCCGGCGATGTGCCATTGGCGGCGAACCTCATCTCCACGCTTGCATACCAGATCAGTAACGTCGGAAACCCGCGTGAAGCGGTCCTGCTGGCCCGGACGGCCGCCACTGGAGCTAAGCATCACGCCACTCCGACCACTCGGGCGTTGCTTAAGGAACGGATAGCATGGGCCAGCGCCAAGGCAGGCGACCGCAGGCAGGCCGAGCGCACGCTCTCAGCAGTGGAGGAGGACTATGAACGCCGCACGCCGGACGACGACCCTTCGTGGGTCTACTGGCTCGACGCGGCGGAGGTCGATGTGATGGCCGGGCGCTGCTATGTCGAACTTGGCCTACCGGCGCGGGCGGTGCCACTCCTGTCTAACGCTCTGTGCAGCTACGACGAACGCATGGCACGCGAGTTGGCGCTGTACACCAGTTGGCTGGCAGAGGCCTATATCATGCTCGGTAACATCGACCAAGCCGTGGCGGCGGCCACCAAGACCCTGGAGCTGACGGGAGAAGTCACCTCAGCCCGGGGCGACACTCGGGTAAACCTGCTCCGAAAGCAGCTCAAACCGTACCAGGCGCTCCCCGCTGTGCGGGACTTTGAGTCTCGTGCGCGGGAACTGGCTCGCTAAGTTTACCTCACGCATAGATTCGTAGACGCATAGGTTCGTATGAGCGTCACCGCCGGAAACAGGCGGCGGTCTCAAGCCTTAAGTGGTGGACGTCGAAGACGGCCTCGTCGACCTGTACTGTCTCGTGTCGCACACCATCGGTTCCAGAAGCTGCTGGACGGGCAGCCAGCCCAACCGCCGGTCGGTCGCCGTCCTGCCGGACGGTTGGCCCCGCACCGGCGGTCAGGTCACCCGGCGACTGCGCGCAGGATGTGGCTGACCTTCTCGACCATCCCGCCGAATGCGTGCAGGTGGCTGGCGGCGATGCCGGCCAGCAGCCAGACGATCGGGCGGGGCAGGGTGAGCGTGATGTCAATCTGGACGTCCGGTTCGCGGGGTTGGCCCGGATCACGGTGGCGGCCCACGGTTCACGCCCCGCGGTAGGAGGACCGCTCGCCGGCGAGCCGGCGTGCCTGTGTGGCCGAGACGCCGAACAGTTGCCGGAAGTCCCGGGCGAACTGGTCCGGCCGAACGTACCCCACCGCCGACATGATGTCCTTAATGGACGTACTGGCCGGCGCTGGGTTCTGCAGCCTACGGTGGGCCTCTTGTAGGCGCAGCCGCTTGAGCAGTTGCATCGGGCTCAGGTCGGCGTCCTGGAATATGGTGTGCAGGTACCGCGGTGAGATGTTCGCGGCCCGGGCGATCCCGCCCGGGTCGAGTGCTGGATTGTCGAGGTGTTGACGGAGGATGCCGTTGATGTGGGCCTGTTGCAGCAGCCGGCGTGCGTGCGGAGTGATCCCGGTCGACGCGCCGAGTCGTTGACGGATCAGCTCGACCACGCATTCTCGCAGGACCTCCGCCAGGCCCGGGTCGTCCGTGGCGGTCGGTTCGGCCAGCCCGATGATGAGCTGCGCGAGCAGGCTGCGCCCGGGCATGTTCCTCGGCGTCAGGGTACCGACCAGCGGCCGGACCGTGGCAGGGTCAATGGGCACCAGCGCTTGCGGGAACGTCAGCATGATAACCCGCATCGGCGTCGGTCCGGCCAGGTGCGTCGCCGTCCAGGGCAGGGACACGTCGTACAGCGCGATGTCCCGAGCGCGGAACTCCACCCGGTGGTCCGCCTGTTCTGCCCGTGCTCCGGGGGTGGAACTGAGAAATATCCGGTACCAGCCGGGGTCACTGGTGCGGATCAGTTGTTCGGTGCGTCGTACCACGACCTCGCGGTCCGCGCCCCAGGTGAACGTCTCGATTTGGAAGTCGCCGATCTTCGCGACCGACATCACCGCGAGCAGATGGCCGGGTGAACGTCCGTGAACCGACACGGGGGCCAGCTCGGCCGCGGCTTCCGCCCGGTAGTATTCGTAGCGGTCGAGCGGGTGCACGGCTCGCGTGTCGTACAGCGTGTGCATGGTGGCTCCCCTCACTGCTAGCTGTTGCGATATGCCGATTATGAGCGACCCGTCCATCCCCGGAGTTGGCTGTGGGCGCACAACCGACCGCCCCTGGCCGCAGCCACTCTCCGGCGTCCGTCTCGACGGCCCCGGACGGCTGGGTGACCCGTCGGCGCTGCATGGCTGAGGATGGCGTCGCGTAGGGCGGTCATCTTGTTCAGGCCGCTGGAAGGCGAGATCAAGCGGCTGCTTCACGACCGCGGCCTCGACATGCTTACCACGGTCCCGGACTATTACGGGTTTCCGGCCAATGCGCCCGGGATGGCCGACCGACCAGCCAAGCGATGCCCATCGATGGGTCGAGCATGTGGAGCATTCGCTCGTGTCGCGGTGGGAGACGGCCAGCCGGTCCGCCATTCTTCGTGAACATGCCGCGGTTTCGGAACGGAAGCCAGCGGGATCGCTATGCGGTCGGGGTGGGCAGCGGCCAGCGGTGCGTGCTGTCCGGGTGGTCATACCAGACGTACTGTTCGGTGGTGGTCGCGGTGATGCCGAACCGGTCGTAGTTGGGCCGGCCGCAGGGCCGAGGCAAAGTCGTTCATGAGGTCAGCAGGAGCGTGATCGGTCGTTCGGTGCGGGTGGCGTGATGTCGGTGGCTGGCGGCGATGTTGGTGGCTCCGGATAGGCGGAGCAGGCTGATCGCGGTGTTGCGGAGGGT